>JAFUPZ010000047.1 GCA_017472545.1 bacterium | reverse complement strand
ATCGTGATACATTCTGATACTATCAAATTTTATATTTTTTTCAGATAATAATTTATCAAAATAACCAATACTTGCAGCATATAAACCATCAAAAATTATGTGTGATTTATCCAAATTATCTTTAATTTTTTCAAAATCAATAATCTCTTTTATGTGTTTAAAATAAGCATTTGAAAAGTCTGTATAAATCAATTTCCCTTTAACACAACTTGGAACATCTTTACCAAAATTTGAAACGATTTCGTCTGTAATTTCACTTGTAGCAGGTCCTGCATAATCAGGAATAAATTTAATCCCCAAATATTCTGGCGGATTGTGTGATGCAGTAAACATAACCGCACAAGCATCCAATCTTTTTGCGTTAAAAGCTAATACAGGAGTTGGCAAAACCTTATCACTATATAAAACTTTGAAACCAATGTTTTTTAGAACTTCTGCACACTGCATAGAAAATTCTTTCGCCATATTTCTAGGATCGTAACCTACAATTATAGTTTTATAAATTCCATAATTATCAAAAACATATTTACCAATCGCTTTAGATACGATAGCGACATTTTCTTCGTTAAAATCTTTTCCTACGACAGCTCTCCAACCATCTGTTCCAAATTTTATTTTTGACATTTTTACCTCTTTTATTTTGTCACCCTGAACTTGATTCAGGGTCTATCATTTAATTAACATTGATAGATTCTGACTTCCGTCAGAATGACTTATTAATAACCTTTAAATTTTCTACGGATTCTGTTATAATCTTACTAGAAATATGGAGTTAAGTAAATGTCTAATTTTGCATCGATTAAAAACATTGCGTACCTTGAACCGCAAAACTCATTCTCAGAAATGGCTAAAGATGAATTCTGCCACCAATTAAACTTGGAATGCTATTCAACACCATTAACTACAATTAAACAAATTGTCGAATATGTTTGCGACAACCCAGATTGCGCGGGAGTTTTGCCGGTTGAAAACACTTTAGATGGAACTATTCGAGAATCATTAGATAGCTTAATTCTTTCAAAAAATCCAAATATTAGAATCATTTCTGAATTAGTTATGCCAATTGAATATTGTCTACTATCTAGAACAACAGAATTTTACAGCATTACAGGTTTAATCGGAGCTCCAAGATTGATAGGTAAATGCCAAGATTTTATCAAAAATGAAATGCCATATTCTTTAGACATAATTGAGGCCCCATCAATGCTTGAATCTGCTTATGATTTAAGAAATCATAACCTAACTTATGCTTCAATCGGCAATAGAAAAATTGCGGAAGCTTGCATGTTAAATATATTAAAAGAAAATATTCACGATGATAAAAATAACAAAACAAGATACATTTTAATCGGAGATATTGAAACAAAACCTACAGGTAAAGATAAGACTACTGTTGCTTTTAGGACAAATAATACTCCTGGTGCATTATTAGAAATTTTAAAAATATTTTTAGAAAATAATATAAACTTATCTTATATTTCATCACGTCCATCAAAAGTTGAGCCTGATGAATACATCTTCATCGTAAACTTTGACGGCCACATAAAAGGTTCAAATATGCTTAAAGCTATAAATGAGATTAAACCTAAAACATCATTTTTCAGATATTTAGGTTCATACAAATATGGTTCAACGGTCGACTAATCTTTTTCAATAAGCTTCAACGCTCTTTCATAAGAAGCTGTACCATAACCTTGTTCAATATATTCAGGATACTTGTCTTCAATATATTTATACGCTTTTTTAATTCTTTTTTCACCTGAAGGATGTGAAGAAAAGAAATCAAAATAATTACCTGAAATTTTATTCAAAATCGAAATCGTAGCTAATGGATTATACCCAGCTTTCACAAGATAATCTATACTTTCTCTGTCAGCTTTAATTTCTTGATTACGAGAAAATTTCTTATTAGCTACCCCACCAACGACCGTAGTTCCTGCTAATATCGCACCAGCTTTTGTCAAACTTGATGAATCTTTAACCATACCTAAAACTGAAAGAACTGTTCCTGTAACCCCAGTAACCCCTGTTACGACTTTTCTTGCCAAACTTTTTTTAACATGATTTTTAGTAACATGACCCATCTCATGTCCAATAACAAATGCTAACTCATCTTCTGTTTCAACATATTTTAACAAACCACTATTTATAGCAATTCTATCGTGAATATTGGTTGAAGCATTTGCATCTGTGGCATCTGTTACTACAAAAACAATGTTCTCCTCAATATCATTTGCTAAAATTAATTTAGTACCAATACGATTGATTTTATTAAAGGCTTCATTAGATGACCAATTATCATAATAAGGTTTTATCTGTACAGACACTGAACCTTGCAACACATCTTGCGGTAATGTTTCAACTGCAAAACAAGAAGTTGACATGAATAATATTAATAATATTGCTATTGATTTCTTAATTGCCAATTAAATAATCTCACCATTTAAATACCAAGTTTTTACACTGGTAATTTTAACGTTAATAAATTCTCCAGTTAAGTCTTTATCACAAGGAATATGAACAATTTTATTGTTTCGTGTTCTTCCTGTAATTACATTTTTTCCTTTGTGATTTTCAAAGTTTTCAACTAAAACTTCCATTTCACGACCTAAGAATTTTTTATTTGAAGCTAAACAACATTTTCTGTTTTGTTCATTTAATCTTGCTAAACGCTCGAATTTTGTATCTTCGTCAATATATTTGTCAACCCATTTTGCCGCAACGGTTTTTTCTCTTGGAGAATACGCTGCAGTATTGGAATAATCTAATCCAATTTCTTCCATTGCTGTTAAAGTTTCAACAAATTGTTCTTCTGTTTCTCCTGGAAATCCTGCAATAAAATCACTTGTAATAGTTACATCAGGAACCATTGCACGAACTTTATTTGCGATTTTGAAATAAGTTTCTCTATCATAGCGACGATTCATTTTTTTCAAAACTTCACTACTTCCTGATTGCATAGGGATATGGAAGTATTCACAAACTTTGTCCAATTCCACAACTGTCTCAATCAAGTTATCAGTAATATCTGTTGGATAAGATGTTACAAAACGAATTCTGAATTTACCTTCTATTGCATTTACTTCACGAAGTAAATCTGCCAAGCGATATTCTCTATCTGTGAAATCTTTTCCGTAACTATCTACATTTTGTCCTAGTAATGTTATTTCTTTAAAACCATCATTTAGTGCATCTTTTACTTCTTTGATAATAGTTTCAGGTAATCTTGAGCGCTCTCTTCCTCGAGTATAAGGAACAATACAATAAGTACAGAAATTATTACATCCTTCCGTAATCGGAATCCACGCGTTTACAGATTTTACACGATTGATTTTGTATTGAATAGCTTTATCATCTTCGTTCTTGTGAGTTTCTTCGCATACACAAACTTTCTCACCAGCTTCGATAGTTTTAATAATCTCAGGTAATGAATAAATTTTATGAGTACCTAAAACAAAATCTACATAATGCGCACGTTTGAAAATTTGTTCAGCTTTTTGTTGCGCTACACAGCCGCAAAAACCTATTTTTAACTCAGGTCTGGATTTTTTCCATTTGCCCCAAGTTCCTATTAAACTGTACGCTTTGTCTTCTGATAATTGTCTAATAGAACAAGTATTTACCATCAACAAATCTGCTTCTTTTGGAATTTTTGTTTCTTCATAACCAAAATTAGATAACATACCAAACATGCGTTCAGTATCTGACTTATTCATTTGGCAACCCATTGTTTCTATATAAACCTTTTTCATTATTTCAAACCTCTTATATTTCAACTAGTTATGTTTTTATATTATCCGAAAAATATTGTTTGTAAAATGATACGAATTTGACCAACAAAAAACTCACAAATATAATTAATATGATTGGAGAAAAAAATGAATAAAAAACTAACTATTATATTAATACTATTAGCACTCATTGCTTGTGCAATTATTTCTGGATTAAAAGAAAAAAGCAAAGTTGCAAATCTAGATATGTCAACACATTTGAAAAAAATTGCATCTGAGACAAAAGTTGTTGATGCACATCTTGATCATAATCAAGCTCTTGATGTTGCAGAATACGCAAAAGCAAAAGGAATAAAACTCCCATCAATTTTAGTAAATTTTGACACTCATAGTGACATTGTTATAAATACAAACTTTTTTGGCAAAGATAAACAAAGAGATATTAATATTGAAAGTTGGATAAATGAAATCGTTTCCAAAAACCCTGAAATTAAAGAAATCTATTGGGTTATGCCTGATGAAGAAGCAACTTCTATATTCTTGAAAGCTCCATTTGCAGTAGACGATTTGTCAAATATACAAGAGCCTCAAGTTTTATACGGAAATTCGACTAATAAAAAATTAAGTATGTTCCACTTCTTCTTCAATCCGCTTGATAAAAAAGCCTACGAACAAGAGCTTCTACTTGATACAAAAACTGGTAAAATCAATGAAAATCCAAACGACGAAAAATTAGTAAAAGAATGGTTCAACAAAACAGAAAAAGAGCTAAAAAAAATAAAATTAATTACTTGCACAACAAAAAGTCTACCTGATTTTGAAGGAAAAAAAATATTCTTAAGTATTGATGCAGATTATACAAGCAATTCTGGATTTGATACAGTTAATGATTTTACATTCATAAAAAGTGAAAATGAAATAAAAGAAACATTCTACTCAATTTTTAAAACTCTAGATGAGAAAAATGTTAAACCTGTAATTATTTCACTATCATTATCTGAACAATATCTACCACAAATAAGACATCAATATGTTGCAGATATTTTTACCAAGATAATGATAACAACCAATATGCCAGACGCAATCGAAACATACACTAGGCAGTATGAACCCCCAAAAGATTACTAATAAAAAAGCCGGTTAAAATAACCGGCTTTTTTAAATTAATCAATATTTAAAATTCTATCTAAACAAGCTTTTGTAGAATATTGCCATTCTCTATATGTAATACGTTTAACTTTAAATCCGCAACGTTCAAGAATTGCTTGTTTTTTCATATTAGACATATGATGAAGCTTTTTATTATCATCAATACCATCAATCTCGACAATAAATTTATTATCTACAATCAAGTCTGCACTCAAACCTGCAATCTCAACACCTGCATCTACTCTATGATCAAGTTCACGAATTGCTTGTGCAATTTCACGCTCTAGAGCATTTTTGTAAATATTTTCATCAATTTCATTATTTTTTAATGCTTCTTTTCTATCTTTATAATGTTTTAAATATGAAACATAGTGTCTAAAATGTCCATCAGGCATTGTATCCAAATCATGAGATACAAAGTTGATACATTTACTTCTAGCACGAGTAATCGCAACATTGAACAAGTTTGGCTTTTGCAAGAAAGTAATACTTTGTGGATAAGAATTATTTGCAAACGCCCAAGACATTAAGATAATATCTCTTTCATCACCTTGGAAAGTGTGCGCTGTACCGATTTCTATTTGGTGTTTCTTAATCATATAATCTGACAAAACTTTCGGTACAGAAATTTTCAATTGTTCTACTTGCGCTCTGAATGGAGATATAATACCGATACTTACAGGTTTATCCGGATTATTTCTTTCATCTTCGATAATTATTTCGTGTAGAGTTTTTACCAATGCTTCAATTTCAGGAAGGTTTCTTGTTGCATCAGAATCAACTTTTCCGTCTGGAACATTAATAATATCAATAGCCATATCATCAGAAGAATCTTTCTTCATAATACGAATTCTATCGTTATAAAATTCCTTATTTGAAAAATCAATAATCGGAGGTAAACTTCTAAAATGTTCATCCAACATTACAGAATTCATAGAATAATAATCCGCTAAATCGAACATTGAATTAGTTCTAAATCTCCACATCAATTGATATTTATCAGGAATACCATACTGACTCAAGAATGATTGTTCTTTTGCTTTTTCCAAGAATGACAAGTGTGGCAACTGTTTGTCATCACCAACGACAACAGTTTTCTTCGCACGATACATAATTGGGAAACAACTTGCAATATCACACTGAGAAGCCTCATCAATAATCGCAACGTCAAACATACCAGGCTTTAATGGTAATGAATCAGACACAGCATAAGTTGTAACACACCAACATGGGAAAGCATCCAACAATGGTCTGAAATCTTCTTCTTCCATAATCTGATTTGACTTTTTCTTCTTACGCTCAACAAGAGAAAGTGAATGAACCTTGATTCTTCTAACTTTTTTAGCATCACGTAAAAGTGCTTTTAAAGCTTCACGTCTTGTACTTTTTAAAATATTTACAGCCAAAGATCCTTGTTTACGTTTCATTTGGCGAATTTGTTCCATCATTACATGAAGATTACCTGTTTTTTGAATATCAGATTCAATCTTACGCAATCTCCATTTTTGAGTCATAAAATCTAATTCAACTTTCAATCTATCAAGATTTTCAGGCTCTACTTCAAACTCTTTTATATCTAGAATTTTTTTCAATTGTCTTAAACTAGACATATTTGCAATACCTGCAAAAAATCCTGATTTTTCCATATTTTCAGTCAATGATTTTATAACATCGTTGATATTATCAATTTCTGATTTTTTAAGTGGACGTCTGATATATTCCATTTCACCGACAAGTGCGGTTTGTTCTTTGATTTCATCTCGCAAATCATGCCAGTCTTTTTCAAGTTTCAATATACGTTCACATTTTTCTTCAGTTTCACGCATACAATCAAGATGCTGCCTCATATCTTTTACATCAGCAAAGATAAAATCTTCAACATCATCATCCAATGCAAACTTACCTGAAGTCAATTCTTGTAATTGATGACTTAGTTGTTTTTGATAATTCATTCTACCTGCACGAAGTGCCAAATACGGAGCACCTAAATCGTTCAATCTATCTGCAACAACGTCAACCGCTTTATCCATACGTGATGCTACAAGTACAGTTTTTCCATTCGCAATCAAATGCGCAACAAGGTTAACGATTGTTTGGGATTTACCAGTTCCAGGAGGTCCTTGAACTGCAACTAATTTATTATGCTCAACATTTTTGATAACTCTTTCTTGAGAATCACTCAATGCCAACGGTGTAATCGGATAGAACTCTCCATCACCATCTTTTAAAGGAAAAGCTTTTTCTACAGATTGAGTATATTCATCATTGATAATACTTAATGTAGTTTCTCTAAAAACACCACTTGGTTTTTCTGAAATTTGTGTTAATTCATGCAACACCCCAGCAGTAACAGCAGGACGTTTTGTTAAAATAATTGCACTTTGGTAAGTTACACTAAGTTTTTTAATCTCACCAACTGCAGCTTTTTGCTTTTGTTCCTGAATTTCATCTTCTATAATTTCATCAAAATTTTCGCCTGTAATTTGAACATCTGACAAATCTCTTGACGGTCCTTCATCTTTTGATACGTTATCCTCATCAACATTTTCTGATGAATCAGTCGCAATTTCTAAATCAGGAATTAAAGATTTCAAAGTAGTTAGGAAAATATCCATTTTTTCTTTAGTTATAGGAAGTTCTGGAACAACATCCAAAATCCCTTCTAAAAATAAATCTACTTCATCATCATCGTCACCTTTTTTAAGTAACGCAGCCAAAGCCCCAGTATTAAGTGACAACACTTCATCCTGAAGCATACAATTGATATTCACGCCATTGCGTTCTAATTTACAAGGAACATACAAAAGTGGGGTTAAAAATTCATTATGACGTTTTGATTTACCATTGCGGCCAACCAAAAACATATAACCATAAATTAAATATTTATCACGAGCACTAGCAACTCCTTGTAACATCAATTCTGTCAAGTTAGGGTTAGAACCGTCTAATTTTAGATAATCTAAACCCTGAGTTAATAATGTTTCTTGCTCTTTTAGAAATATCCATTTGTTATCTTTATCACCTTTTAAGTTTCTAAAAGTTGAACTTTTAACTTCTTCTCTAACGCAATCGTGCAAATATAAACTTAGTTTTTTGATAAAACTATTATTAAATGCTGAATTAAGTGCTTTTGTAGCTTCTTGTAACATAAAACTGACCTTCTTAAAAATTATACATCTTTCATTTTACACTATTTTACGCTAAAATCAACGTATGGACATCATCAATATACAGGATAAAAACTTATTTTTCATAGGCGGAGTAGTCAGAGATGAACTACTTGGCAAAGAAAGCTTTGACATCGACCTAACTTTTCAAGGTGATGCAATTGAATTTGCCAAAAATATTGATAATGCGGAGATTGTACAGATTAACGAACCTTTTGGAACAGTTAGAATAAAATTGAATGGCAGAGAAATCGACATTGCATCTACAAGAAGCGAAATTTATCCACAAAAAGGTCGTCTCCCTGAAATTAAAAACATTGGATGCTCTTTGAAAGAAGATATTTTGCGCAGAGATTTTACAATAAATGCCCTAGCAAAATCTACTCTAACTGGAGAAATTGTTGATTATACAAATGGACTTGAAGATATAAAAAATAAAACTCTACGAGTTTTACACGATGAAAGTTTTATTGATGACCCAACAAGAATTATAAGAGGTTTAAAATTTTCAATCCGCTTTGGATTTGATTTAGATGAACACACCAAAAAACTTCAAGATGAATATTTGCAAAACATAAATTATAATATGTCTTTCAAAAGATTAAAAAAAGAATTGATTGAAACATTTAATCTAAATTCTAACAAAGCTTTTGAAAAATTTATAGAACAAAAAATATATAAACTTATCGCACCACAAGAATTTGAGTTGCCAAAAATCAATTTGGAAAATCTTATTAATAAATACAATCCAAAAAATATTTGGATAATTTATATTGGACTTTTGAATGATATTTCAAATCTTCCACTTACAAAAAATGAAAAAACTATTGTAGAAGATTATAGACAAATCTGTGATTCAGATTTGTCCTCCAATTTTGATATTTACAAAACATTTGAAGGAATGAACCTTGAATCAATTTTGATGTATGCAACTCAAAATGATGAACTTGTGACTCATTACCTAGAAAATCTTTGCAATATAAAACTAGAAATAACAGGTAAAGATATACAAGCACTTAACATTTATCCCTCACAAAAATATCAAGAATGTTTTGATTATATTTTAGCTAAAAAATTAGAAAATCCTGAACTTGATAAAGCTCAGGAAATTCAACTTGCTAAAAACTTTTTTGAACTATAAATTATTTAATTCCAAAAGTTGATTTGATTTTTTTCAATTGTCCGTTACGAGTTTCGATTTCAATTACATTATTAACTGCACGAATCAAATCTCTAGATTCTGGACCTTTTCTAAATGCAACAGCATAAGGTTCTTTTGTATAACGTTTTGGAAGAAGCACTACACTATCATCTTTCAATTGCATACCTAGCAAAATTGTATCATCTGAAACAATCGCATCCGCTCTATCAGCTTTTAACGCCTTCAATGCTTCTGGATAAGTTTTATACCCTATAACCTTCAAACTAGGAACTGCAGTTCTCAAGCTTTTTTCACTTGTTGAACCGAATACAATAATTGCAGTTTTACCAGTCAAATCTTTTAATGTTTTAATCTTACTACCTTTTTTAACCAATATAGCCTGACCTGCCATATGATATGGATTAGAAAAATCTAAAATTTCTTGACGTTTTTGGGTTAAAGACATTGTTGCAATTAACATATCAACTTCATTTGAGTACAATTTCATCATTCTGTCAGAAGATGTAACAGGCACAAATTTTACCTTTTTATCACTGCCTAAAATTCCTCTAGCAATAAGTCGACCTAACGTAACATCATAACCAGCATAATGACCTTTATCATCAACATATCCGAAAGGATAAGTATCAGTCTTTATACCAACAATTAATTGATCTCTTTTAATAATGTTTTCCAAATCATTTGCCAAAACTTCATCTGCGGATTTTTTACCACAGCCACAGCAAACTAACATTACTAACATTAACACTGAAATTATTTTTTTTACCATAACTCTTCCCTCTTTTTTCTATAATACCTCAAAGTATAAATTCAAAGCAACTTTTGTTAATAAACTTGAAAAATAAAAAAAATAAGTTATTATAAAAGCCATGAAAACAATAGTATTAACAGGAATGATGGGGGCAGGAAAAACTACTCTTGCAGAAGTTTTGGCTCAGAAATTAAATATTAAATATATTGATATTGATACCTTAATTGAATCCAATGAAGGTAAAAAAATCGCAGATATTTTTACCCAAAATGGAGAAACCTATTTCCGAAAGATAGAAAAAGAAACCATAAAACAAATTACAACTCCAACCGATTTGGTAATATCTCTTGGGGGTGGAGCTTTAGAAAATAAAGACACTCGAGATTTACTTTTAACCAATACTACCGTAATTTATCTAAAAACATCTCCAGAAATTATTTTTGAAAGAATCAAAAATAACACCTCTAGACCACTACTTTGTGGTAATATGTCAGTAGAAAAAATCAAAGAAATTTTAGAAAAAAGAGAAGCAAATTACCAGTCTGCAACCTTAACAATAACCACAGACAATAAAACACCAGAGCAAATAGCTGATGAAATTACAGGAGTTTTATAATGATTGAATTATCAATAAACATCAAAGGAAGAGAAAAAAATTATCCAATCCACATTAATAATGTCGATTTGGAAAATTTAAAACAATCTATTTTAGAAGAAATTCATTATAAAAATTATATTGTAATTATTAGCCAAAAAGTTCATAAATTGTATTCTAAAATTCTAGATTTTCCAAAAGACAAAATTTATGTTCTTAAAGACGGAGAAAAAGAAAAAAATTATCAGAATTATGGAAAAATTCTAGATTTTGCATTGAAGAAAAAACTAAAAAGAGAAGATGCAATCATTGCAATAGGTGGCGGAGTAGTTGGAGATTTAGCTGGATTTGTTGCTTCAACTTATATGAGAGGAATTAACTTTATTCAAGTTCCAACAACGCTACTGGCAGCAACAGATAGCTCTGTTGGTGGCAAAGTTGCTATAAATACAAAATTTGGCAAAAACTTAATCGGCTCATTCTATCAACCAAAAGCTGTTTTTATTAACGTAAATTTCTTAAAAACACTTGATGAGAAACAATTCAAAAGCGGTTTAGGTGAGGTAATTAAATATGGATTTATCGAAAAAAGTTGTAATTTTGACAACGATGCCCATTTGATAAATTTCCTAACCGAACACCAAGAAAAAATACTATCTCGCGATGTTTTAATTCTAAAAGAACTTATTAAAATGTGTGTCGAACTTAAAAAATCGGTAGTCGAACACGACGAAAAAGAAAGTGGACTTAGAAAAATTCTGAACTATGGTCACACCTACGGACACGCATTGGAAAAATTAACAAATTACAAAACATACACACACGGAGAATGCGTAATAGAAGGAATCTTTTTTGCACTAAAACTCGCACAAAACCTTAATTTAATTGACAAAGAATACAAATTTCTTTGCGAAGATTTGATAAAAAAATACAACTATCAACCTCTATTAAAATTTGAAAAAGAAAAAATAATAGATGCAATGCTTAATGATAAAAAAGCAACAGAAAACCACGTAAAATTCATCCTTCCGACCAAATATGCAACCGTTGAAGAGTATGATTTTACCCCTGAAGAATTAAATGAGATGATTTACTCTTAACATACTTGCAATTCAATCATAATGCTGATAGTATGGGGATAAGATATAGTTACTAAAATATACTAATGGAGTAAAGATGAATTATAAAGACCTACCAAAATGCCCAATCGAAACCACACTCAAGATGTTAGGCTGTAAATGGAAAGTTTTGATAATCAGAGAGCTGCTTGACGGCACAAAACGTTTTGGTGAATTAAAAAAATCTGTAGTTGGGATTACCCAAAAAGTTTTAACATCAAAACTAAGAGAAATGGAAGAATTAGGTCTTTTAGAGCGTAAAATTTACCCACAAATTCCGCCAAAAGTTGAATACACACTAACAGACATCGGTTATAGCTTAAGACCTGTATTAGATTCACTCAAAGGCTGGGGTAAAGACTACAAACGTTATACCAAATTACTAGAAAAAATGAGGGGATAAATCCTCCCCCCTAGTTAAAATCACTTTCTGCTACGACAGATGCAATCAATTCTCCGTAGCTGTTTACTGTACCGTTTGTTTCTTCAACAATATATCGAATGCCTGTTTTGCCTTCAATTGCAGCTTCTGCGCAATCCATAGCATCATCCCATTCTTTAAATTCTGCTACAAACTTTTTAGAATCTTGTGATTTATCTGTTGATGTGTATACTTGAAACATTTTTCTCTCCTTTTAACTATTAACTTTAAAATAATTCTAGCATAAAAAAATGAGGACCTATTCAAGTCCTCAATCTTCTCTCTTCTTATACTTAAATCCTACAAACTAGCCAATTTCAAACTTACAGATTTGAAAAATGGTAATCTATTTTCAAAATCTGATACTGAAATTACTGGTAAAGATACCACTAATTCATCAGGATTTTCAACTATTTCATATAATTCATCGCCTTCTTCTACAATATCAAAATCCATCACATCAGATGTTTCTTCAACAACATCTTCTACAACTTCTTCTACTGTATTTTCAACAACAACTTCATCTACAAGTTCATCTTCACAGATTTCAATTAAACCTTCTCTCATAAGAACTTGTCTAAGTCCCATATTTTTACCACCAACAGTTGGTACTGTTTGGAAAAGAGTACTAAATCTAGCCGCTTTAGTTCTCATTTTCAAATTATTTATATCTTTCAAATTGTCTTTAACTGTCTGTGCTAACATAAAAAACCTACCTCTCCACAATCTAAGTATAAAGCTTCTGTCAAAAAAAGGACATACTCTAAACGATTGAGATTTTTGAAAAAAACGCTTGACAAAGTGTTAGGTTTACCTTACAATTATTCAGAAAGAAAGGTAAATTCATGTGCGCAAAAACACAAACACTAACATCAGGGTTGGAAGATTACTTAGAAGAGATTTATATTGCTCATCTAAATGATACTCCACTTAAAGGTGCCGAACTTGCTCGCAAACTAAACATCTCAAGAGCTTCTGTATCTGAAGCATTATCAAAACTTGTTTCAAAGGATTTGATTAAATACAACAGTTACGAAGCTATCTCTTTAACAAAAAAAGGACTTGAGGATGCAAAAAAAGTTTATGCAAAACATCATATTCTAAAAAATTTCTTTGAAGAAGTTTTAGGAATATCTGCAGACGAAGCAAGTGAAAATGCGTGCAAAATTGAACATATAATTTCTCAAAACGTATTAGACAAAATGATAGATTTCACTGAATTTTATCAAAAAAACAGAGAATCTATAGAGAAACTTAAAAAGGGAAAATAACAAACAATGGCCCCAATATCAGCTATCGGGAAATATTTAGATCAACCACTATTAACCGCAAAAATATCAAAACACGTTCCTACATTACTAGGAATTGGCGGAGCCGGAATCTTAGCACACGAAGTAAACCACGCTCCAGAAAATAAAAAGTTTAAAACAGGTGTAAAAACAGCAATCATACTTGCATCAACAGGAGTATCCGCAGTATACGCACCAAAAATCGCCGCAAAAATCACAAAACGTGAACTGGCAAAACCAATATCTGAAATACAAAAAAACAACACAAAAATAATAGATAAATATCTTGCAAAAACTAATGTAGAAGACAGTATTCACACTATATTAGAAAAAGCAAAAACAAAAATTTTATCACTAAAAGAGGTGGCAAAACTAAATACAAAAGAACATAACGCATTTGTGAACAAATTAATTCCTCCACCTGAAAATATTCAAGCAAAAGATATTTTCAAAGAAATCGGATGGTTATCAGTGTATGGAGCAGTACCTGTAGCAGGCGGTATCGCAGGAGGAATTGTAGCAGATGGTTTAACAGAAAAAAATTGGAAACAAAGAATTCCAAATAAAATTAATGAAGGATTATATCAATACTTAGCAAATATTTTCTTATGTAATATCGGTGCAGGAGCAGCTCTTGCAATATTAGAAAAGAAAAACATCACATCAAAAAGTGCAAGATGTACAGGTATGGTTGGTGGTATTTTGCTAACAGGAGTAATCGGAGGTAGCGCTATCGCAAACTTTATCGGCAAAAAAATTGTAAACCCTATTATGGGCAAAAACAAATCTCAAGAAACCAGACGTCCTGAACTTCTTGACATCGGTTTGCACGTGGATGACATTGCGACAGTTTCATTATTATCAGGTTTAAAATGGATTGAACCAGCATTACCATTGTTGTATTCAATCTCAGGATACCGTGCAGGGATTGGTTACAGAAATCACAAAAACCACCATTCTCATCACGAAAAAGAAGCTCATTTTTTACGAAAAGAGTGTTAGGTTATTCTAACACTTCACCTTATTTTACAGCCCCACAACTGTACACATAAAGAGGCAAACGCCTCTTTTTTATTTTGCTAAATTAAATCCAACTTACACAAGTGTTTATAAACACAGGTTTTACAAACTCCTTGTTTATCTTCTTTTATCGGATTAAATTTCAATAATTTAATCTTCTCATAGGTTTCTTTTATCAGATTTTCAATATAAACCATATCTTCATCAGTTAAATATTTATCAACTGATTTTTCATGATTTTCAACATAGATAATTCCAACCTTAGAAACTTTGTTTCCTGTTAGTTTTTCAAAGGCGTATTTATAAAAACACAATTGATTGAAGTAATTTTGTTTTTCTTCATCTGGTGCAACCTTCTTTTCACTTGTATAATGTCCAGTTTTATAGTCATAAAGTTCATAAGTGCCGTCAGAATTTTTCTCAATTCTGTCAATTTTACCAGTAATTAAATCTCCATCGACATCCACACCATAAAAACTAAATTCTACATCAGCAACTCTTGATACAGGAATTTGTGAAAAATACGGATAATATTTTAAAATTATTTCTTGGCCTTGTTTAAAATATTTTTCTTTACTAGCTTCAGATGTAAATCTTGTAGAATTCATTCCAGATCTAAATCTTTCTAATATCTCATCAATTTTTGGATATAAGTTGTTCTCTTTTGCAAAGTTTATAGAATACTCAAGAAGAGAATGAATTAACGTTCCAAAATTCGGAGCATCCCAATTTGCTTCTTCGACATCGATTCCCAAAACTTTTGTATAGAAAAATTTTCTTGGACAAGCCAAATAATCATTCAATCTAGATGGAGAAAGTACAACAGTTTTTACCCTTTGCTCTATTTCATCTTTAAAAGCTTTTTGATTATCAAATACTTCTGAAGATATACTTCTAAAAAATTCTGTAGTTAATTCTTGAGCATCGCAATCAATTTGGTTTGATTCAAAATCGTAATCCGCAACACCTGAAAGATATTTTGTAACCTGTTGAGCTTTACCATTGTTATTATCCGCAAAAGAAATCATCAACGAATATTTTGCCCTAGTAATTCCTACAAATAAAAGCTTCAACAATTCAGAATCTTTTTTAACTTGTGCTAAATCTTTATCCAAAACTTCGTCTGTAATCAATTTATATTCACCAGGCATTCTGAAATTTTCCCAATTTGAGGAAATCAAATTTGGCAAATAAACATAATCAAATTCTCTACCTTTAGAGCCATGATATGTCATTAATTGAACGGCATTCTGAACTATTGAATCTTTATCAAGATTAATATCAATTTCGTTTTGCAAACAATCATCCAAATATTTAACAAAATCAGACAAACCCTTTGTCATATCTGCATTTTGAAAATCCACAGATTCAGAAATAATCTTTTTTATACCTAAAATATTTTCTGACCTATTTTTCCCACAAGAATAAAAATAAGGCAAAATATTGGTACGGTTAACGATTTCAACAATAGTATTTCTCAATGTATTAGCCGAAGCATAAACCTGCAAATATTCAAAAGTTTCTAAAAATTCTTTGATTTTATCAGGATTTTTCCAACCTGATAAGGTTTTCATCAACGAGATAAAATCATTCGGATGTTCTTTATTAAACATTTGTTGTTCGTGCAAGATTTTATTATAATCTTCCAAATCTAACTTGAACGGCTCAGATAACATCAATCCAAACAATTTGTCACTTGATAACAAATAATTATCTAAAGCTTTTAAATAAAAATAAACCAAAATAGATGAACGAATTGAGAAAATACTTTTGCCCTCATCTACTTGGAATGGAATGTTTTTACTTTTTAAAAGTTCAGCAAATGTTTGTAATTCTGCACGCTTTTTAGAAATAATTGCAATCTTTGAAAAATCCTTTTTCCCTTCATCGTTAACAGGACAATTGTCAGATTCAGTCAAAACTTTAATCTCATCTACAATATAGTTAAATTCCTGTAGAGTTTCGCCAAATTGAACACGTTTTATTTTTCTATCATTTGCAATAATTTTAGAATTTTTTGCAGTTAACTTCTTAGAAATATTGTATTGATTTCTAAAAAATTCATTATTTTCTAATCTGTTTTCATCTTGAGATACAACAAGATTACTAAAATCCAAAATCGTTTGAGTTGAACGATTATTCTCTTCCAGACAAATAACATGTGTTTGTGGGTATTTAGTTAAAAAGTTTTCAATATTATCACTTTTTGCACCCTGAAAACCATAAATAATCTGATCATCATCCCCAACAACAAAAATATTATTTTCAGAATTACCGTCAACCAAGTTAAAAATTATCTGATTTTGAAGATCGTTTGTATCTTGATACTCATCAACAAGAAAATATTTATATTTATTAGATACTTCTTTTAAGAAAATCTCATCTTCTTCAAATGCATTAAGAACAAGATTAATCATATCCGAAAAATCAATCAGATTTTCGTTAACCATTTTTTGCGAATACAACTCATTTAACATCCAAAGTTCTTTTGCTTTTTCAATATTTGTTTTAATCTTTTCTAATTCCGCATAGCGTCCTTTATTTTGAGTTTTTCCAGCCTGTTCTCTTTCGTAAATCTCACTTTCTAACTCTTTTATTCTAGGCATTAATGACGGATTTGTATCAATACAATCCAAATATTCTTCTTTTGAAACTCTTTTAGATTTTAGCCTTTCAACATGAGAAATAAAATCTTTAGTAAAGAAATACCTATCTGCACGTGAAGGAACAAATACTTCTAACTTTGCTTCATCAATACACTCTTTCATAAGAGTAATTTTTTGAGCATCAGTAATCAAATTTACGCCAGAAGTCATTTCAAATTTATCTGGATAAGTTTTAATTAAATCATTACAAAAAGAGTGATACGTATAAATATCAACAGCAGAAGCCAAAACTCCCATTTTTTTGATAAGACGTTGACGCATTTCAGATGCTGCCGCATCAGAAAATGTCAAACACAATATAGATGAAGGTTCAACTCCATCAGCTAACATTTTCTCAATACGCTGAATTACCGTAAACGTTTTACCTGTTCCTGGTCCAGCCAAAAGCATCACAGAACCATTTAAAATATCAATGGCTTCTTGTTGTCGAACATTAGGTTTGATAACAGGTTTTAAATTTTCAACTTCTACCATATTATCAATTTAACATAAAAATTAGATTCTATGAATCACTAATTTAGATTTATCATCCCCAATAATTCTATCAATATCTTTTGCAAACTTCTGATATTGTTCAACAGAACAATGAATTTTACCTGTAACAATTTCTAGCTCAGGTGGGAATTGCGTAATTCTTGATTCAAAAATTTTATTTTTATGATTTAAAATCAAATCACCATTTATAATTCTAACATGTGCTAACAAATCATCCTCATTCAACCCAAACATTGAATAAGGAACAGATATTCCACTTTTTGGGTTCAAACTATAAACTGGACGATAAGTACCAATTTCTAACGCTGGAGCATTGACCTTAGATTTTATTCCTAAAAACTTGAATATTGAAACATCTTCTGCATCCTCAATCTTTTGAACAGACTTTTGAGCAGCATCAATAACACTACTATACCCTTTAACATCATCCAAAGATTGACCAACGACCTTAGTTTTAACACCTAAAAATTGAAATATTGAGATTACATCATTATCTTTAATAGCTTTAGCAAATGTTCTTTTTAATTCATCTACTTCGCTAAGTTTTTCACTTATCATAATTGCTTGAGAAGCTTTTGGACCTTCATCAACAATAGCACTATGACATCTTATATTATTAGCTGAAATATAAGATTTTATCTCATCTAACAAATTCAACGGAACGATATTATTATTTTCAATCCCTTGAATCTGATCAATTTTACCCTTTGCAGTTGTCATACCAACCAAAGGTTCCCACAAGTTTTGTTTATTACGTTGCAAATAGATATAAAAATCACCATCTTGAAGTGCAGCTTCTGCTTTGTCTACACTTGAACGTGTACACCAGTTACGACAACTTAAAATCTCAAGCATTTCAATATTTTTCGCTCTATTAGCAGGATCATGTTTAATAGATGGGATTTTTACCCAAAAACTACTTTTTGTTGATACTCCTAATTCAGTAAGTAAATTGTCACGCAATCTATGTGTATACATTTCCAAAAATGTAGGTGAGGTACAACGTACGGCTCTATCTTTTGGACCAATTTTTTCAAAACCTTGAATTGTTTCTAACAAAGCTTTTTCATTAAATGGAACTGGAATATGTCTATTTGAATCTTTCAATTCGCTACGTACAGCATTCCAAATCACAAGCTTCAATGATGGATTTTTCTGAATTTTTGCTATCAATTGAGGATCCCTAGAAGATCCATCAGGTGCCATTGGTTTTAAATCTCGAAGATATTCTAACCATTGATTCATACGAGCAACCCTTGCTTCATTTATCTTATTTACAGAAAAAACTCTTATATCTTCAGGAATATAACTCTTCCATTTTATTTTTTCATGATTAGTAAGTTTGTATGGTAAAAATATTCTATCCTCATCAATAAGTTGTTGGATAGCTTGGCTAATTTTCTTTGATGACAACATACTGCTATCAATTTTATAAGCCTTATTCCCACCAATAATCTCCGATGCTAAATATTGAAAAACTGTTTTGTAAGCTGACGGAGAAGATTTACCCGTAAAACAAACCGTATCAACCGCCAAAGGGCTTACAGCTTGGTATTGTTTTGGCGCCTGAATATTGTTGTACATCTGTACACGAGGTTGAGGAGTAAAGCTATTTATTTGTAGCAACATGTATCTAGTAATCCTTTTAAGCTTAAATTTATGCACCTTTTAAAATTCAAAAAAGAAAATTTTTGCGAGATTTTTTACTATACCTTAATAATTTTTAATAAAATGATAGCAAAATTTATTTTGAGAGGTTTTAATACAAAAAAGGAGTATAAAATGGAAATTAGTTTTACATCAACATATAGAATCCCAATTACTCAAGCTGGAGTAAATAACGCAAAAAAAATAAAATTAAGAGAACTTATTGAATCTTATCCAAATAGTTTAATCGGCAAAAGCAAACAAGGTTATGCTCGAGTTTCTATGGCAGATAGCGAAGATGAAAACTTTATCAGAAAACTAAAAGGTATTGGTTACAAAATTTACCAAAAATTTGACGGCGAAAATATTGAACCTGAAAACCTAGATGTCTTTATTAAGGAAAAAATTAACGCAAGAGATTTCAACCAAAAAGGTAAAAATCCACCACCTATGTCTAGAGAAATGAAAGAGCAAAGAAGATTTGACAGAAAATATACAGAACCTGCAAAAACTGAAGAAACAGAAGATATAATAGACGAAATTATTTCTGAAGAAACACCTACAATAAAAAAATCAACTCTATCTTCTTCTGAAACTCCAAAAACTAAACCAACTAATGAAGAAATTCATCAAGAAAAAATTCGTCAGTCAGAACAATATTTAAGAATGAAAGAAGAATTTGGTGAAGAATTTGCAGAAGCAGTTTATTTTGATAAAAAATAATTAAAAAAGCGGGATCTAAACCCCGCTTTTTATTTTGATTCGTGTAAAACAACCTGTCCTGTTTTTAAAGATTCTGGAACATTAATAACCTTTTGGTTTGAACTTCCAACCCAATGAAGATTATTGTCCAACAATTCTTTAACAAATCTACCTTCAGCCAATACGTCAATGTATTTCATACCTTCTTCATCTTTTACATCTTCCCAAAGGAATCCTGTATAAGACCAAACAGTTTTGTCAGGAAATAATTCTTTGCATTTTTTTGCCAAACGATAAACTTCAGGTCTGTTGAATGGATGGAAAGGATCTCCACCACTGAAAGTTATACCTGCACAATGCGGTTTGGCCAAAGCTTCAAATAATTCTTTTTCAGCCTCTTCATCAAATGGTAAACCACTTGAAACATCCCAAGTTATAGGGTTTTGGCAACCTTCGCAACGATGAGTACAGCCAGATACCCATAACACAACCCTAAGACCATCGCCGTTAAGCATATCATCTTTTGTTATATCATGATAATTCATTACATACTTACCCTATCTTTAATTTCTTCCATTTTTGCTTCGTTCAAACGAGTATCACCGTTTACACGAGAATATGAAAGGTATCCATTCATTCTATCAATCTTTGTAAGGTTTCTACTTCCACATTTTGGACAAGAATCCATTGACAATTCTTGGTGACCACAATCATCACAATATGCTAATGATAAGTTTACACCTTCATAAAAACCTTTTTCCATTGCTCTTTTTAATAAAGTTTTAATAGCATCTGAATTATAAGAAATTGGATATTTTACATATTGAATTTTTCCACCGTTAAACAAATTCCAAAATCTGTTTTCTAAATTTTGTTTTTCGATAGGTGAAATTTTTTCAGCAACATGACAGTGGAAACTGTTTGAAACATATCCTCTATCAGAAACTTTATCTTTAATACCATATTTTTTACGGAATTGTTGAACTTGCAAACCGCAAAGATTTTCTGCTGGAGTTCCATAAATTGCATATAGATTTCCATCTTCTTCTTTGTATTGGTTAACTTTTTTGTTGATATATTCCATAACTTCAACCGCAAATTCACCATCTTCAACTAATGATTTGCCGTTGTATAGTTCTTGTAATTCATTCAACGCTGTAATACCAAATGAAGCTGTTGCAGCTTTTAATAATGGTTTGATTTTATCAGAAGGTTTCAAATGTCCGCCATAGAAACCACCCTCGCAATAAGCTAGAGGGTTTACAGAAGCTTTCATTTCTCCTAAATATTCATAAGTTCTAATATGAATATTTCTGATAAGTTCCATATAATAATCAAGAACTTCATAAAAATCTTTGCTTTCATGTCTTGCTTTAGCAAGAATCATTGGCAAGTGAAGTGAAACAGCACCAATGTTGAATCTACCAACAAAGATTGGTTTATCATTTTCATCAGCAGGATACATACCGCCTCTTTCAAACCATGGGGATAAGAATGCTCTACATCCCATTGGAGAAATTACGCGTTTGTATTTTTTATACATACTTGCAACATAACCGTCACCAGTTAAAGACAACCAATCTGGGTACATTGCACGTTTTGAACATTCAACGCCTGCTTCAAATAAATCATGAAGTTGACCACCTTCACCGTGAAGTTCTTCATCATATAAAAATACAATTTTAGGGAATAGAACTGGTTTTTTATTTTCTTTTTTACCTTGTCCTTTTTCTCTAATTTTCAACATTGTCATAGAAGCCATTCTTTCGAATTCTCCGCAGCCAAGACCCATAGTCATTGTGATAAACGGATAATCACCACGAGATGAAGCAACTGTATTAAATTTGTATTCCCAACCTTGGAAACCTTGTTCAAAATCATTTTGAACATCTAACATAGCTTCTTCTCTAGCTTTTTCAAAAGATAAGCCCATGCAAATATATCTGTTATACATTTTTTCATAAGATTTTTCAGCATAAGGAGCCAAAATCTTATCAACTTCAGGAACTGTAAATCCACCATATTGTTGGCTAGCTGCAGCCATAACAATATCACCAATAACATCAAATGCTACATCTAATGTTTTTGGTTCGTTATACCAAAGGTTACCCATTTCAAAGCCACCTTTAAGAACTTCTGCAACATTGAATAAACAGCAGTTCATAGTATCACGACGAGCAGACATATCGTGGATATAAATATAACCTTCTCTAATAGCTTGTAAATCATCTACAGTCAAGAAGAATTTTTTGTATAATTCTTTATTTAATTGGTTGAAAATCAATGAACGCTTAGTTGAAACTAAAGCTGAGTCAGAGTTTGAATTTTCTTTATCACCAATGTACATAATTTTTTGGCTTTCTTGATAAACTTTATCAAGCATAGCAACGAAATCTGTTTTATAGTTTCTATAGTTTCTATAACTTTGAGCAACTCTTGGATTGATGCTTTCTAATGCACTTTCAACAATATTGTGGATTTCCCAAATTGAAATTTCATTTTTCTGCATATCGCTAACGTTTTTATTAACGAAATCGCAAATTCTTTTAGTATCTTCATCGCTAAAAGAAATCATCATACGTGTTGCAGATTTTTTAACAGCATTAACTACTTTTTCAACGTTAAACTGTTCTTTTGTACCATCTTTTTTTACAATGCAAACACTATCAGTTACTCTAGATGCATTGTCAATAACCTCTTGGGCAAACATAGCGTTTGACTCATGTACTCTTCTGATAGCATCAGATACATGAGCAGATGAAATTCCTACTACATTTTCGCTCTCATTCTTGTTAACCGCATTTTGCATAATAAATAAATCTCCTCAGTCTCGTAAGTCGCATGCTCGATCAAGTATTCTGACTTTCACAGTTGCGGACCAGTGAAGGACTTTCACCTTTACTTCCCTTAATCTCTATTCAATTATTCTATCATGAATTAATATAAAAATTAAGAGAGATTTGAAAAAAATGAATCCATAGGTTGATGAATTTTGTAAAAAAACTAAACAATTCTCCCCAAACATAGAATTAGCGAAGGGCATGCTATATGCAAGGAATTAATCAAAATATTAAATCATGATAAGGAAGATTAACATTTGTAAAATTTACACTTATTTGCATAAAATTTTCCATGCTCGTGTTTTTTACCTATTGACAAATTTTTAGATTTAGACTTATACTAAACTCAAGGAAAAGGAAATTATGATCAAATTATACGCAACAACTTCAAACTCCTCCTCCTCCAAGTCAACATCATCGGGACTTGGCGGTTTTAGCGTGTAATTTTTTAAAATTATTTTGATAATTATACTTTAAGATTTTATATATAAGGTCCCGATTTTGCGGGACTTTTTTGTGCGGACTTTTTTTAAACATTTTGGAGAAAAGATGAATTTAACTGTAAATAATTATGATGTAAAAAGACACTACCAACCACAATTTAAAGGTGCATTAGACGGAGTATTAACAACAGCATTAAGAACACTAGACACTAACGAAATGGCAAATGCAGTACTTATTGATTTAGGTGCAATGGTTGCCCCAAGAACTTATTACGATGCAAAAAACAGAAACAAAGATGCTGGATTTGAAACATTCTTTAGAGAAATCAGCGGAACATTTATCAACTGTTTATCTGCTGGATTATTTGCATACGGAATTTCTCATCTTATCTCAAATAAAATCATGCCTGATACAAAACTTCGTCCTGACACTTGGTATAGCGACGATTCAATAAATGTATTAACAAAAGCATGGAAAGCCGCTGATAACAATACAACTAAATATGTTGAAAATGTATTTGATAACCTAAGTGGTCAAGACGGAATCAAACTAAACAAATTCAACAACATCGACTGGGAAAACATTGACTGGATTGATGAAAATTCTTGGAAACGTATCAATTGGCAAGACAAAAAATATACAAATATCCCTGAAGTTTTAAAAACTAGAAAAGGTATCCTAGATACATTTACCGAAGTTTTAGAAAACAAAACAATAGCTAAAAAAGATAAGAAAAACATCTTAAAAATTATGGAAGCTCGAATCACCAATGCACTAAAAGCAAATCGTGAAGTTGCAGTAAATTTAGGTGATGCAAAATGGGCAGACCGATTAGAGATCATCTTACGAGATGCTTGTGACATGGGAAAAGACATCTTCACAAACAAAAATGTAAACATCGAAACAGCGTTGAAAAAAGTTGCAAAAATCAACAGAATTAAAATTTTTGGAGCTTTGGCAGGTGCATCAGCTCTAGGTTTGACAAACCAATACATCAACAGAAAAATGACCGAAAAACGTACTGGTAAAAAAGGATTTGTTGGAGATGTAGATTATGTAACTAGAGAAAAAGATACAAAACCTCAAACACCACCAGAAAAAACTAAAGCACTATTTGCCAAGAAAATTGCAGCAAGTGTGGGTATGCTTGCTATGGTTTTAGGCGTTATGAAAGTTAAAAACCCAACAGATTTTGTTAAAAAATTACAATTCACAGGACCAGTTACAAGTGGAAACGCAATCAAAACAGTTTATGCATCAAACATTGTTGGAAGATTTATGGCTGCTGATAACGATACCGAACTCAGAGAATCAGTTGTTCGAGATTATTTTGGATTCTTGAACTGGCTTGTTTTAGGCGGTTTTGCATCTAAAGGTGTTGCAAATATTCTAGACCCAAAACGCGAAGCCTTATTCAATATTAAAAAAGAAGGAAAAGGTATCAAGCATTGGTTGAACGATATTAGCTTAAAAACTCACGCTGAAGTTGCCGCAAAAGGAAAAGCTTTTGCTAAGAAAAACTTGTGGAAACTAAACGTTGCTCACATTTCAGGCTTAGCTTATTCAGCAATAACTTTGGGCTATTTACTACCTATGATTAACGACAAAATGACAAAAGGTAAATATAATAAAGATACTAATAATCAACAGAAATAAAGAGAGAAAAAAGAGCCAATTCCTTGGCTCTTTTCCTTTTATCAAATAATAAAATTATTATTTAGAAAGACGTCCTGGAACAACAACGCCACCTTTTAGAGCTTTTTTATAAAACTCAACGTGTGGTTGAAGCACGCTGTCTAGAACTTCAGGAAGTTCTCTACCAGAAGTTACAGCTTCAACGATTTCTTGGTAACAAGTAGCAAATGCTCTTAGTTGAGTAACAGCACCTGCAGCAGCTGCAGTTAAGCCCATAGATGAAGTTTCAACTTCTTCAAGGAAGAATGCACCTGTAACTTCATAAGATGAAGCCAATGCTTTGATATAAGCTTGAGCATTTTCAGAGCATACACCATTATCAACAGGAACGGTTAAAGCAAAAACCAATTTGTTTGCTGGGTTGAAGTGAGCTTCTGCTGAGTGGTGCATAGCATCTGGAACTTTAGCAACTTGTTTTAAAGTATCTTTTACAGATTCATTTTGCATTTGAGCATGCCAGTATACTGTATTTTCAAACATTGAACCCATATATTGGTGAACTGAAGCTGAAATGCCATTCATTTTAGCATCTGCCCAGAAAATACCTTCTTTTAAAGCATCATTAACATCTAAATCTTCTGATAAAGATTGAGAAGAAACTTCTTGAGCTGCTGATAATAATGAAACCATATCTGATTTTGATAAACCTGCCCAAATTAAAGTAAATAAAGCATGGTCATCAAATGCTGAGAATCTTCCACCTACATCATCGTGAATAAATAAGTCGCCTAACCAACCATTTTCAATTGAAGTTCTGCGAAGTTCACTTTTTTCATTATTAGCATCAGTTACAGCAATAAAGTGTTTTGCTGCTGATTTTTTAGCTTCTTCTTCTGATTGACCTTTTGTAATATATGAATCAATCAACATTTGTTGAACTCTTAAGAAACCATCTTTAGTTTCAAAAGTTGAACCAGATTTTGATGCAATCATAAAGTTAGAAGTTGTAACATCACCGATTCTGTGAAGAAATCTAGCCAATGAAATTGAATCTACATCTGAGTAGAAATCTACAACATCACCACAAATATTCAAACCGTTGATAGAAAGCATATGTTCAACAGTATGTTTTGAACCACCAATACCCATTACGCTAAGTTTTTTAGCGCCTGTTTGAGCTTTGAAAGATTCAACCATTGAATAAAGTTCATCAACCCTTTTCAATTGTTCTTGTGGTAGGTTAACCCAGTTTAAGAAATAACCAGGTTTGTTAGCACGAGCTACAAATTCTTTAACAAATTCAGATGTTTTTGATGAATATTTTGAAAAATCAACACCTGAGAAACTTGTTTTTACTGATGAATTTTTTGTTAACATGTATTCTCTCCTTTTTTTAGTGCAATTTTCCTACATTGTAATATAAAAATAAAAAGAATGTGTAGATATTATTATTCTGATGAAAGTCAGAATCACACCACCATACAAAAAATAATCATTAGTTTCTGTACCCTTTACATTTACCCCTATACAATGTAAGATAAATTTTGGAAGAGATTAATTAATATATTAATATACATGGTAACTAATTTCGATTTTTTAAAAAGTACAGATAAAAATTTATACGAAATCATCTCTGATGCCGAAAAATTATATAGAGATGAGTATTTTGAGCAATGCATGGGACAAACAAGACGCTTTGCAGAAAACATTTGTAAAAATGTTCTTGGCGATAAACGTACAACAGAAAATACATTTGACCAAATGCTTGCAACCCTAAAAGACAATTCTCAAGGCTCAGAACAAGAAAAAGAATTTATTGATGATTTATATTTCTTGAAAAAATGCGGAAACCAATCAGTTCACGCATCATCTGTAAAACAAAACGCAATTGATGCGTTGGAATGTTTACAACGCTCTTTTGAAGTTGCTATTAATTATATTGTTTATAATAAAAAAGGGGATAAAAAAACTTTAGACCTGCATTATGATATTGAACTTTTAGCAACAGGAAAAAAAGATAAAACCCTAGAGCAAAAATATAAAAAAGCTAAAGAAAAAGCTAGAGCAAAAAGTTCTGCAATCCGTTCTGCTAAAAAATCTAACAAAGAAAAAACAGAAAAAAATACAAAATCCAAAACAACAAAACAACAAACTTCTATGAAATCTTGCAAAAAACCGACTGGAATTTCACCATATTGGTTTACAGTTATAATCTTCTCTATTGTTGCTTTTTGCCTAATTTTATTTTTAATTGTAACAAAATAATTTCCATTTTGGCATGTTTTTGCTATACTAAACTCGATTAAGAAGATTTTTTATTTATTAGTTTAAATAAAAGGATTAAGAGTAAGGAGTTAGGGAAAAGAAAATGAAAAGAATTATTTGCGCATTGCTGACTTTTGTTTTCATGCTTTCTTTCAGTGGGGTAGCTTTCGCTATCGGCGAAAACCCAGCAGCTAGAAAACAATTACAAGCAGCTCCAAATGCAAAAACAGTCGAATTGGCTTTCGTTTTTGACGGGCCATCAGACAAAAACGCAGAAGTTTTAAAAACTTTCCAAACACAGATTACAAGATCTTTATTACCTGAGTACAAAGCTTCATTCCCTCAAGATTTAATCTTCACAGGTGATTGGAGTGAACAAGGTGCAGTAAAAGCTTCTGATAAAGCTTTAGCATCTAGAGCATTCATGGTAATTTCACTAGGCTACATGTCTAGTTCTTACTACGTAGACAAACCAAACAAAAATAAATACGTAGTAACAATTGACCAGTATGGTTTGAGAGATTTCGGTGACAAATTCTTCAACCCAGTACAACAGTCAGTTAACGATTTTATTTTGTTCAAAAAATTAGTTCCAGAACAAAAGAAAGTTGCAGTTCTTATGAACGAAAACTTCTACAAAACAAGAGCTAACTGGAACGCTTTAATTGACAAAAAATTAAAAGAAAAAAATGTTGAAATGAACTACGTTGTTCTTCCTGTAGGTAATGACGTAAAATCAGTTATCAACAGAATTCCAGCAGATGTTGACTCTGTATTTGTTACACCACTATACAACATCACAGCTGAACAAAAGAAAGAATTATACAACGCTATTACAGCTAAAAAATTGTATTCATTCTCATCAGTTGGTAGAGAAGATGTTGGCTACGGTGCATTATTAGGTACTTCAGCATTCAACGTTGATAAAAAATTAGCAGAAGCTACATCATTCAGCATTCACGGTGTATTACACGGTAACGCTGTAAAAACAGAAAAAATTCCTTTCTTTGATGACAAGGTAATTTTCTATAACAAAGATACTGGTGAAGCATTAGGTTATGCCGCTCCATTGAGATTGTTAAACAATGCCGAAATCGTTTCTAATAAACCAGTTACAAAATACGACTTGAATGGTATTTTAACTGCTTTGGAAGAAAACAACTTAGATATTGCTCGTAAAAAATTCTTAGTACAAGCAGCTAGACGTGCTACTACAGCAGCTTACCTAAGATACCTTCCTACATTAAGAATTGATTTAGGACACCAAACATTTAACAAAGACTATGCATATTCATACTCTGATGTTCCTGTTAGAGCTGGTCAATTCGCAGTTGGTATGGATCAAATGATTTATGCACCAGACCTTGTAACAAACATTATTGTTAAACACAAAAAATTGAAATTTGATAAAGCTGAAAAAGCTTTAACAGACGTAACAATGGGATTTGAAACAGCAAACCTATACGTTGAAATGTTAATGCTTGAAAACGTAATCAAAGTTCAAGAAGAATATGTAAACGAAACAAGAGAAATTCTTGCAATGGCAAGAGTTCGTCAACAAACTGGTAAATGTGGTAATGAAGAAGTTCTACGTTGGGCTGGTGAAGTTTCAGAAGCTGAGAAAAAACTTCTT
>JAFUPZ010000046.1 GCA_017472545.1 bacterium | reverse complement strand
TTATTATCGTACTCACAACAGTCTTAAACACATTATTAATGTTTAATCCATTTTTATACTTTTTTGTACTAATGATTTACTATTATTTCCTAGTATACATTGTTGTGTTACTATTTACATACTATGAGCAAAAATTCCTCAATGATTCAGAATTCTAAAATAAATGTAATAGCCATTGTCGGTGCTACAGCAAGTGGGAAAACTGCTTATGCAATTGAACTTGCAAAAAAGATTGATGGCGAAATAGTTTCTGCGGATTCTCGATATGTGTATAAAGGATTTGATATTGGAACAGCAAAACCAACAAAAGATGAGCAAGAAGGAATTCCTCACCATCTAATAGACATTGTTGAACCAGAATTTGAATATTCTGCTGGATTATACAAAAAAGATGCTTCTAAAATTATCCAAGAAATTCATTCGCGAGGAAAAACTCCGATTGTTACTGGAGGTACTGGTTTATATATTGATATACTACTAAAAAACTATGATTTACCACAAATAGAGGCAAACCACAGTTTAAGGGATGAATTAAAACAACTTGATACAGAAGAATTATTCGCAAAGCTAAAAAAAATGGATACCGAAGCCTCAGAAATCATTGATCAAAATGACAGGAAAAAGATAATCAGGGCTATTGAGATAATTCAAGCTACAGGAAAACCGCTAAAAGAAACCAGAGGTATTGAAGAGTCACCATATACCATTGAGTGGATAGGGAAAAATCATGATAGGAAAACCCTATATGCAAGAATCGATAAACGAGTTGATATAATGCTTGAAATGGGACTTATAGATGAAACTAAAAATTTACTAAAAAAACATGGACCAATCCCGAATCTTGTCAACACAATCGGTTATCGAGAAATCACCTCGTACCTTAACGGCAATTGCACGTTAGAAGAAGCAACCGAACTACTGAAAAAGAACACTCGAAACTACGCCAAACGCCAATTAACTTGGTTTAGACGCAACGAAGAAATAAAGTGGGATATTTACCCTGAAAAATTTAAGAAATAATTATATCCTTACTTTTGCAACTGCTTTTTTTACAGGCATAGATTTATTTGATAATGACACTTGTGGTGCATGAGCTTCGTGTGGATAAATTAGTACAAAATTTGAACCATCTAAAGTAACAAAATCAGCTTGCTCAATAGAATTTGTATAAAAAGTAATGTCTTTTTCCGGATTATAAGGAGCAGATTCATTTAATCCTTCTCTTGAAGTCAAATAAATCCTTTCTTCCCCATCTAATAACAACTGAATATCTACATAATTATTGTGTGTTTCAAATTTAGCATCAGAAATCAATTTTGTTGTATAGGTTTCAACATTAACAAAATCTTCATCTATAAGCTCATAGCGCATACATTCCGTATCTTCTGATAAACCTTTTATAAAATTGACAATATATTCAGGGATTTGTGGGTAATTTCCTATATTTTCTATTTTATCAATAATCATAATTTCTCCTTAAAAAAGGGCTGATAAACAGCCCTTTAATACTATAAAGATTTCATTTTTCTACGGACAGCAACGTAGCAGTTTCTGTGGTCACAAGGGTTACGAGAAGTATCATCATCAACTTGGATATACTCATCACCTTCTAAAGTAGGTCCAGTAACACCTGCGCCTGTCCATCCATTACCAGCGTTAAACTTTTTACCTAAGTTCAAACAGTATGGTGAATATTTACTTATATTACGAGCTGAACAAGCCCCTCTTGCATATGACACACCAGAAAACGCTGTTACCCTATGAGAAGCATCATTACCATCTGTATCATAGTAATAAACGTCAACAGGTAGGAATTTTTCACTATTACCACCAGTATAAAGTAAATTTGAAACAGATTCAGCTTCTTTTTTACCATCTAATGGATAAGCTGGATAAACAACACCGTTAGCACCAATATAGAATGGGTATACATCTTCCCATAATGTACCATTACCTTTATCCCCATTTATATCAACAAATACAGTAAATCCAGGAATAGCGTAAGATCTTGCATCAGTTTTCCAATCTTTTCCAGCTTCTTCTGCTGAAGCTTGAAGTCCTGACATATCAGTTGTTGCACAACAAGCTCTAGCATCACCTAATTTGTCTACACTTGAAGATTCTAATTTCAAACAAACATTTTCTGACTTACAGAAGAATTGACCTGTTGTACTATTACAAGCCTCTTTTGTTGAAACATTAGGAACACGCGCACACATATTTTGGCGCTCTTTTATATCGTCAGAATAATATGATAATCCTGCAATAGAAGCAGCTTTATCCCCTAATATCCACAATTTCAAACCGTTTGCAAATACAATATTTGGAGTTAAAGAATTAAATGCTCCACTTTTTGATGAAACTGATAGATATTTGTTATTGTTACCTTTTGCAGCCTCGAATACCTCCTTATAAACACTCATTTTAGGATTACCAGTCGCTTGGAAAGTATTACAAGTAGAATCACTAATATTCCAGTTCTCTGCAATTAAATCACAAAATCTTTGTCCTTTAATGATAGGTGGGTTAACAATACATACATCGTTAGCTTTATCTATTTGAGAACCAGGAGGACAATTTTCTAAGACACAAACGTTATTATCCATTCTATATCCACTAATACATTCACATGGGTTTGTTTGAGTAGACGCAGGATTATATGAAGATTTCGCTGGACAACATTTGTTATTTTTTTCGTCAAAATCTGTAGAACAGCATTCTCTTTCATAAGAACCGTTCACATATTTTGCATAAGGTAATTGTCCCTTAAGTGGACAAGTCTTCAAACAAACTTTTTCATTATTAGCAGACAAGACGTATCCAGCAGAACAAACACAGTCAATAGAATCAGGAGAAGCATCATTTGTCATATTAGTATAACCGTTAGATGTACACCAACTAGTTGGGAATTCAGGTCTTTGAGCTGTAAATTGTTCAGAATCTTGGTTATAAGAAGCACTTTGAAAAGTAGTAGAAATCATACAACGACCATAATCAGCACTTGCAGGAGCTTCATGAACTTCTTCATCAGCACCAATACCAGTATCAAGATCGCCTTCTTCTACATCATCCTCTTCTTCATCCTCTGCATCTTCGTTGCTTTCACCTAAAAACTCAACAGTTACAGCGTGATTTACATTATTAATTGAAACAGAGCTATTATCATAACAGTGAGAAGAGAATGAACCTTCGCAGAAAGATCTTGCACTTGGTTGATCTGCTTGACTTGTTATAGCTGTAACTAAATCATTTGAATACGCATCCTTACAAAAGTCAGCATAAGGTCCACCAAACAAATCCTCTGCAATTGCTTGGTTTTTTTCTTGTCCGTTACAAGCTTTTGTGTATCCACAGCAATTATCAAAGTGTGACTCATTATAATAAGTATATTGAGTTTCATTGGCACCAGTAACAAGATTTTTTACTTGTTTTGAAGAACGAACATATTTAGTTCTAAGACCTAGTTTACAAACCTGATAACCTAACCAAATATGATCATAATCATCACTTTCCCAGTTACCCCAAGGTTGAGTAACCATCTCATATTGAAAATCTGAATCTGCTACAGATTTCGGAACAAATTTAGACAAAATATAAGCTTGTGTATTTGAAAATTTAGTGCCTATACTAACAATAAAAGTATTTATAGGACTATTATCGTATTTTTCTTTTAAATAATCAACAAATGAACCTTTGTGCTCATTAGAGGCAACTTTTACATCTTCATCAAGAAGAAGAGTTGCTGCACTTTCATTTGGATCACCTAATGCAACAATTTGACCTGCCATTTTTTCTACAGTTTTATAGGCCAAATAATATGAAAATTCATCTGTTCTGTTAATTTGTTTATCAATAATAGGCTTTGTCAACAATGCCAATATTGCAACAATAAAAACAGCTATAAGAATTTCCATTAGGGAAAATCCAAACTTTTTAACCTGATTTTTAAAGTTCATTTTACCTCCAAATTATTATCTTAATTCATTAATTGCTTTTTCATAATCTTCCTTACCAGGAGCTTTACCGTGCCATCCTGCATTGTTTTCCATAAAACTAACACCTTTTCCTTTTATAGTATTAGCAATAATCGCAGTAGGAAGTTCAGATTTTTTTGCATTTTCAATTGCATCATATATCTCAGGAATGTTATGACCATCTATTTCAATTACATTCCAATTAAATGCTCTAATTTTATCAGCCAAATTATCCAAAGACTTAACAGTTTCGGTACAGCCGTCAATTTGTAGTCTATTTCTATCAACAATAGCTACTAAATTATTAAGTTTACGATGTGGAGCGTGCATAAAGGCTTCCCAAATATTTCCTTCTTGTAACTCACCATCGCCTAACATAACAAATACATTTGCTGGATTCTTATCAAGTTTCAATGCTAATGCAATACCACAAGCCATTGATAAACCTTGTCCCAAAGAACCTGTAGCAACTTCAACACCAGGAGTCCATAAAGATGGATGTCCCTGAAGGCGTGTTCCTAGTTTTCTAAAAGTTTTCAATTCTGATTTATCAAAAAATCCTAACTGTGCAAGAATAGAATAGTATATTGGAGAAACATGACCCTTTGATAAAACAAATCTATCTCTTTGCTGATAATCCTCAGCAAGCTTTCCTCCAATAGAGTGTTTCATACATTTGTGAAACAATACTGTTAAGAGTTCACACGCCGATAACGAGCCACCGATATGTCCTGACTGTGCCTCATATACCATTTCAATAATATTTCGTCTATTTTCTAAACAAAGATCTTGTATTTCTCTTATTTCTTTATCAGTTAACATTTATTTGTCGAAAACCTTTCTTTACAAACTCTCAAAACGAATAATGGAAGAGTCGGAAAAATTCGCTTAAACCTTTGCGGCTCTTTGATAGTACGGTATAACCATTCAAGTCCTAACTTTTGATAAATTTTTGGAGCTCGATTAACTACACCTGCCCACACATCAAAACTACCACCTAACCCTATCATTGTAGCATTTGGTAAGGATTGTTTCAATGAATTAATAAAAAATTCTTGTTTCGGAGAACCTAACGCAACTAATAACAAGTCTGGATTTGCCTCAACGACTTGTTTTTGCACCTCTTCATCCGAAGTAAAATAACCATCGTGGTAATATACAATATTTAAATTTTGAATTTCTGATTTTAAGTTCTTAACAGCAAGTTCAACAACTTCAGGTTTTGCGCCAATCATAGCTACGGTGCGGTTTTCTTTAGAAAACTTAACAATCAAAGCTTTCCCTAGTTCAACACCTGGAATACGTCTAACTTGCTTACCTAGAATTTTTAACCCAATTTCAACACCAATGCCATCTGGCACAACCAATTCCGCATTAGAAATCACATCAGAAAAATTTTGATTTTTACGTGCAAATTCAATCATCTCTGGGTTAATGGTAACAATCTGACCAGAATGAGACCCCGCATAATCAAGCGCCTCTTCAAAAGTAAAACTATCAACTCCATAGTCTAAGATTTTTACCAAGTCTCTATCCATAAGATTATTATACCATATTATTAATAATTATGCTATAATTTTTGATATGAAAAAGCTTGCTATTAAGACAATATTTACAATATTTTTACTACTATTTTGTACAACGCATGCCAAAGCTGTAGAATTTAATATTTTAGTGCTTCCTACAGACATATTTAATGTTTGTGACAACTATTTTTGTTTTCCAGAACCGTCTGAAGTTGCCGCAAATTACGTCATTCAAGATCTTAACAACTACAAATCAATCAACGTTATCAATCTTGCAGAAGCTAGACAAAAGCTAAGTTCAAAACCAGAACTAAAACAACTAACTCAAGACATGCTCAAAACATTTGAGCAGACTGAAAAAATAGATTTCCAAGTATTAAGAGAGCTATCTGAAGAATTTCAGGTTAAATCTGTAATTATTATCTCAAGTTATGCAATAACAGACAGGGCTGCAATAAGAAGAGATTTGTGGGAAGTTTTGGAAATTTCAAGTGCATTTAAAATCACATATCCATTTAACTTGACCACAACAGCAGTTCTTACTGATACGGTTAATTCGGTTGTTATGTGGAGTAACAAATATAATAAGACTGTTTCCGATTCAAATGGATATTTTCTAGCGCTAAACCACGCCCAAGCAGCATCTCACTTGGAAAAAATCAAACAATATTATAGAAATAATGTGTCAAAGAACATCAGCCAAAATGTTCATTTAAGATTTTTCCCAAAAGATGTAAAAACCTTTACAATCAAATCAAATGAACCTGCGGAACAACCAAAATTTATGCCTAATGCTCTTGAACATTTGATTAAACCTCAAATGATACAAGAAATAGAATCTGGAAATAAAAACACTAACGAAGACCTTATTTTTGAGTTTTAAGTGATTTCTTCGCCCCCATGTCAATTTCCGTTTTAATTTCAGAATCGAGCAAAATCATTTCGGACATAATTTTTTCGAAGTATTTAAAGCAGTCGACTAAATCTGCGTAAGCAACAAACATTATTATAGAAAATATGAGAATGATTACTTTATTATTCATACCCTAAAGATACAAAATAAAAATAAAATTTTATCCGCCGAAATAGCAACTAAAATAACCCAAATAGATAAAAATAAAAAAGACCTGACTTACAGATCTTTTTTATGGTGCCGTTGGCCGGGGTCGAACCGGCACGAGGTTGCCCTCACAAGATTTTGAGTCTAGCACGTCTACCAATTCCATCACAACGGCTTATTTAATTGTATAAATTCATGTTAGCAAAAAAATAATATTTTTCAAGAACTTTTTTTAAACAGTAGAGCAATATTTTTTTTGAATAGATAATCTAATAATTTTAGTATGAAAAATTTTATATACATATTAGCAATTTTAATTACTTTAAGCCAACAAACATACGCTACAACATTCACAGGTGGAGTAACAAAAGTTGGTCAACAAGAAAGTAATCAAGTTATTGACTCACAAACGAAACAAGGTATTGAATTTGCCAAAATAACCATTCCGCAAAAAAATTTTAGAACTTACACAGACGCAAATGGGAACTTTGAAATTGAACATGTACAGATAACCCAACCAACCATTTTAAACGTCGAAAAAGAGGGTTATAGACCCTTCTCTTTGACAATAAATAACGGTGACAGCCTAAACAATCCAATGAAAATTGAAATCGCAAAAAGTGAAGCTACAGATATTGCACTAGATTCTCAAATTTTACACTTAGGAGATGATACGTATTCCAAAAACTCAGCCAATGCAGCAGATTTTCGATTAAAATCAATTGGGCCATATTACTCTAAAGACTTCATTATGACAGATAACGCAAAACGAAGTACAAACTACCTAATTATTGGATCAATTGTTGGACTAGACACAAAACTTGCCAAAACAATGGGGCAAAATAGAATTCAATACGCATACTCAAGCCCCGCAGAAATCTACTTCAATGGCAAACTAATAGGGGAACTCAAGGTTAACGGAGATGGACAAAGAGTAAAGATTCCTAATTCGTTAATTGTTGCAAATGAGGCAAATCAAATCACAATAAAAACAGGGCAAAACCTTATGCCAAGCGACCATTTAGACTACGATGATATAGAAATAATGAATATTTCTATTTTAAGCGAATAAAAAAAGAGGTAACAAATGTTACCTCTTTTAAAATATATCATAATTCCTTATCTTTTTAAGAAATCTGGAATTTCAATATTTGTGAAGTTGTTATTTGATAAAACTGACTTAGTTTGAGCATTGAAAGCGCCTGAGAAGAAATCAGAAGCATTCATTGACTTAGTTTCTGTAGTTGAATCAAATGCTGAAGAACCAAACATTGGAACTGAAGGTGTATTATTTTTTAATTCAAAACCAGTTGCAATAACTGTGATTTGGATTTCACCTTGAATTGATTCATTAACAGCTGTACCAATAATAACAGTTGCATCATCAAGAACTGCATCGTGGATGATAGAAGCAGCATCACTAACTTCGTGAATACCCATATCAGGTCCACCAGTAATGTTAACGATTACACCTGAAGCACCATTGATTGAAGATTCAAGTAATTGAGAATTGATAGCTTGTTGAGCAGCTTTAACAGCTCTGCCTTCACCTTGAGCTCTACCAATACCCATAAGTGCTGAACCTGAAGCTTGCATAACAGTTTTAACGTCAGCAAAGTCAACGTTAATGATACCTGGAACTGTGATAATATCAGAAATACCTTGTACACCTCTTAACAATACTTCGTCAACAATAATAAATGACTCATTCAATGAAACTTGTCTATCTACAACTTGTAACAATTTATCATTTGGAACAACGATTACAGCGTCAACAGATTCTTTTAACTTATCTAAACCAGCATTTGCTTGGTTTTGTCTTTTCTTACCTTCCCAAGAGAAAGGTTTAGTAACGACAGCGATAGTTAAAATGCCTAATTGTTTAGCAATTTTTGCTACAACAGGAGCAGCACCAGTACCAGTACCGCCACCTAAACCAGCTGTAATGAATACCATATCAGCACCTTCAAGAGCTTGAGTAATTTCTTGAGAGGCTTCTTCTGCAGCTCTTTCACCTACTGAAGGATCTCCACCAGCACCCAAACCTTGTGTTGATGATGAACCTAACTGAATTCTGTTGTTAGTTTTACCATTATATAAAACTTGTAAATCAGTATTCATTAACCAAAACTCAACACCAGACAAACCTGATTGGATCATTCGGTTTACAGCGTTACCGCCTCCACCACCAACACCAATAACTTTGATATTAGTAGGGTTAGCACCTAATCTTGAATTTTGATCATTTGATGATTCATCTTTTCTAGCAAAGATATCTGAAACGATATTTTCCACGTTATTTACCTCATATACTTAATACTTTTCCCTAAAAACAACTACTCAGTTAAAATAATAGTAACTATTAGTCAATTTTATATTAACATACTATTTTAAATAGAAAAAAAGTACAATAATTTTAAGCAAATTATGAACAAAATTTAATATATTCTGCACAAGACTAGATTTTTGCAGGAGAAATACCCCAATGAAGCTTATTTCTTAAAACAGAATAGAAGTCATTTTCATTTAATAGAGCCAAATTTGCTTTTTTATTCGCAGTCTTAATAACAAGTTCTTTATTCCAAGAAAATGCAATTTGCCCAT
>JAFUPZ010000045.1 GCA_017472545.1 bacterium | reverse complement strand
GAGACTAAAAAAAGGTTTTACATTAGCCGAAATCCTTATCGTATTGATGGTTATCGGTGTTATCGCTACTTTGACAATCCCATCAATGATGCGTGGTGTTCAAGAAGCACAATTAAAAGCAGGCTATAAAAAAGCATTTAACACAATTGCAAACTTTGCATCCATGGAAAGAGTTGCTGGCGCATTACCTGGTGTCGGTACAACTGATGCTGTCGCAGCACTATACAATGGACTTGCAAAATCATTATCAGTAAAAACTTTCGTAACAGAAGGTATTAGTGATGGTTCTGCAATGGTTGGAAACACTCAATCACTGGAATCAGCTTGTATGACAGTTGGAACAATACAAATTGGACGACAAGTTACTGGTGGCACAGGATGCAGACCACACACCTTATCAGCACACACAGGCGCCACTGCTGTAGCGGCAGGTATCGCTTGGGCTGTAACAGAAGATAATTTAGCCTATACAATTATGCAAGGTGGGATAAATACATTAGGCGGAGATCAATGTTCTTCAATTCAAACATTAGCTAATCTTCGTTCAGATGCCGATGCAGTTGCTCAATCATGTGCAATTGTAATAGTTGACGTTAATGGCCTAAATAAAGCTCCAAATTTATTTGAAAGACAAGGTTTAGTTGCTGATAATGACAATACATTGCAAGAAGGTGTTGCATTCAACACAATCACAGGTGACCAATTTAAAATCTATCTTGGCATAGATGGTGCATCAGCAGGTCCAAGAACAATGACAGTTACTGGTCGTATGATGGCAGATATCAAATAGTTAAAAAGTTAAACTTAATTTCTATAAAAAAACCGAGGGAAACCTCGGTTTTTGTTTGCGAAAATAATAGCAATTTAATATAATAATCTTATGAATATAAAAGAAAATATTTTAGAAACAATAGGAAATACGCCATTAGTTAAAATAAACAATTTAAATAATGGTTACGCTAATATATATGCAAAAATAGAATTTTTTAACCCTGCAGGTTCAATTAAAGATAGAGTTGCATATAATATGCTAGAAAATGCACTAAATCAAGGTAAAATCAACAAAGATACAACAATAATTGAACCAACAAGCGGAAATACAGGAATTGGGCTTGCTTTAGTTTGTGCTGTTTTAGGGTATAAATTAATTTTAACAATGCCTGAAAATATGTCAGAAGAAAGAAAAAAAATCTTATCAAATTATGGTGCAGAGTTATTCTTAACAAAAAAAGAATTAGGTATGCAAGGAGCTATCAATAAAGCGTTTGAATTAAATAAAGAAATTAAAAATTCATTCATTCCGCAACAATTTGAAAATCCTGATAATCCAATGACTCATTATAATACAACAGCAAATGAAATATTTAATGATACTGATGGAAAAATCGACATATTGGTTTCCGCAATTGGCACAGGCGGAACAATATCAGGAATAGCTAAAAAATTAAAAGAATTGAAACCTGATATAAAAATAATAGGGGTAGAGCCTGAAAATTCGCCATTATTAACAAAAGGATATTCAGGAATACATAAAATACAAGGAATAGGTGCAAATTTTATCCCAAAAACTCTGGATTTAAGTTTAATTGATGAAATTAAAACTGTATCAGATGATGATGCGATAAATTTGAGCAAAGATTTAGCCAAAAAAGAGGGTATTTTAGCAGGTTATTCATCTGGAGCAGCCCTAAAAACGGCTATCGCCTTATCCTTGGATTTAAAAAACAAAGATAAGACGATAGTTGTAATCTTTCCCGACACCGCCATGCGGTATTAAAGCATTCTACCATACAATTGTCTATAAAAGTTACCATTAGGAGAACCTATTGGATGTTTATCAATTTGCTCAAAAACATATTCACGAATAGGACTCATTTGTTTTTTTGCACTTTGGTAAAAACGTTTATTCTTTTTAACAAATTTTTGAATATTAGCAAGGTTTTCATCAATAGATTTATTTGGATCAATCTCGATACTCATACCATTACCTGTGGTAAATTTAGCAGCACTTGATGTAACTGGCGGAGAATTTCTAAGTGCATCATTTTCTGCTTGCAGTTCACCAATTCTTTTATTTGCTTTTGAATTATCAGCAACAAGTCGTTCGTTTGTTTGCGTCAATCTTTTATTTTCTTCAAGTCGTTCACGACCTCTTGCGTTTGCCTGATCATGTAGCCTTGTTTCTCTATCTAATTTTTGTTGCATTTCTTGTTGTTCTTTTTGTAAAGCTGCGATTCTTCTTTCTGCATCAGTTCCATCAATAATGTCAAACTCTTTGTTCACTCTATCAAAATCTGCTTTTTTTGCATCACGTGCAGCTTTGGCAGCAAGAATATCGTCGTCAGTT
>JAFUPZ010000044.1 GCA_017472545.1 bacterium | reverse complement strand
GTAAACTGTGGTACAGCATTTAAAAACAAAGGTGTTCAATTATTGCTTGACAACGTTGTTTACTATATGCCATCTCCAGTTGATGTAAAAGCTATCGAAGGTGAGCTAGAAGACGGAACAAAAACAGAAAGACATTCTTCTGACTCTGAACCATTCTCAGCTTTAGCATTCAAAGTTATGACAGACCCATTTGTTGGTCGTTTAACTTTCTTAAGAGTTTACTCAGGTATTATCACTTCAGGTTCTTATGTTCTTAACGCTACAAACGGTAAAAAAGAACGTATTTCAAGATTGGTTCGTATGTATGCTGATCAACGTCTTGAAGAAAATGAAATTTACGCTGGTGACATCTGTGCAGCAGTTGGTTTGAAAGATACTACAACAGGTGATACATTGTGTGATGAAAAAGCTCCAATTATTTTGGAAAGAATGACATTCCCAGAACCTGTTATTTCTGTAGCTATTGAACCAAAAACAAAAGCTGACCAAGATAAAATGGGTATCGCTCTTCAAAAACTTGCTGAAGAAGATCCATCATTCAGAGTTAAATCTGATGAAGAAACTGGTCAAACAATCATTTCTGGTATGGGTGAACTTCACTTAGATATCATCGTTGACCGTATGATGAGAGAATTCAAAGTAGAAGCTAACATCGGTAAACCACAAGTTGCATACAGAGAAACTATCCGTGGCACTGCTGATCAAGATTCTAAATTTGCTCGTCAATCAGGTGGTAAAGGTCAATATGGTCACGTTAAAATCAGAATTTCTCCTGCTGAAGAAAATGCTGGTTTCGTATTCGAAAACAAAATCGTTGGTGGTGCTATTCCTAAAGAATACATTGAACCTGCAAGAAAAGGTATGGAAGAAGCTCTTGAAGGCGGTATCTTAGCTGGTTATCCAATGATTGACGTTAAAGTTGAACTTTACGATGGTTCATTCCACGAAGTTGACTCTTCTGAAATGGCATTCAAAATCGCTGGTTCTATGGCAATCAAAGAAGGTACTAAAAAAGCTCAACCTTGCATTCTTGAACCAATGATGAAAGTTGAAATCGAAATTCCAGACGAATTCACAGGTACAATCATCGGCGACCTCTCAAGACGTCGTGGTAGAATTGAAGGTCAAGAACCATTATGCAACAATGGTAACTTAATTGTTAGATGTATAGTTCCTCTAGATAACATGTTCGGTTCATCAAAAGACATACGTTCTAACACTCAAGGTCGTGGTACATTCTCTATGGAATTCAAATGCTACGAACAAGTTCCTGCAAATATCGAAAAAGAAATCATTTCAAAAGCTGGTTCACAAGAATAAATCAATAAGATTTAATAGCAAAAAGCCAATGCAAAATGCATTGGCTTTTTTATTAGGAAATAAATAATTTTATTCTTTTTCAAGCCATTCGGTTGCTCGTTTGCCAGTGAAGATTTTACCATCGTATCTAATTCCGTAACCGAAAGGATCTTCGCCTTGTTTCATACCATCTATATCAATACATAAAGTTACGTATGTTTCAACAAAGCCGGTATGGTCAAGTGTGAATAACCTTCTTGTTTTATTTATTTCGGCACAATTACCGTTCAACTCTCCATCTGTGCACGATTTTTCTGTATATTCACCATCACCTCTATAATAAGATGCAGTCCCATCAAAATAATCTGCAGGCAAAAATGTTGGCAGCGTATCTTGAAAGTTATAAACGCTCAATCCAAAAGTTCTTTTTGGATTAGCAATAAAAAAATCAACCCCATCAGCAGTAGTAATTTTACTTGTTGTGTCTTTTCGTTTACGACATTCATTATCTGCAATATCACCACTATCAAGCATATTAGTTCGACCAAACTGTAAGTCTAAGTGCCCATCAACTCCAGCATTTATATCAGCCTTACAATTCACATGTTTAGTATTTAAAACTTGTGCCAAAGTATTACAAAAATATTCGTCATCACCCTCATTAGTTCCATCAAGCAAATCACCGTTAATCTTAAAACCTAAATCCCCATTTAAGTAATATTCATCACTTTGCACAAGTTCTCTAATTGCATTACCTAAAGTAACATGGGCTTTTTTAAACTTCATTAGATTTCTATCAGGCACAATATTTCTTGCAACTGGCAATAAAATCGCAGCCAAAATTCCAATAACAACTAAAACAATTAATGTTTCAGCTAAAGTAAAACCTTTTTTCATATAATGACTCTCTTTAAACACCCTAATTACAGAGTCATTCTAATATATATATATATTGCAAGGCGGGCTCTAGAATTGGATTATATAACACGTCAAAACAAACAAAAATAAAGGCGCTATTGCTAGCGCCATTACGTAAACCTACCTTATTCCCCCATTTCAGATAAGATAGCCGGTAAAACTATCTTACGATACTTGTTATGAAAGAAATCACGTCTGAGAAACTTTCTTTAACAAAATCACTTGCTAAAGTTTTTAAAGAAGTATTATCAAAGCTATCAAAAACGTATTTAATTGGATCTTCAGTAGCTTTGAAACGACTTCTGATGTTTCTGTTGTCGATTTCTTCTAAATTAGATTTCAAAATATCAGATTTATCTACAACATTAAATGGGTTAAATGTTTCTTCCATTAAATTTGATTGTCTTTGAAATCTTGCCATGTTTT
>JAFUPZ010000043.1 GCA_017472545.1 bacterium | reverse complement strand
GGATGAGGCTATGGCTGTAGAAAGACAAAGAGTAAAAGAACAAGATAAAATCGAAAGACGTTCTAATTTTGACCCGGTTGAAAGTAATTTAACCCCAGAACAAGTAAAACTTGAAGCATCAAGATGTTTGAATTGCAAAAATCCTCGTTGCGTACAAGGATGCCCTGTAAATATTCAAATACCTGATTTTATAAAAGCATTAAAGGAAGATAATTTAGAAGAAGCTGGCAGAGTAATTCGTCAAACTAGTATGCTACCATCTGTTTGCGGAAGAGTTTGTCCACAAGAAAGACAATGTGAAGGCAATTGTATTTTAGGTATCAAAGGTGAACCAGTTGCAATTGGCGCATTAGAAAGATACGTTGGAGATAACACAGAAGCAGATACAACTGAAATCAAACCTTCTGGCAAAAAAGTTGCTGTTGTAGGTTCTGGCTGTGCAGGTATAACAGCTGCTGCTGACCTTAGAAAAGCAGGTCACGAGGTAGTTGTATTTGAAGCTTTACACAAACTTGGAGGTGTACTTCGTTATGGTATCCCACCATTCAGACTTCCTAGAACAATTTTAGATAGAGAAATTACAAACCTAAAAGCTATGGGAGTACAATTCCGTACAAACGTAATTGTTGGTAAATCAATCACATTAAAACAATTAAAAAACGATGGTTTTGATGCAATTTTCATCTGCTCAGGTGCAGGCTTACCAAAAATGATGAGAATTCCTGGTGAAAACCTAAATGGAGTATTTTCAGCTAACGAATTTCTTACTCGTGTAAACCTTATGGGAGCAGGAAGAGGAGATTGCGTAACTCCATTAAAAATAGGTAAAAAAGTTGCAGTTATCGGTGGTGGTAACGTTGCAATGGATGCGGCTAGAACAGCTGTTCGTGTAGGTTTTGAAGAAGTTTCAATCCTATATAGACGTACAGAAAAAGAATTGCCAGCTCGTTTAGAAGAAATTAGACACGCAAAAGAAGAAGGCGTTCAATTCAAATTCTTACACGCACCTGTAGAGATCCTTGAAAAAGAAGGATACGTTGACGGTATGAAGTTTGAAATTATGGAACTTGGTGAACCTGACGCTTCAGGAAGAAGAAAACCTGTAGGTACTGGAGAATTTGTAATTGAAGATGTTGATACAGTAATTGTGGCATTAGGTACTGGCCCAAACCCAATTATCCAAACTTCAGCGCAAGCAGAAGGTCTAGAAATCATTACAGATTCTAAAGGTTATATCGAAGTTGATGCAGAAAATCGTTCAACAAATATCCCTACTATATACGCAGGCGGTGACGTAGCTCCAGTTGGAGCATCTAATGCTATTAACGCAATGGGTGCAGGTAAAAAGGCAGCAAAAGCAATCAACGAATTATTAAAATAATTTTCAAATTTTAATAGCTTATAGAGTAACATTCTGGACAAGTATCGCTCTATAAGCTATTATTATATGGAAACTAGGAGAGAGTATATGAAAGAAGGAAAAAATATTTTCAAATTAGATGGTCCAATTTCTCGTAAAACGTTTATTACGACAATGGGAATAATCTTAGGTTACACAGTTTTTGCATCTATATTATTTGCACTATTACAAGCTGTATTTGAACCTAACAAATTCACAATAATCCTATTTGTAGGACTTCTTGCGGCATTTTTCATATCTCTTCTATACACATCTTGGCTTAACTATACAAAAAGAATTTGGGACATACTTGGCGATAAAGGAAACGCTATATTTTATTCTATAGCTATATTTATTGCTAATGTCGCTTTTGGATTTATTCCAGTATTAAAAATCGTCGGATTAATATTTTCTATTAGCGTTTTACTAGTATTACTACTTAAAAAAGGTAAATTTGTAAAAGTTAAAAAAGCAAAAGTCAAAGAAGATGTTGAATAAATTTGCAGTGTTATTGGTATTATTTTTAAGCATATCAACTTGCGCAAATGCGCTAGAACTTGATATGTCTGTTGATGAGGAGATAAAAAAGAAATACAATTCCTCAAAATTAGAATATGAAGTTTTACCAAATTTGCCCAATGTAACCCCTTCAACATCTGTACCAAAAGTTACACCAACTTACACATCAAGTATTCCAAACATTACTAAAATAGACAAAAAAGAAGCAATAAAAATACCTTCTGGAACAAAGTTTTTAGTTCGTTCAAACCAAACCATTTCTGACTGGTCAAAAGAAGGCGGCACAGTATCATTCACAACAACATCACCTGTTTATAAAAAATATATTACCATCCCAACAGGTTCTAAAATATATGGAAAAATCAAAGATTCACACCGCCCACAAATAACAGGAAACGGCGGACTTGTTGAAATAGAAATCACAAGTATTACCTACAACAATAAAACCTATGAGGTTGATGGAAAAGTAACCAAAGCAAACAATAAAAAAATATTTTTCAATAACATAAAAGGTAAACGCAGATACTGGTACAACGTTAACAAACATATTGATAAGGGTGAAAAGTTTTACCAAAAATCTCGTAATGTAGCAACAAAAATGTCTAATAATCCTATTCTTATACTATTATCACCAATCCCAACAGCAGTAGGAATGGCTGGATACTCTGTTTGTACAGTACTTTCTCCAATTACAGCTATTGGTACAAAAGGCGGAAATATTTCACTACCAGCTGGCACTGATTTTGAATTAAAATTATTAGACCCAGCTTATGTTCAGTAATTGTAACGCTTTTTTCATCTTTATTTAAAACAAAAAAGTTATGTGCTAGACTGAAATTATGTTCACAGGGATTATTGAAGAAATAGGAATAATAAAGACTTTTCAAAAAGACTCAAACGGTGCAACCATTGAAGTTGATTGCTCTTTAGTTCTTAATGAAACAAAATTAGGCGATAGTATCGCTATTAACGGAGTTTGCCAAACCGTTGTAGATATATCCTCAAATTCTTTTAAAGCTCGAGTAAGCGATGAAACACTGAAAGTCACTAATTTTGGAAGTCTAAAAAAAGGAGAACAAGTAAATCTTGAAAGAGCATTAACTCTAAACGCTAGACTTGGTGGACATATTGTTTCAGGTCACGTTGATTGCTGTGGAAAGTTTACAAAAATCGAGAAACTCTCTGATTTCTACAACCTAGAGTTTGAAATTCCTCAAGAACAAACAAAATACGTTGTCCACAAGGGCTCAATCACTATAAACGGAATTAGTTTAACCGTAGCAACAATAAAATCTAATATATTCAAAGTTGCAATTATTCCTCATACTTTCGAAAACACAAACTTAAAAAGCTTGAAAATCGGAGATATGGTAAATATCGAAACTGATATATTAGGAAAATATGTTGAAAAAATGTTATCCTCAAAAGATAATAATAGCAAAATTAGTATGACTTTTTTACAAGAGAATGGATTTGTATAATGGAAGAAAAATTCAGATTTAACACTATTGAAGAAGCATTAGAAGATTATAAAGCAGGGAAACCTATCATCGTTGCTGATGATGAAGATAGAGAAAATGAAGGGGATGTAATTGTTTCAGCAGAAAAAGTGACTCCTGAAATAATAAATTTTCTTGCATCAGAAGTAAAAGGGTTAATTTGTTTAGCAATTTCAGAAGATATTGCAAAGCAACTTGATTTACCACAAATGGTAGAACAAAACTCTGAAGGGATGAAAACTGCATTCACTATAAGTATTGATGCTGCTGAAAAATATGGAGTTACAACAGGAATTTCAGCTTACGATAGAGCGAAAACTGTAGAAGTTGCAGTTGCCCCTGATGCACTTCCATCAGACTTAAGACGCCCTGGACACTTGTTCCCTTGCGTTGCAAGACGTGGCGGAGTTTTAGAAAGAACTGGTCATACAGAAGCTGTTGTAGACCTAGCAAAACTTTGCGGACACAGACCAGCTGGTGTTATGTGCGAAGTTATGGCACCTGATGGACACATGGCAAGACGCGATTACCTAAAACAATTTGCAGATAAACACGGTATGAAATTCATTACAGTATCTGAACTTATTGCATATAGATTACGCTCAGAAAAGCTTGTTACTCGCGAAGCTGAAACAACACTACCAACACCATACGGTGAATTTCAACTTTACGCATACAAAAACCAAATCAATGGAACAGAGCACGTTGCATTAGTAAAAGATGACGGCTCAGATAAAGTTCCTGCAGTAAGAGTACACAGTATGTGCTTAACTGGAGATGTCTTCCACAGTTTGAAATGCGATTGCAATTCTCAATTAAATAATGCAATGGAATACATCAACAATTATGGAAAAGGGGCAGTTGTTTACCTAACAGATCATGAAGGTAGAGGTATCGGACTTTGTAACAAAATTAAAGCATACAAACTTCAAGAACAAGGCCAAGACACAATTGAAGCAAATATTTCACTTGGCTTTAAATCAGATTTAAGAGATTACGGAACAGGCGCACAGATTTTAGTTGATCTTGGTTATACAACTTTCAATTTAATTACGAATAATCCTAAAAAAATCGTAGGTTTAGAGGGTTACGGATTAACAGTAAGTGATATTATTAAAGTATCATCTGAAATTACACCTTATAATCAAAGATACATAGACACAAAAAAAGAGAAAATGCATCATTACCTATAAAGGAGAAGGTTAAATGTATAACACAAGAATTTTGACAGCGGAAGATTTTGGAATATTCGAAAATTTGTATGAAGATTTTCGAGGTAAAGCAGCCACTGAATATAATTTTGAACTTGAACCATTAGATTATGATGGTTTTCTCGATGCAATTGATAAAGATTTAATCAAATGTATTGTGTTATATGAAGAACAAACTCCTGTAGCATTTTTGGTATACACAACAGCGATTTCTGAAGCTATTGAGTTGAATATCATCCACAGCGCAACTCGAGAAGATTTCAATCTAAGAGCAAAAGAACTACTAACAAAATTCTTAGACGTTACAAAATCACTTCGTCGCGAAAAAATTGTTTGCTATCCAATGCTTGGAGAACAAAAAAATCTTATCAGCGTAATTGCTAAACTTGGTTTCAGATTTGTTGGAATCGAAGTTTTAAGATTCAAATTTGACACAAAAGCATCACGCGAAATCTTTGATAGAGCAAGAATTGTTAGAATGCCAGAGGATTACGAAGTTGTATCTTGGAACGACAAATATTTTGAAGATGCTATTGAAGTTATAAATGAATCTTTCAAAGAAAGCTCAGATGCTCTATTTGACCCAAGATTTACCACCGAAGAAGGCACAAGAGACATCATAACAAAAGTTGTAAAAGATGTTTACGCAGAATTTATGCCAAATTCTTCAAGTGTTCTTTTATATAAAGGAAAACCTGTTGGTTTTGCATTTATGAATCTAACTGGTGGAACCATTGTAAATATACCACTTGTAGGTATCAAAGAAGAGCATCAAGGCAAAGGCTTATCAACAATAATGCTTAAACACTCAATGGATTATGTAATAAATGCGGTAGAAACATACGGAACACCGATTTCTGAAATCAATACAACAACAGAAACCAACAATTTACAAGCATTAAGACTATACAAAAATCTTGGTTTTTTAGAAGATTACAGTTATCCGCAATCTTATATGCCTATTGAAAACTAGACTTTTTCAGAAAAATCAGTTAAATTAGTTGTATGTCAGGCATTAACATAAGAAAATTTCTGAATCATTTTGCGCAAAATTATAATCAGCAAGCGTTTCAAGCAAAAGGAACGCCAAATATGCCTGCAATAAACACCCCAACACCAGCAAAAGCGCCAGAGGTACCGATTCAGAGTGCAAATATTGCGCAGAATGTAAGTCAAAATCTCACATCAACAACACAGAACTTACAATTAAATACTTTGCAAAATATGGATAGAGCGGTGTACGCAAAAGAAGTTTTAGGATTTCCAAAGAATGTGAACGAATTTATATATATGCTCCAGCGCGGAATGACACAAACTCAATTCAATCAAATGTTTGCAAACCAACTTGCCGCACAAAGAAATTCACTTTCACAATTTCAAGCTCAAATCCTTGCGCAATTACAAGGTCTATCCACTTCTACAGCAAAAGAAATGGTAAATATTCAACTATCAAGCCAGTTTCAAGCATCAATAAAAAATCTTGAAATACTATCTGGTGGAATGATAAACCTAAACCAAATTTCGCAACTTTTACAAGTCAATGGGAAAGAAGCGATAACAAAGCTTATTATGTCAATGACTGAAGCTTCAAAAGCTGGTATTACAGACCTTTCACAGATGAAAGAAATGGCTAAACTAATCAACGCTAGTATTTCAATCGCTTCAGAAAACAATCCACAAAAGACATTAAAACTACTTTTAATGCTTTATTTGCCTTGGTTACCACTAGAAGATGGTGTTGGATTTGACTTAGAAATTCAGCCAAAAAGTGACAATCCTGAAGAAAGTGACAGTATTTTAGAAATAACAATAAGTACAATCAACTTTGGTATAGTAAAGGCTACTTTAGTTTTAGAATCCTCAAACTCTGTACAAGTAAGTATAGATTGTAATGAAGATTTTCCAAAAGCAGAATTAAATACACGAATTTCAAAAGAACAAAAATACTACGCAATGGATTCTGTTGTATCATTCAACACTACAAAAAAATCTGAAACTACTATTCAGCCAAAACAATCAGCAAACGTAAACATGTCACAAACATCAGAAATCAACCCTTATTTACTATTGATGGCTCATACTCTTATCAAACATACAATTGATATTGATAACAACAAAACACTTGGAGTAACCTCACATACTGATGAAGGTTAATTTTCATTAAGAAAATAGCAAAATTTTTCATTTAGGAGTTTTAACAAACGAAAGACACGTAGGGTAGAGTTTTCCACTATCTTTACAAAGTTTTTAAAAACTGCTATAATCGTAGCGAAAAGAGTTAGACTTGGGGTTAAGGGGTTAACCCAAAAAATTGAATACAAAAAAGGGGTGTTAGTATGGCAGTGTTACCTATTAACAGCGTTAGCGTAAACGCAAATCAATACGCATTCACAGGTAAAAACAAAAAAGATTCACATAATAAAGCAAATTCATTGGCAAGCGTACCAGTTATAGTCATGCTTGCGATGGCACCAATGGCAGAGGGCAAACAACCTGCGCAATTTGTTCCTATCAATAGCGAACATTTAACAGAGTTAGTAGCAGCAACAAATGCATACGCACCAGCTGTTGAGGCATATAGCCAAGCCCCACAAGAAACGACTTATCCATTTGGTCTAAATTATTACAATAAAGGCCGTTTAATTCTAAAAGTTATTGATTCGAAAGCAAATAACAAAGATGCAAAAATGGTATTCTCAACATTTAATAACGATGTCGCAAAAAACAAAGTTGCATTTGTACACCTTATAGATAAGGATTATAACAATAGAAGAGTTGTTTCTGCACCTCCAGTTATAAACGAATTGATATACCACAATACATCTAAGGGAGAATTCTGTAGTGTTGTTGTCAGCGAATGTATCAAAGTTAATAATCAATACACATATAAATATTATAACGTAAAACTTGATGATAATTCTGCTCAAGAGTTAATAAATTTACTGGCAGGAGAAACTGAATGGAAAAATTCCACAGACATCAAATTTAGTGAAACAACAAGTTCTGAATTAAAACCTGACAAAATATTATCTCAGCATTAAGATTTGTAACAAAAATTAAAGTCCTGAATAAAAAAAGCCGATAACATGCGAGTGAATTATATTAATTAGGTACAAATATGGCTTTTGAGAATATAAAGAAACTACAACAGGCACAACAAGTACAAACAACTGGAACACCAGCTGCTAGTACTTCTGCGTCTAATTCTACAACATCTCAACCTATTGATATGAAATCAAAAACTGTTACAGAAGAACAAAAAATTCAAGTAATGGTCGATTTCTTAAATTCCGGCGAATACAAAAACTGTCCGGATGAAGATAAAGCCGAATTATTAAAACAAAAATTCCCTAATTTAGCAGCAGAAGAACTAAACAAATATGTCACTGCTGCAAAAATTGCAATTGAAGAAAAGGCTGCGCAACAATCTACTGAAACAGAAGAAGAAAAAGAAACCCCTAACTCAGAAAGTAAAAAAACAACTTCTTCTACTGAAACTGAAGAAGACTCTGCTCAACCTACAAATAATGATGTCAAAAAAGAAAAACATAACCCTTTTCTTAGATCTTTAAAAAACAAAGTAAGAGCACAGTTAATAAAAATAATCAAAGAGAATTATTATCAAGGAATTACTCCTGAAAAATTACTTGAAATAATTAAAGCAAAAGCAAAAAAAGGTCAACAATTAACAACTCTTGAAGAAAAAATATTAGAAAATGATAAACACATTGATGATTTGGAAGCGAGAACCAATAAAAATAAATCCGCAAACAATGAACAAAAAATTATTAATAAGGATCAATTAATAACAAGAGATGAGCTTCAATCAGAAGCTTTAAAAGATCTTAGTAAAAAAGAGAAGATCAATTACGCAATTTCAAAATTTTTGGCAAACTCAGACGAAGATTATATAAACTTACCTGAGGAACAACAAGCTGAATATGTAAACACATACAAAGATATTATAGAAAACTTTATCAAAGAAAATAATCCTGAAGGCAACGCCGCTGACGTTGCAAAATACGTCATTCTTCTTAATAATATGCACGAACTCGGTTTGACTGTGCAAGACTTGAATGATAAAAAGAAATCTCAAGAATTACTTACACACATGCAAGAGAAAAAAGAAGACATCGAAGTAATGATGACAACAATATCTAATAATGATATTCCTCTTGAAAACAGACTAGAACAAGCAATTATCAAATACTGCGAGGCTTCAAACAAATTTGAAGGTAGTAGTAATAAAAATCGTGAAAAAATAATAAAAGAAGAAACAGAAAAATTTGTTAAAGCTCAGATTGGCGTTGACATATCAAATCTTGAACCAGAAAGCAAGGAATACAAGAACGCCATACTACAAGCAACTACAATTTCTTATGTTAACAATTTCGTAAAAGCAAAAAAAGGGGAACTTTGTGGAACTACTCTACAAGCGCAAAACGAAATCGAAGTGATTGCTTACAAAGAATTGATTAATAGCCCTGGATGTCCTCCTGAAGTAAAAAAGGAACTTGAGTACATAATTGCTCAAAAAACAACACTTGGAGATTTTTATAATGCAATTTTCGATAAATACCCATTAGACGAAAATTCTACTGGAGCAACATGGCTTGAGGCGATTAATGAATATGAAAAAATGGGAAACCCATTACCAAAAGAATTAGAATTAATTCGTAATGATATAAAATCCCAAACACCAAAAGAACAAAAAGAAGCTTATAGACCACCTAAAACTCTGACTGAAAAAACTATTGCAGATACGTATGTTAATCAATATACTGCTGTCCAACAGGCTCAACAGCTAGGTCAAACTGTTGCGGAAAACGCTAAGAATGCACTAACTTTGGCAACAGAAGCAGGCGAAAGAGCCACAAACAGTCTTTGTAATCTCTTTAATAAATCGGACAAAACTAGAGCTGAAATAATGGTTCACAATCAAATTGAACACATTAAACCAGAAGATTTCCCTGAACATAAAGACGAAATCATCGAAATGATTGCGAACACAGCTTGCAACGAACAAGATCCAAATAGTGATAAAGTAAGTCATAGAACAGAATGCGAACGTGAGGCTTGGAGAAAAGTTCTAAAAGAACATTTTGGACTTTCAGAACAAGAAATCGATGAAATCATGAATAGTGCAGAAGTAACACGTAAATCCGTTGTTTATGCACCTAATGAAAATGTTGCAAAAGATGTTTATAATAAAGGTTTCGAAAATTTATCTGCAGAACAAGCTGCTAGCATCAACTATAGTAGTGGACAATTCAGTACAGATACTCAGGCTGACAACAAGGCTCGCATCTTGACCGAACACGGAGAAGAAGGTGCTGTAATAGACGGTAAAGTGATGGGTGAATCAGACCTTGATGCTACAACTAAAACCGAAATAATGACAAAAACAGCAGAAAAACCAGGTGTCTCAGCAAAATTACTTGCAAAAAACGCTGAATCTGCTGTCGAAAACACTACAGACCCTGAGGCAAAAGAACAATTTGGTGCAGGGTTGGCAAATTCTGGATATGCAGCATTATTAGAAGGTGCTGCGGCTGCTAGTGATTCTATCGATGTTCCAGCAATACGAGAACAGTATGAGAGCATGATTAAACAAGCTTCTCAAAATTATCCACCTGAAATAAACAAATTAATCAATGAGGTTTTGAAATCAGGTGTAATTTCTGAAGCTACTAGAAACAATTCTCAACCTGCGAGAAACTCTTACTACCCTGAAGCTGACAGATATGTAGAGATTATAAATAAATACTATAACAACTCAAATTCTACAGGTCACAATAACCAAACTTCTGACAATAGAAGTTCTAACAACGTGGGTAACAATTACAATACTCAAGAAAATACTTACTCAACCCCACGACAAACTACTTATGAGCAACCAGTTGTTCAAAATCACAACGAGCCAATAATTTCACAACAAACAGATTACTCTACCCCAGATATAATTAACACTGTTAGATACACAGATTCTGGAGTAAGATCAACATTAAATTCATTCGATACCCCTACATCAAACAGTTCAGCTAATGGTTCAACTTCAAGATACAACCCTACTGTTGATGCGACAGGTTCAACACCTTCAACATATTCAACATATTCTACAACTCCTACAAGTTCAACCTCTTACGTTGACCCTGCAAAAGTTGAAGCTGAGGCTATTGCTCAACAAGTCGCCGCTAATGAAGATATGAAAGAACTTGCAATGGCAAATGTTGAGGAAGTTAAACAAGCTATCGACGAATCTATCGCTGAATGGGAACTTAAACAACAACTAAAACTTAACGATGAAGTTATCGAAGAATTAAAACAAGCTGTCGTTTCAGAAGCTATTGAAGATGTTATTAGCACTTCTAAAACTAAAAAACGTGCAATCTTTGAAAAACTTTCTAGCGCTAATTCTGTCAGTGAAGTTTATGACATTCTACTTTCAGCATTAGGTACAAAAGTTCACGAAAAATTCATCAATAGACTTGCAAAAGCAGGCTCTGTTGGCGATGTTCACGCATTCATCAAAAGTAGAGCAGGAAATACTGACTTAATCAAACAAATTTTAATGAAAACTTCTAGCATTTCATTAAAAAGCGAACTAATCGCATTACTTCCTGACTCTGATGTATTAGAATTATTAGACAAAAACTTGATCAACACACTTGAAAACGTTGACCACCAAGTTATTTACACATACGTTTCAAAAAATATTTACTCATTAACTCAAACTAATTTCGCAAATTACTTGAAATATCTACCGTTTGACGAGAGAGAAAAACTTATTGAAATGAGAAATAAAGCATTCGGTATCCAACCAGAAAATGCTGAAGTTGAAGCAGAAGTAGAAATTGCTCAATCTGCTACAGAAGCTCAAGCTCCACAACAAAACAGTTTTGGTAACGCATTTGCTCAAACAAACCCAGTTACTCAATCAGTTAACCCTATGACTCAACCAGAACAAAATCCACTTGCGTCAAAACCTAAAAAAGCTGATAACTCAGCTGCTGAAGCTCCTCAAACAAAATTCAAAGCTGGCGAAACAACAAAAACTCTATCAGATGGAAGAGTAATCACAAATCAAGGAACAACATTTGCTGGTGTAAGTAATAATGCTTCTAATGATGAAGGATTTAGAGTTGTTGACCCTAAAGAAGAGAAACAAGAAGGCGCACCTATCGGTATGAACGACGAAGTTCTAACTCCAGGTTCTCCTGAATGGTTGAAAAAATATAATAGACAAGCTCCGACAACAGCTTTCACAATGGCTGCATTAGACAATGATATGGATAATGACGGTTTGAATTTCGGCTCAAACAGAGTAAAAATTGGTCAACCAATTAAAAAGAAATATAACCCTAACGGTTTTAATGTACGCGGCTAAAAGGCTTTAAGGCATTGACAATAGAATGCTTTTGTGTTGTAATCTTCTTACAGCGAGAATTTTCTTGCGAGTTCTATAGAAAGAAGACAATTTCAAATTGCCGAAAAACATTAAATTAGCTAAGTTTGCAGGTTTTTGCTACGGTGTAAAAAGAGCCGTTGAAACTGTAAAAAAACTAAAAGAAGAAAACCCTGAACGTAATATTTGTGTGCTTGGTGAGTTAATTCACAATTCACACGTTATTGAAGAGTTGAACGCTTTGGGTATCAAATCTTTATCAGAATTACCTGAAAAAGGTGATGGAATTTGTGTTGTCAGAAGTCACGGCGAAAGCCCTGAAGTTTTTGAAAAAATAGAAAAAGCAGGTTTTGAAGTTTATGATTTAACTTGCCCTGATGTCAAAAAAGTTCAACAAAAAGCAATTGAACTTGCTCAAAACGATTTTTTTGTCGTTATAGTTGGCAAAGCTCAACACCCAGAAGTTATTGCGATTAAAGCTAACGCCGAAAAATATAGTAAAAACGTTCTTGTGGCTGATTCTGCGAAACAATTAGAACCTTATGAACAGGAGTTAAAAGAACATAAAAAAATCGGAGTTGTTGTTCAAACCACACAAATGATTTCTACATTAAATGAAATCGTTTCATACCTAACTCCATTAGCAAAAGAGTTACAAATAGCAAATACAATCTGCCAAAGCACTTCAAAACGTCAAACAGAAGCAAAAGAACTTGCAAAAGAAAGCGATTTAATGATTGTTGTGGGCTCTAAAAAAAGCGCGAACACAACTCATTTGGCAGAAATTCTCAAAGATATTACATCAACCATTCACATTGAAACAAGTGAAGAGTTAGATGCTTACAAAGATTTGATTGAAAATTCACAAAACATTTCAATCACTGCAGGAGCCTCAACTCCGCAAAACTTAATAAACAAAGTCATTGAAAATATACAAAGAAAAGGAGAATAAAAAAATGACACAAGTATTAGACGAATTCGAAAAGCTATTAGAAGAAAGCTTTTCAAACGGACACTCAGTAGCTGACATCGTTGAAGGTACTGTTTTAAGAAAAGATCAAGAAGGTTACCTAATCAGCGTACGTGGCGCTAAAACTGAAGCTTTCTTACCAAACAAAGAAATCTCTTCAGCTGAAGAAGCTGCACCATTAGAAATCGGTGACATCAAAGAATTCTACGTTCTAAAAGAAGAACACGATGAAGATGGTATGTTATTATCACTTAAAAGACTTGCATTTGCTCAAGCTTGGGCTCAACTTAATGATGCTAAAGTTCAAGGCGATACAATCTTGGCTAAAGTTGTTTCAGTTGTTAAAGGTGGTGTATTAGTTGATGTAGCTGACTTAAAAGGTTTCATCCCATCTTCTCAACTTAGAACTGGTACTCCATTTGACGGTCTATTAGATCAAAAAATCGAAGTTAAAGTTCTTGAAGCTGATCCTAAGAAAAACAAACTTATCCTTTCTCAAAGACAAGCTGTTGCTGAACAAAGAGATCAAGTTGTTGATAATATTCTTTCTGAACTTGCTGAAGATCAAATCGTTAAAGGTGAAGTTGTAAGAATCGCAGATTTCGGCGCATTCGTTGACATCAACGGTATCGACGGTTTACTTCCAATTTCTGAAATTTCTTGGCAAAGAATTAAACACCCATCAGATGTTATTTCTCTAGGTGAAACTTTAGAAGTTAAAATTATCAAAATTGATAACGAATTAAAAAGAATTTCATTATCTTTAAAAAGAATGGGCGAAGATCCATGGCAACAAATCGAAGGCCAATTCTCTGAAGGTCAAGTAATTACAGGTACTGTAAACAAAGTTACTGGTTTTGGTGCATTCATCAACATCTTCCCAGGCGTTGAAGCTTTATTACCAGTTTCTGAAATGGCTGAAGAAAACGTTAACCCATTCAACAAATTCAAAGTTGGTGACAGCGTTGAAGTGTTAATCAAAAAATTCACTCCACAAGAACACAGAATCGCTTTAAGCGTTAAAGACATCAACAAAGAAGAAGTTGCAGAATAGTTTATCTTAAAACTTTGATAAATATAAAGCGGTATGAGATATTATCTTGTACCGCTTTTATCATATACTCGCAAAAAATATTTTGTTTTGATTTAATATAATTATGAAAATCAAACAAAAAGTAACTACATATTTGACAGAACCGAGCAAATGTTTTATCGCTAAATGCAAAGCAAGATGTTGCCAAGATGCACCATTACCTGAGGATTTTTTAGCAAAATATCCTGAACAACTACGCCGTAGCATTTATTCCGCAGTAAACATTGGTAGAAATGACCCACACGACACTTTCAATTCGGTAATTTACAATACCACACCAAACCCAGTTCAGCTGGTTGGATTTGACCAATATGGACATAAAATTATGGGAATTCCACAACAAGTAATGGAAGAACTACAAATAAAAAGTACCGAACAGATAAAAGCTCTTATTGAAGATGCTAAAAATTATAGAAATTTTTGTCCATTTCTAACAGATTTCGGAAGATGCAATGTTTATGAAGTTCGCCCACAAATTTGCAGGGATTTTGGGACACTCCCTGATAAAATCAACCAATGTCCAGAAAAAGCATCACGACTTGATATTGTTAAATATTATGCAAAAGATTTTTGCGAGTTTTATAAAAACATAGCCTTGAAAGCAAAAGACAAAATTGTTGGGATTTTCGTAAAAAAATAATCACCTTGTCGTAAAAAATTTTTCATGATATTCTTAGGGCAAGATATAAGATATGAAAAATTAAGAGGTAAATTATGCAAGCCCGTAGAGC
>JAFUPZ010000042.1 GCA_017472545.1 bacterium | reverse complement strand
GAAAAATGCAGATGTTATTAAGGTTTATAAATCAGGGTTGTATGTCAGAAAACCAAACGCATTGTTCCGTGATAATTTAGAATCAAATCTTCTTAATGCAAAAGAAATAATTGGTGTACGTGCAATGGTTTCAAATCTTAGCACAACTCCTTTTATAAATCTTTTAAAAGTTGTAATTAAAGAAGATTTAGATGGCTCAATTTGTATATTCCCTAAATCTAGGTTTACTGTTGGTGGTAAATTACATGCATATGGCAAGATTGAAGATCCTAAAATTTCTGGAGATTTTCGTATAAAAAATGTTAAAATACCTGAATTGATGACTTCTGTTAAAGATGTAAATCTTGATATGGGTGAAGAAAATGTGAAATTACAGGTTAGAGATGTTATCGCAAATGGTTCAGATTTTAATATTGACGTTCTATCAAATTGGAATCTGTTAAAACAGTCAAAAATAGCCGACGTTCGTGTAAATTCTCGCTTGATAAACTTAGATAAATTGATGGAAGTTTCGAATGCAGCAATGGAAATTTTGCCAAAGGCTGCTTCAAATGCGCAAGCTTCTGCTCCTGCAGATATTCCAGTTGAGGTTTTAAGAGGTGGAATTAATCTTAGAAAAATCACAACAGGAGATATTGTTGTAAAAAATACTACTGGTAATATTTCTCTATTTGATAATATATTCTATTTGAAAAATCTAAAAACAAATCCAATTGGTGGAGATGTTAATGGAGAGTTTTCAATGAATCTTCTTTCAACAGAAATGGCAATGAAGTTAGTTGGCAAAAACTTTGATATGGAAAAAGTTTTGTTAGATGCTATGCAGATGAAAGATACATTATCAGGTGATATGAACTTTATTGCTAATTTGTCATTGAGAGGGGTTGCTTTAACCGAGCAAATGGAGAGTTTGAAAGGTTATCTAGATTTCAATATAACTGATGGACAACTTGGACCATTTGGTAAATTAGAAAACTTCTTGTTGGCAGAAAATATTAGAGAAAATCCTTTCTTCTCTTCAACAATTGGTTCTATTATAACTAATGTTGTTACAATTGATACTTCTCATTTTAATGAGTTGTATGGACATTTAACTTTTGATGGTGGGTTTGCAAATATTGCCCCTATCAAGAGTCAGGGTGATGTTATGTCTTTGTATATAGCAGGTAAAGTTGGACTTGTTGATAATAGTGCTGATATGAAATTACGCGGTAAATTAGGCTCATTTGTGTCAGATAGTTTGGGACCTCTAGCCAATATCAACCCAGTTAATTTGATTAAAAATACTCCAGGGTTGAATGTAGTAGCTGCAAAAACATTCGCACTATTCTGCGAAGAAGTATCTCAAGAAGAAATGGATGCTCTACCTCCTCTTGGGGAAGGTAAATCAGATGACTATGCAACAAAATTCCAAGTAGTATTGCGTGGTGATACTAGAAAACCTTTAAAAATGATTAAATCATTTAAGTGGTTAGCTTTGGATACTGATATAGCAAGTGCTCAGAATTTTGTAGATACAATCCCTGTACCTGCTGAAGGTGAGGAAGGTTTATCTATCGAAGAGTTAATTCAATTAAGAGCAGATCAGGCTGCAGGTAAAAAACCTCAAACTGGAGTGGATGAAAAATCTTGGTTTACTAAGTTAAAAGAAAAATTCAAAAAGGATGAGGTTGATAACCAAGAAAAATAGTTAAAAGGCGCGGATTGAAAATCCGCGCCTTTTCTAATTTCTATAATTTAATACGAATAAAAAGTTTCTTCATCAAGCATTAACATTGGTTTTGGAATAGGGTTTTTGAATGTATCATAATCGTATAACCCAGCGGTTTGCAAGTCTTGTTTAGCTTTATCTTCTTGTTTTAGTTTTTTATAAACTTGAGCTCTTTCTAAGTATAACCTATCTTTTAGCAAGAAAATCCTATCATTTTCTGCTTTTATGATTAGATCATCATATAAAACAAGGGCATCATTATATTTTTTGGTATTGTATAAAAATTGAGCCTTATCCCAAAGGAATTGATCTTTTTCATTTTCGTTATTTATTTTTTGTATTTCGTAATCAAAATCTTCAATTGCGCTGTCAAAGTCTTTAAGATAATATTTTACAAATATTTTATTGTCAAAATTCATCATATCCATACCGTTAGCCGCTAGTTTATAAGCTTTGTCATAATCTTCAATTGCTTCGTTATAGTTTTCCAATTGAAAGTTTGCATAACCTCTAAGCGAGTACCATTCAGGAACAATTGGTAAAATCTTTGCTCCAACTGTTGCTATTTTTATAGCGTCTTTGTAGCGTTGTTTATCAATAAGCTTTTGAGTGTATTCAAATGGTGAGAAAAACGTTGCACTGAAAAATATTAGTACAAGTGCGATATTTGCTTTTATGAACTCAGATTTGAATAGATTATAATATTTTGTATCAACTATTTCGGAATGATTAAAATAAACTTTTTCAAACTTTCCGTATTTTTTTTTGAGATTTTTTTCAAAGAATATTGTGCTTATTATTGTAATAAATTGGCTTACAAGTGCAAGAATTCCAATCATAATAAATGCATTTACATACCAGCTATTATTGACGAATAGCGCAAATTTTGGAAATATGAATTCGTATAAAAGAATTAAAAACAATATAAAAATGAAAATAACAGAAAATCTTTTATGAACTCTTATTATTTGCCATATATCATCTATAGTTTTTTCGTCAAATTGTTGGTTGAATTTGTATCCTAAAAATGAAGCATTGTTTGTAGACCTAATCACTGTAGAATCTTCATTTTTTGTATAAAAATCCATAGGGGATTGTTTATATAAATTTGTTAGAATACTTGTTTTTTTCATGCGCAATATGTCCTTGTGTGCTTATGATATAACAAAAATTATATATATCAATTGGTTATGCTTCGCATATTTTTCTTTGAATTTCTTCTGGGGAAATTCCTTTGTAGTTAATTTGTGATGAGGTTATTGGTTGGGTGTATTCACATTTGTTTATAGAGTGTGAATCAACAATAATTGCAGGCGGAAGAATTGACCATTTATATATGGCAAAGCTCATTCGTCTGTAAAATTTATCAAGCCATTCAGTTTTTTGTTCTTTTGATATGTTATTATTTTTTTCGTAAACAAATTCGGAATTTAGCATTTGGTGGTAATTTTCATTTTTATTTTCTATACGCCAGATAATTTCATCCATAAATTCATAAGGCATAAGTGCATCTTCAGCGCAAAGGGTTTTGCCTGTATTTGGGTCGATTGCCAATTCCGCACCAGGTCTTTTTAATATAACAGATTCAGGAATAGCGTTTTTAACTTCTCTATTTTTGTTTAACCAACGAGCAAGTGCAAATAGTTTGGTTTTAGTTACATCTGCAATTGGAGCAATTCCCCCAGACATATCTCCATTGATTGTTGCGTATCCCATATAGGATTCTGATTTATCAGAGGTTGCTATTGTGATACAACTTGCAAATTCATTACTTACTCCAAACAAAATAACTGCTCTTGAACGAGCTTGAATGTTATCCATAGTGTAAGATTGAGAATATCGGCAATCCCATTTTTCTTCAACTTTGCTGAATAAATTTTGTAAACAGTTATCTGTTGTGTTAACCATTTCTTTAATTGGAGTTTCTGTAAAGTGTATACCTAGATTATTTGCTAATATCTCAGCATCAGTTTTACTTTCTTGACTAGTTAATTTTGATGGCATACTTATGCCAAAAACGTTATCTGCTCCTATTGCATCAGCAAGCAAAACTGCGCAAACTGTAGAATCTAATCCGCCAGAAAGTCCCAAAACAGCGCGCTGTAATCCTGTTTTTTGAAAATAATCTCTAATCCCTTGAACAAGAGTTTTGTATGTTCTTTCCAAGTCTGGTTCATAATCAAGAGAAAAAGCTGTTTGAACCTGAGGAATGATTGTTTTGTTTTTAGCTAATTCAAAAGGATTTGTAATTAGTAAATCTTCTTCAAATGTTTTTGCGCAGATTGAAATGTTTCCATTTTTATCATAAATTTTGCTGCCACCATCGTATGAATAACCGTCATTTCCACCTACTTGATTTAAGTAAATAATAGGGGTGGAAAGTTTTTTTGCTAGGTTTGAATATATGGTTTGTAATTTTTGTTCTTTGTAAGTTCTTGATAGTGTAGAGTTACAACTGATAATTACATCAGAATCTGCTTGTAGTAAATTACAATAATCATCGCCTATGGTTATTTTGTATGTAATACCGTTAATTTGAATATTTTCAGGTTGAGATTTGTGGATAATTTTTTGAATCTTTCCATTGCTAATTATCGCGATTGAGTTTATATATTTGCTTTCAACTTTGTCAATGAATCCGATTAGTGCTGTTGTTTTTTGCGTGATTTTAGCGATTTCATTTATCCATTTAATATTTTCATCGACAATGATTGGATGACGACAAATTGCGTTATCTAAGTTCACCCCAGTTAGCGCAAGTTCAGGAAAAATTATCAAATCAAGGTTGTCAGTTTCAACTTTTTTTATATTTTGTACAATTTTTTTAGCGTTATATTCTAGGTTGCCGCAGATTGTATTTATTTGTGCTAAACCTACTTTTCTTGTTAAATCTTCCATTATAATATCCTCAAATCAAAAATTTTTGATTTAATTATATATCAAAAATGATGTAAAGAACTATTTTTCAATAGCGATTTTTATGCAATTATCCTTTTTTGTTTGGAAGGTTTCGTATGCTTCCATAATGTTACTTAGTTTGTAGGTGTGAGTAATCAAAAAGTCTGTGTTAATTTCGCCTTTTGAGATTAAATCAATAAGTTTTTCAGAGTGAATTGCATCAATCCCACCTGTTTTGAATGTTAAATTTTTACCATACATAGATGGAAGTGGCAGGATTTGGTTTTCTTCATAAAGGGCAACAACTGCGACTATGGCGTTTGGTCTTGCTATTTTCCACGCTAATTCAAATGTATTGTTGGCGCCTGCGGCTTCAATAACTTTATCTGCTCCACGCTGATGGGTTAAATTTTTAATTTCTTCTTCAAGGTTGCAGTTGGTAGAATTTATATAGTGAGTTGCAAGGTTTTGAGATTTAGCAAGGTTTAATCTGGATTGCTCAATATCTATGGCAATAATATTTTTAGCTCCTAATACTTTGGCGCACATCATTGCGCATAACCCAACAGGACCACAACCGATTACGGCAATTGTATCATCTGGTGTGATTTCGCACATTTCTGCTCCGAAATATCCTGTTGCTAAAATATCACCTACAAATAGTGCGTTTTTATCCGTCACGTTGTCAGGAAGTTTATTTAGACCTTGATCTGCTAATGGTACTCTTACGTATTCAGCTTGACAGCCATCTATTCTACAGCCGATTTCCCAACCACCTTTTTCGCAATTGTTTATATAACCTTTTTTGCAGAAAAAGCATTCTCCGCAAAAAGTTTCGCAATTAGCACTTACTCTGTCGCCGACTTTTAATTTTTTTACTTCGTTTCCAACTTCGATTACTTTGCCGACATATTCGTGGCCAAGTACAATGTTATTGTTTGCTCGAGGAACTTGTCCGTGTATTATATGTAAATCACTTGTACAAATTGATGACATTGTAACTTCAATAATGGCATCTTTTGGGTCTAAAATTTGGGGATTTTCTCTTTCTACTAGGTTGTAATTATTTTCAAAGTTTGTATCATATACAAGTGCTTTCATTTGTATTTCTCCTTAATTTTGTAACATCTATCTTAGCATATTCTTTTTAAAAAGGTTCTTTTGTTATATTATGTTGTTGTGAATTAGATAAGGAGACGTGTATGAAAAAAGTTTTAGTATCTCTTTTTATGGCTGTAGTTATGGTGTT
>JAFUPZ010000041.1 GCA_017472545.1 bacterium | reverse complement strand
TGGGTAAATCCACAAACTGCAACATTAGGCCAAATAATAAATAGTAATTTACAAAATAATACACCTGATTTTGATTTTAATACACCTATTACAACTCGTGGAAACAATACTCAACAAGCAAAATTTGATAAAATTTTCACACCAGAAGAAATAGGCAAAATGTCAAAAGAGGAGTTTACTAAAAATGAAAAAGTAATTATGGAACAAACAAAACAAGGACTGATAGTCCCATTTACTCAACGAGCTAACAATTATTCAGGATACAAAAACCCAATATCTGGAGATAATCGAATATTTTCACAAGAAGATATTGGAGAACTCAAGGGTGAAGAATTTTCGTCGTTAGAAAAAGAAATAGATGCACAATTAAAAAGTATAGGAATTCCAACAAACGGTCAATTACAATTATCAGATGCAATATATGTAGAATCTTATGTGCGAAGTGATGGCACAGAAGTAAAAGGTCATTATCGTTCAAGATAATTATAAGAGGGTAGAGTAAATCTACCCTCGTTTTTAATTAAAAATTTTATCACTATTTACGCACTAAAAAACCGGTCTTTTGGACCGGCTTTTTTATCTTTGTCTTTGTTTTACATTAAACCCAACACTTTTTTGTACCAAGAGAAAGATTCTAACTCAGTACCGTTGAATGTTGTTTTTGCACATTGGTTTTTTAAATAATTTTCGAACTCATCAGTGAATTTTGATTTCACCTTCTTGATTTCTTTTTCAGAGATTGTTGTTGACATAGAACCTACTCCTTTAACACTTTATTTAAATCGAGAACCTTGTTTAATTATATCATGTTTCTCATGTGATTTCTAGTACTAAACCATGAATATACCATTTTTTGTTATTATATAAGGGTTTTAATTGTAAATTTTTATTAAGGGATTTTGTTTTTCTAAACTCGGATTAATTAAAACAAAATTTTGTGAAAATTTTGGCATTTTTATGATAATATTTTTGTATGATACTAATCGGAGAAAACATACACATTATTTCAACTTCCGTCAGGGAAGCTTTGGAAAAAAAAGACGAAAATTTTGTCAAAAATTTGGTAAAAATTCAGCAAAATACTGACTGCATTGACCTCAATGTCGGACCTGCAAAAAACAAACTTGACAGAATTTTTGAATGGCTAATTCCACTTGTCGGAAATCAAAATATTTCATTTGATTCTACAAATTCTGATGCAATAGAACAAGGTTTGAGTTTGGTAAAAAATTCAAAAAATTGTTTCATAAATAGTACTTCTAAAGACGAAGTAAAACTTGAAAGATTAACTGATTTAGCAGCAAAACACAACTGTAATCTTGTAGCTCTTGCAATGTCCAAAGAAACAGGGATTCCTAAAACAGCAGACGGACGCCTTGAGATTATATTTGAAATCTATGAAAAATGTATGGAAAAAGGGATTGAAAGTAATAAAATCTTCTTTGATCCGTTGGTGTTACCTATTTGCGCAGACCAAACTCAAGCACTAGAAGCTTTAAATACAATTCAAATGGTAAAAGAAAGCTTTGAACCAAAGGTTAATACCGTGATTGGTTTGTCTAATATTTCTAACGGTTGCCCTAAAGAATTAAGGCCGCTTATTAACAGAGTTTTTGGGGTTTTAGCATTTGGAGCGGGTTTAGATGCGGTTATTTTGGATGCAAAAGATATTGAATTAATCAGAATTTTCAAAATGCTAGAGAACAATAATCCAACTTCTTCCGTTGATATATTGTACGTTAACTTGGCAAATATGGTGAAAGAATTCAAAGAATTAGAAGAAATTGAATACAATCATAACAATATCGAAGAATGCAATATTATTAAAACTGCAACAATATTGCTAAACAAAAAAATATACTCTGACAGCTTTACACAGGTGTAATTTTTATGATAGAATTTTGTTAGAAATTGAGGGTTTATGAATATTAAAAAGTCTTTATTAACAAGTATTTTAGTTTCAACATTAGTATTTAATATAACTCCGGCAATGGCTTTAACTCCGGAAGCAAGTTTGTTATATCAAGAAGCTTGCAGTGCTGAACACCAACAAGACTTGAAAGGCGCTATTGCAAAACTCGAACAAGCAATTCAAGTTTCTGGTGGAGATGCAATGCTTTACACCAAACTTGCAGGACTTTATACTGAAACCGACAATACAGAAAAGGCTTTGGCAACTTATAGAAAAGTTATCGAACTAAAACCTGATGATGCTTTTGTATACATAAGTATCGGTAGCATTTACGAAACACAAGGCAAGTACAAAGAAGCTCTTCAATCCTATGAAAAAGCTCTAGATATTTTCCCTGAATACAAATACAACTATTACAATATCGCAAATGCTCAATACCAATTAAGAGATTACAAAAACGCGATCAGAAATTATAACACATTCTTAGAGACTTATGCTCAACACTCAGAATCTCGAGAAAACCTTGCATCCTCATATTTGGCAGTAAAGGATTATTCTAATTCTGCAAAACAATTCAAAAGAATTTACGACAGAAATCCTGATTCATTCAAGAATTTTTCAGATTATGGAATCGCGTTACTAAATATAAACGAACCAGAAAAAGCCTCTGAAATGCTTGAAAAAGCAATCGAAATAGATCCAGAAAATAATTCTGCACATTTAGGTCTTGCACAAGCTTATCAGGACTTAGGCAAAAATGATATGTCATACGAACAATATCAAGTTGTACTTAACAAGGTCCCAAATTTGAATACAGTTCGTCTTGATTATGCTGATTTGCTTGCAGATATGAACAAAAATACTGAAGCAATTACCCAATACAACATGTATATCAAAGCCTTTCCTGACGATATAAAAGGGTATAAAAACATTGCAAGAGTATACAAAAATTTGAATAACTTTGATAAAGCGTTAGAAAATTACATCATCGCAGAGGGTAAAGACTCTAAAGATTTAGGTATCAAAAAAGATATTGCTTTATGTTTCCACAGCAAAAAAGACTACGCAAATGCACTGAAATATTATGACGTAATCTTATCAGTAGAACCTGAAGATTACACAGCAAAATATAACAAAGCATTAGCTCTTCATGCAACAAACAATTTTGAAGATGCTATTACGTTATATAGAGAAGTTCAAACCGTTAAAAACGATAAAACTATTAGAGAAAATCTCAATAGTGCACTTGTTTCTCGCGGACATCAACTTCTTGAAATTGAAGAATATGACCTTGCAATGGCAAACTTCAAAACTGCGATAAAAGATGGTTTTACTGACGGTTCAGCTTATTTTGGAATAGCAAAAGTTTATAGAGCTCAAGGTGAAAACACCAAAGCTTCTGAAAACTATGAACGTGCAATTTCAATTGACCCTGATAAAACTCAATATTCTGCAGAATATAGTGAATTTATTTCATCACTATACAAACCAAAAACAACTACTCAAGCAACAGGAACAGAACAAATTGAAGTTCCTGCTATAGATATTAAAATCGATGAACCAACAACTCAAACCGTTGTTGAAACAAAGCCTGTAGAAACAAAACCTCAACCAGTAGTTAAGGCTTCTCCAATAACTATCAAACAAAACGAAGAATTCATTTTGGAAGGAGATAAAAGCTTCAAAAGTAATAACTTTGATGCAGCTGTAAAATATTATCAAGACGCTCTTCAACTTGTACCAAATGATGAAATTACACTCCTAAAAATTGGTAACATCTACAAAATGAAAGAAGATAATACAAAAGCTATAAATTACTATCAAAAAGCAATTATTGTAAACCCTGATTACACAGATGGTTGGTTCAATTTAGGCTTGGCTTATGCAAATGAGAATAATTTTATAGAATCACAAAAAAGTTTTGAAAAAGTAATTTCTCTTGATCATGATTACAATCTTGGATATGCATATTATGCACTAGGTAGAGCATTAGAATTACAAGGTAAAACTAGTGAAGCTATCAAAAATTACAAATTATTCACAAAATATAATAATGACAAAGAAATGATAAATACTGTTCAAGATCAAATTAAACAGTTACAAGAACTATGAAGAAAATCTTTTTAGCGATATTCACAATTTTGATTGCAATTTTCACTTGCGCTTGCGACAAGGAAAATTCTGTTATCTTGTTCAACAAACATCGTTTCACCCCAGAAACCATAAATTCGCCAAGCAACACTAACGTGTTTCAATCTGGTGAAAGAATTTATTATCTTATAACTTTACCAGAACAAGTCGAATCAAAATTATTACTAGTTCAGATATTTAAACTAGATGGTGACCAAGATGAAAGATTAGGCTATAGTCTTGTTTGGGGAAAAAGAGTTAAACTCCGAGATGAACAAAGACATTATTTCACAGATTATGTAGTGATGAACACAAAGGGAAATTATGTTATGAAAGTCTATTCCCGAGATTACCCTACAAAAATTTTGACAAGCGGACATTTTTATGTGAAAAACTAAACAAAGGATTAAAAGTATGATAAAAGATAAAGCATTAGATTATTTTAAAAACGGATATTCTTGTTCTGAAAGTATTATACAAGCATATGTTGATGCAGGCTTGTGTCCTGAGGAACTATTACCTTGCGCAACAACATTTTCTGGTGGAATGTCATCAGGATGTTTGTGTGGCGCAATTGCAGCTGGACAAATAATTTTGGGATACCACTTTGGTAGAAAAAACAAATTCAATAACGAAATTTCAGCACGAGCTAACGCCGCAAAACTTATTGAAGAATTCAAGAAAAGAAACAAAGTCACTTGTTGTAGAATCCTTTCTGCAGGACTTGACGGAAGCGCAAGAAAAGAACATTGTTGCAAACTTGTAGCAGACGTTTGTGAAATTTTAGATGAAATGATTAAGGTGAAAGTATAATGCAAAATTTTTATAAAGTTGATAAGTTAAATTTTCTAACAGCAGGAATGCCTTTATCAACAGGTAAAGGCGGTTACCCAAAGGCTTTTGAAATTATTGAAGAAATGGGCTTGGATGGTATGGAAGTAGAGTTTGTTCACGGAGTAAGAATGTCCGATGAAACTCGCGCACTTTTGAAAAAAACTACCACAGAAAAAAATCTTATTTTTACAGCACACGGACCATTTTATATCAACTTAAACTCTAAAGAAGAAGAAAAAATTGAAGCAAGTGTCCAAAGAATTATTGAAACAGCACAAGCAGCTTCCGATTTTGGAGGATACAGTATAACTTATCATGCCGCGTTTTATATGGGAGCAGATAAAGAAACTGTCTACCAACAAGTTAAAACTCAAACTCAAAAGATTATTGAAACCCTAGAAAAACATAATATAAAAATGTGGATTCGCCCTGAAACAACAGGAAAAGAAACACAATGGGGAGATTATGAAGAAATTATCAGACTATCAAAAGAATTTGAACAAGTTTTACCTTGTATAGATTTTTCTCATATTCATGCCAGAACCGCAGGAGAATACAATACCTATGATGAATTCTGCAAAGTTCTTGATAGAATCGGAACTGAATTAGGTGATTTCGCTTTGAACAATTTCCACGCACACCTTGCAGGCATTGAATACACCAAAAAAGGAGAGAAAAAACACTTAATTTTAGAAGAATCTGACATGAACTACAAAGATTTACTAAAAGCCTTAAAAGAATTTGGGGTAAAAGGTGCATTAGTTTGCGAAAGTCCTAACATCGAAACTGATACTAAAATCTTAAAAGATTATTATATGAGTCTATAATCTCCATTAATTGGTTGATAAAATTAAAGTTTTTACACTAATAGCCGATATATACAGCATAAGTTACAAAACAAAAGAGGTTTCTTATGTTTAATTCAGTTAATAATCCTTTTGGTCAAAGAATTGAATCAGCAATTTCTACAGGGCAAGACAAACAACGCCAAAAACAAGATCAACAAAAAGACGAAGAAAAACGCTATCTTGAAAACGATGAAAAAGACGAAGTTAAACTTGGTGGAATGCCAATATTAACAGAGGATGAAGTTTTGGCAATGGCACAAAATTATATCGCAAGACTCAAAGATGAAAATTCTGATAAACCTAAAGCTATTGAAAAATTAGACAAATATTTAGCAAAATTCGATGTCAAAAAATTTATGAAACAGAACCCAAATATGACTAGTCCAGATTTTCATATGATAATGTATAACGAAACTGCAGGACTAATAAATTAGTCTGACTCAACTTTTATACCAGCAGATTCTTTCATTAATCTTGTTGTGGTTCTAGCTGCTTTTGAAGTTGCATAAGTACATCCACTTTCATTTGGAGGTAATATATCTATCGCTTTTACAAATACTTTTCCATTAACCGTTTTTGTTTCGGTATATTTTACAGAAAACGGAAATATATCTTGACCCCATTTATTAGGACCTTGTCTACCATTTGTATCAATTGCAAACAACCTTAAACTATTATTTTTTGTATCCGTAAAAAGAATCATACTATTATCCAAAACATAAGCTTTTGAACCAGAATAATTTTGGAAACACCCACTTACCGCTTTTGGATAATTTGTAGGCAAACACCCTTCTGTTAATGGGTTGTTTTCACAAAATCTAACTGCACCCATCGCTCTAACAAATGAGCGTTCCAAATCTTGGCATCCAAAGCTTGCAGCTGTTGTATTACCATCAATTCTTAACCCTAAATTGGTAACCTCTGCTGCTGTTGGTGGTAAATAACAAGAATGAACCTTTGCGGTGTCAGAAGTTACACTTTTTAATGCTGTGGACAGTTTCGCATAAGCAGTTCTGAACTCAGCTAATCTTTTTCTCTGCTGAATAGATGAACCTACAGTTGACAATGTTAAAGTTGAAAGAAATCCAATTAATGTAATCGTCAACATAACTTCTGTAAGTGTATACCCTGATTTTCTATTAAATAAATTCATTCTTACTATTCCCATACCAAAATAACTATACACCAATTTTAACATATTTAACTAGGCTAGTCAATTGAAATCCGCCCAAACTACGCTCTTGGGTGGGTTTCATCATACACTTCTTTCATGTGTTGCATTGAAATATGAGTATAAATTTGGGTATTTGAAATACTTGCATGTCCTAATAGTTCTTGCACAACCCTTAAATCTGCACCATTCTCAATTAAATGAGTTGCAAAACTGTGTCTAAACATGTGCGGAGTAACCTTTTTAGGTAGTTCGATTTTATCAACAATATCGTTAATAACATTTCGAATCATTTTTGTTTGTAATCTATAACCTGTTTTGTTGATAAATACAGGAGTATCATCAGTTATTGGCGGCAAATCATAACCTTTTGCAACAAGAGGTCTAGCAAAATCAATATAACCTTGCAAATAAGATTTCGCTCTATCAGTAACCAAAATAATTCGTTCTTTTGAACCCTTACCAAAAACTGTAATTTCATTGTTACCTAAATTCAAATTTCCAAAATTTAAACCACTCAACTCAGATACACGCATTCCGCTTGCCCATAACAATTCTAAAATTGCACGATTTCTATAACCTGCAGGGGTATCAATGTTAATATTACTTAAAATTTGTTCAACTTCATCAGTAGTTAAAAACTTTGGTAATGACTTCGGTCTTTTTGGCGAAATCAAACTTTCCGCAGGATTGCTCTCAACTTTTCTTTCTCTATGTAAATACTTGTAAAATGTACGAATAGAGGCAATCTTTCGAGCTATTGTTGTCTTTTTATAGTTAAAAATTTGTATGAAATGCAAATATTCGCGAACTTTTGAAAAGCTAACACCCTCACACTGACTATCTCCAAGCCATATCAAGTATGCTAATATATCAGCATAGTAAGCTTTTGCAGTATGTTTGGAAAAGTTTTTTTCCACTAAAATATATGATTTGAAATCCTCTAAATCCTTTTTCGAGTTTGCGTTTAATACCATTTGTTAACCTTGTTGCTTTTTTATAATAACTATTATACAATATTTTTAAAAGATTTAGAATAGTAAAAAAGTAAAAGTAGGTGAAAACATGAATTGTAAAAAATTATTAGTTACTTCAATGATTTTAACATCTTGCATTCTTTGTGCGCCTAACGTGTTTGCTGCTCAACCTATAAAAGCTCAAGTATCTAAAAGTTATGTTGATATTAGCAGATTAATTGAATATAACAATTATGAAGACGCTGATCAACGCCTTAAAGAAATATTAAAAGAAAATCCTAACGACTTAGACGCAAAAGCTTTACAACTAATTTCACAAGCTAAGCAATGGAAGTTGGCACCTACACAAGCAGAATTAGATAAATTATTGAAACAATACCCTAACAAACCTGAACTACACTATGCTCAAGGTTTGGTTTATTTGATGAGAGAAACCTCATCTGACGTTGAATACATCAAAAATATTTCAAACTTGTCAAATGCAGCTATCAAATCATTTGTTCAAGCTGTAACTCTTGACAGTACATATTATCAAGCATATAACGCTATGGGCGTTGCAACTCTAAAACTTGGCAACAAAAAAGATGCTGAAGAACTTTTCAAAGTTGCAATCAAAAATAACCCAAGCTATGCGCCAGCTTATGATAACTTAGGTAATATTGCAATGTTAGATGGCGATTTAGATCAAGCTGAAAAATATTACCTATTATCAATCAAACACAATTCACACAACCCAACTTCTATGTACCACATGGGTCAAGTAGAAGCTAGACGTGGAGATTATACAAAAGCATTGACTTGGTTAAACCACTCATTGCACATCAACCCTAATTCTTCACCTGGTTGGAACCTTCAAGGTGAATTGTACTTAAAACAAGGTAACCAACCTGCAGCTATCAATTCTTTCAAAAAAGCTATCAGAGTAAAACCTGAAAACTCTCGTCCATATATCAATTTGGCTGGAGTTTATGAAAGAAGAGCAGACCACGAGTTTGCTATGGAAGAATTAAAAACAGCTATTATTTTGAATCCTAACTACAAAGAAGGTATCTACAGAGTTGCTAATATGTCATTAGAAACTAAAAAATACCAACAAGCTCTTGAATATTATTCAAGATTGTTAGGAGATGCTACATACAACAATAATGCTATCATCGGTCTTGCTAATACATACTATGAAATGGCTAAAGACACAGCAGATAGCCGTAGCTTTACAACAAACAAAGATGTTTATCTTGCTTATGACTATGTAAATGAAGCAATTCAAAGAACACCAAACGATTTGAAACTTCACTTAGCAAAAATCAAACTAGGTAAACTTACTCACCAAATGGAATTGACAAAAGATAACCTAAATTACATTGTTCAATCAGCTAGCAACAGCTTAATGGATACTGTAATTAAAGGGGAAGCTTATCTTTCACTTGGTCGCGAAAGAGATGCGGTTTATACATTCGAAAACGCAATCAACTTTGCAAACAATATTGAAGATGAATTATACTTAGCAGAAATTCTTGTTCAACACAAACAATTCAGAACTGCTAGAAAAGCTTTACAAAAAGTCTTGATGGCAGATCCTAACAACAGAATTGCTGGAAACGGTCTTCACTATATTAACTTATGCGAAATGAAATCAAATGAATTCTTTGAAATTGCACTTCGTCAATACAAAGAAGGTAACTACGCATCAGCTATCGAATACTGTAACAGAGCAATCGACTTCTATCATAACGCACCATCAATTGCTAAATTGAAAGCTCAATCTTATGAAGCTGAAGGCAATTACCAAGGTGCTGTTAAGTACTACACTCAATACTTAGCACTTTCACCAAATGCGTCTGATAGAGCTGCTGTTGAACAAAGAATCAACGTGTTCAGCCAAAAAATCTAGGGGTAAATATTATTACTAATTCTAGTAATTCCCTGAGATTAAATGTAAAACAGATGAAAAAATTCGATATAAGAAAAACATTTGAAACTTTTTTGAGAGAGCCTCTTAGTATTTTAACTGAGGGGCTGTTTCAAATAGTAAATATTCAAGCAAATATTTTCAATCAAGAATCTTCATTCAGCGTTGATTTTATGAAAAACAAAACCCAATTAACTGTTGTAAATAATGAAAAAATGTGTAATTTATTCCAAACGGTTTTATATAAACAAAAAATGAAAGAAGTAAAAGAAAAAGCGGTAAGTGCCAAATGAAACCATTTATGAATGCTAAATTTTTAATAAGTGCAGAAAAACTAAGTCAATGTCCAGAATATACATTGCCTGAGTTTCCTCTTTTAGGGCGTTCAAACGTTGGAAAATCTTCTTTTATCAATGGTTTAGCTAATAATAAAAAACTTGCGAAAACATCTAACGTACCAGGAAAAACAAGACTTATTAATTTCTTCAACTTTTCTGATGAATTTATGATTGCGGATTTACCAGGATATGGTTACGCAAAGGTTTCGCACGAGGCAAGAAACAAATGGCAAAAATATTTGGAAGAATATCTATTAAAACGTGAACAAATCCAAACACTTGTTCAACTTGTTGATGCTCGTCATGAAATCCAGAAAAACGATTACCAGATGAGAGAATGGGTTATGGCGTATGATTTACCAATTATAACCGTTGTGACTAAAATGGATTGCATCTCAAAAAACAAAGTTCAAAGCGCTCTTGCTCATGTTAGAAAGGAATTTGGGGGAGAAATTTTCCCATTCAGCGCTGTAGATAACCGCTACAATGAAAAAATCTTGGAAT
>JAFUPZ010000040.1 GCA_017472545.1 bacterium | reverse complement strand
CCGCAGTGGACTCGAACCACCGACCTCACCCTTATCAGGGGTGCGCTCTAACCACCTGAGCTAGCAGCCCGCGTTTTGTTGAAGTATCGGCTAATACTTCCGCATGAACAAATGTACTATAAACATTTTTTAAAATCAAGTGTTTTGTTTTATAAAAATAAAAAGGCTGAAAAACCTTAGTTCAACAGCCTAATATCTAATATACATTGTTCAAGTCACAAAATTACATGTTGATTTTTTGTTCAAAGTTTTTTCTAATTTTTTTCTTTGCTTTTTCTAAGTTTTTAATTCTTTTTTCAGCTTGTTTAATTTTTTTCTTAGCTGCTTTTCTTTCTTCTTTTGTTGTTTTGTATTTGTTGTCAATCTCAGTGTAGCTTGTTCTATAATTTAACAATTGGTTTCTCACTTCAATTTGAGCATTATCTAATTGCAAAATAGCGCTTTGCATTTTTGTTCCGCCTGTTACTTGTGATGGATCAAGCAAAACTTCACCTTTTGAATCTACAGTAGCTTTTGTTACTGTATTAGTTTTTACAGGTGTGCTATCGCCAAAGTTTAATGGTGTGAATTTTGTTTCTGCAAATGCAGCACCAGCTGTAACAACCATCAAACCTAATGTTATTGCAAAAAGTTTAGATAATTTTTTCATGTATATACCCCTTTCGTATAGTTGTAATCTTTAATATCATTCTAGTGTATTTTTTTTTAAATAAAAAGAAATTTACATAATTTAATATCTCAAATTTCTGTGCTATTATCTCTATTAATAGGACTTGGGAAAATGAAGAAAGAATGGATTTTAGAGAGTAATAATTCTAATGAAAAATCTTTGATAAAAAGACTTTTGTTTTCACGTGGTTTGAAAACAGATGAAGAAATAAAGGAGTTTTTAAACCCATTAGAAATGACTTTGACATCTCCATTTGCATTTACAGATATGGAAAAAGCTGTTTCTCGTTTGTCAAAGGCTATTGATGAAAAAGAAACTATAATTATCTATGGAGATTTTGATGCGGATGGTGTTACTTCAACTTCTGTTCTTTATAAAACATTGAAATATCTTGATGCCAATGTGCATTATTTTATTCCTGATAGAGAAAATGAAGGTCATGGATTTGACAAAGGTGCACTAATCAAGTTAATGACTACAATCAAACCAAAAGTAATAATTTCTGTTGATTGCGGGATTTCTGATGTTGATGCGGTGAGGTTTATTAATAGTTTTAAGATAGATACGATTATTACAGATCACCACGAGGCTCCTGAAGAATTGCCTGAGGCATTTGCAATAATCAATCCAAAAGCCCCAAACGCTTTGGATGAGAGTTTAAGTGCAAAACAGATTGAACATCTTACGTATCTAGCTGGTTGTGGGGTTGCTTTCAAAGTTGCTCAAGCTCTTTTGCAAAAATATGAAAAAACAGAATTTGTATATGAGATTTTACCATTTGTTGCGGTTGGAACGGTAGCAGATGTAGTGCCTTTGTTGGGTGAAAATAGATATTTTGTAACCAAAGGTTTGGATTTGATTTCTAAAGGAAAACATTATGGTATACAAAGGCTTTTAGAAAGTGCTGGATATAAGATTGAAAATGGTATTACATCTGAAAATATTGCGTTTGGAATTGCACCAAGAATAAATGCTTCAAGCCGTTTAGATACAGTAAAACCAGCTTTAGATGTGTTAATTTCTGAAAATCCGCATGAAATAAATATGGCTGTAGATACTTTGAATGAACTTAATAAAGTTCGCCAAACATTGTGCCAAGAGGTTTTTGAACAAGCTGATAAAATGGTCCAAAAAGAAGGTAATAAAAATCCTGCGATTGTTTTATATAGTGAAGGTTGGGGTATTGGAATTATTGGTATTGTTGCCTCAAAACTTGTTGAAAAGTATTATAAACCAGTATTTTTGATGACTTATATCAAAGAAAAAGACCAATTCCGATGCTCAGCAAGAAGTATTGAGGGTGTTCCTTTGTACGATGTAATAGAGGCAAATTCAGCTTTATTAGATGGTTTTGGTGGTCATAAATTAGCTGCAGGTTTGAGTTTTACTGGAGAGAAAACTCCATTTGAAATAGTAAAAAAAGCATTAAATGAAACAGTAAAAGAATATGTGGCAACAAAAGAATTAAAACCTTTTATAAAAATAGATTTAATGCTTGATGCGCAAGATGTTACAACAGATTTGATTGAAGAAATTTCCAAGCTAGAGCCATTTGGGGCATCAAATCCAAGTCCTATATTTGCAATGAGCGGATTAAAAGTTACACAAAAACGCTTAATGGGTTCAGACAATTCTCATTTGAGATTAACAGTATCATCTGGTGCAACAGATTTTACTGCAATTTGGTGGAAAAAAGGTGATATTGGCTTAACTTCAGGTGATAGCCTAGATATAGCGTTTCATCCACAATTAAATGAATTTAATGGTAATGTATCAGTTCAATTAATTGTTGATGATATTCATTCGGAGGTTTTACCTGATGAAGAAATTGTTAGTCAATGTAGTTACAAAATTTATGACAATAGGGGCAAAACAGGCATTCTGACTAATGTTAACGACTATATTAAGACCTCAAAATTAAATATAAAAATTTTCGCGGAAAGTAAGTATATTTTAGATACTGTAAAATCGTACCCAGAGATAGCCTCAAGAACCTTTACCAGACAGGATATTCCGAGTTGTGATGTTGTAATGTTCTTTGATTACCCTGCTGATAAACAAACTTTGGATTTTATTTTAGAAAAAGCTCAACCAAAAGGGGTTCATTTTATGAACTATGAGCCGAAAATCCTTGATGAGCAAGAGTTTTTGAAAATTTTTACTGGAATGTTGAAGTTTGCCTCTCATAATAATGGCGGAAAATTTGAACTAGTACGCTGTGCAAGCTTTTTGGGCAAATCTTTAAAGATTTTTGAGATGTTGTTGGCGCTTTATGAAGAAGTTGGGTTTATAAAAATATTAGATAAAAACTCTTCATTCTACACAATTGAGTTTTTGGGAGTTGATGATATTTCAAAAATTCTACATAGCGAAAAGTACGCACAGATATTTGAATTGATTATTGAGTGTGAGCAATTCCAAAAAAGTCTTTTGGAAGATAATTTAGAACAAATTTTACTTTAATGAAATCCCAAAATATCCATTAAATAGAGGATAAAAGCTTCTGCGTCATAATTTAAAATATTAATGGGTAGGTCTTAAGAATTTGGGAGGCTTGTATGGACAGCATCATCTCTGAAAATGTTGACATGTATATGCCTGGAAACGAGGAAATGTCTGATTCTATCACTCAGAATTGGACAGAACAAGCTTTGGAATGTTATTCAATCCAATGTGATTGTAGACGTTGTTCGTTGAGAAACGGACATTATTCTTTTATCTGCCAAATGCCAAAAGTAATCGACGCACTCCTAGAAACAGTAGGAGAACCGGAAAAAGAGCTAAAAACAGCGTAACAAACTCCTTTTACACAACCCTGAAAACTGTTTTGTACGATAGTGCAAAAAAAGAGCCATAAATTTATTTTATGGCTTTTTATTATGTATGTGTGTCTGGTAGTCGTTATTCTCTGGCTAATTCATTTTGATTAAAATGGATTAATTTTGCCAGATGCCATTGTTTGGCTTGAATTTCTTGAATTCGGTCTTTGATATTGTCCAATTCGCTTAAAAGTGTTTGTAGGTCTTTTCTTTCGTGATTGTATGCTACAGATATTGGTTGATCTTCAACATCTGTTGCCCATTCAGGTAAGAAACATCCTTTTTCAAACAAATCTTTTTCGTTCATAATACACATCTCCAAAATCTAACAGCTATTAACCTTCATTGGTTAATAATGCGTGGAAAAAATCAACCAATTTGAAATTGCCATATTTAAACGCAACTGGTTTATTAGCATATTCGCTATTAGTGATTTTATTTAAAGTATCCATTTCTTCATTTGATAATGTACCAAAATCGAAACTAGTCATTTCTGCATAATCTACCATTAAGTCTTCTACATCCATAATCTTTTTCTCTAACATTTTTGTACACTCCTTGGAATTTCTATTACTCCCTATATATCGGATTACGAGGAGCAAATCTTTAGGGAAACTAGAGGTTTTGTTACAAATATTAATATTCAATGGTGCAACACTAGAAAAAACAAGTAATATAATTTATACTATAATTGTAGTAGAAAGTATAAAATCATAGGTTGATGTTTTAGGAATTCAGACTTGTCGGAATTCTATTTTTCCGTCTGTTTGAAGTATTGATTTTATCACTATATGAGGTTAGAATTGTATAGTAATGTAAAAAAATGCGCTCAAAACGTCAAAATATTTCAATTACGTGCTTTAAAAAGGAAAACTGTAGGTAGATTCTGTTGAAAGATTTAGGAAATAAAGAATTAAATAAAGCTAAAAAACAGCAGGGTAGAAAGAACTTAAGTTCAAATCCAATGGCGAAAAAGCTTCCTATAGAAGGGTTGAAAATGATTTCAACTCCTCAAGAGTCTGCCGCAAAAGAAGTTCCTGACACGAGTGAGTTAAAGGCAACAAAAAGCAAGCTTAATGAGATGATTAAGCCTATTTCTGTTGCAGAAGAATCTGACCTAAACAGTATTATTGAAACTATTAACAATTTCAACACAACAACTACAAGACCACGTTCTTATACTAATGAATACACAACTAATACAGTTAAGTTGAGTACAAATGTTAACCATTTTGAGATTATGAAAAATATCTCAGAAGCTTTTCAAAATCATAAGAGTATGGCTGATTTGTTCTCTCAGTTGAATAATATTTTTGTGAACAAACTTAAGTGGAATTTTGTTGGATTTGGGTTGTTACACGAAAAATCAAAATGTATCAATTTGAAATTGTACAGCAAAACAAGCAGTACATATTCTTCAAAAGTGTTCTTATCAGATGAAAACAATCCAATTATTCAGGCATTTGAAACAAAAACAGTTATTGACAAGGATAATATTAACTATTTAAATATCCCTTATTTGACAAAAACAAGTTCTGTGATTGTTCCAATGATGTCTGTAAACAAATGTATTGGTGTTGTTTTAGTTGGACAAAATATAGCTAATATCAATGTGGATTTGGTATCATTTTTTGCCAACCACATGGGTATGTTTATTCACAACGTTCAATTATCTGAACAAACAAATAAATTTGCAAATACAGATACATTGACTTCCTTGTATAATCACAGAGGTTTCCAAGAAGTATTAGCAACTGAAATGGCAAAATCAAAAGAAACAGAAAAACCATTATCTGTTGTAATGTTTGACGTAAATAATATTTCTAAAATCAATAGAGAACTTGGACACGCAAAAGGTGATGAAGTTATCAAGACTGTTGCGGAAAAAATTAAACAAAACATTAGAGCAAATGATTCTGCTGGTAGATATGGCGGAGATGAAATTGCTGTAATTATGCCAGATACAGATACAAAAGATGCAAAATATTTAGCAGAGTATATTACTTACTGTTTATCTTGCTGTTTTGTTGATGATGTTGGTCCAGTCAAGGTTTCTGTTGGTATTTCAACATATCCTGAATGTACTATTGACCAAGAAAAATTGTTGATATTGGCAGAACAAGCGATGTTTATTTCGCAAGCAAAAGGCTACAAAGAAGGTATGTCTGCAATTATCAGTTCTTCAGATTTCAATTTCTGGGATGATGTTGCGTTGAATTCATTTGCAGAAGTTTTGACAAAACGCCACTCTCAAATCGGTATAAACTTTGAAGAAGAACTTGTTCACAAGTTTAACCAAGAAGAAATTGTGAACCATACTCACTTGATGGAAATGGTTACATCTTTAGCAGGTGCAATTGACGCTAAAGACCCTTATACAAAAGGTCACTCAACTTCTGTTTCAAGATATGCAGAAGCCCTTGCGCGTGCAGTTAACCTTCCTGAAACAGAGGTAGAAAGAATTAAAATTGGTGCACTACTTCACGACGTAGGTAAAATCGGTATTCCTGAAAGTGTGTTGAAAAAACCTGGAAAACTTGATGATGAAGAATGGGAAATTATGAAACAGCACCCAACAATTGGTGCGGAAAAGGTATTAGCGCCAAATGAAGCGTTAAGAGATTTGATTCCTATTGTAAAATATCACCACGAAAGACTTGATGGTAAAGGTTATCCAGAACAATTAAAAGGTAATGAAATACCGCTTGCTGCAAGAATTGTATCTGTTGCTGATGCTTATCACGCATTAGTTAGTGACAGACCTTACAGAAAAGGTATGCCAATAGAAAAAGCTTGTGCAATTCTAAAAGAAGGTGCTGGTATTCAATGGGATAGTGATTTGGTAAGACAATTTATCTCAATTGCACCATCTTTAACAACAAATGTATAAAATGTAGTAGGGGAATATAAGAAAAAGCAGGATTTTAGTCCTGCTTTTATCTTTATGGTAAATATTTTAAGAAATTTCTCGCGGTTTGTTCAGGAATTTTTGCGTACATAATAGGGTCAGTAATCGCAATTTTTTTGATTCCGCAATTTGTTAAATCAACGATATTATTTAGCGTAATATCTCCAGTTATAAATGTTGGAATTGTTGTTTTTTCATTTATCCAATCGATAATTTCAAAATCAACTGTACTTGCATACTTGTTATTAGCGTTGATTGGACCGAAAGTTATATAATCAGCTCCTTCTTTTATTGCTTTTTCAATGTCATCAGCATCGTGAGTTGTTTTACCAACAATAGCGTTAGCTCCTAAAACTTCTCTTGCATCTGCAACACTAATATCAGTAGAACCCAAATGTACTCCATCAGCATCCACAATTTTAGCAAGATCAGCTCTGTCGTTAATTATGAAAGTGGCACCGTATTCGTCACATAATGTTCTTATTTTATGTCCCATTTCTACAATCACATTATCAGGGATGGACTTTTCTCTTAGTTGAATAATATCAACTCCACCTTGTAGTGCAGAAGCAATTGCATCTAAGAAATTATCTCTGGACACAAATTTATCAGAACTTGTTACCAAATACAGTCTTTTTTTCTCTAACTTCAACAAGTTAAATTGTTCTTTTAGTTTGTCCCACATATAACGAACCCCTTTTGATATGAAAATCTTATCACAAAGGTAAAATTAAAGTCCAGAAGAGTTAAAAACATGTCTAATCTTGATTTTTCTGTGTTTTTTGTTAAAATATTCTTAACTGAAAAGGAGAATTCTATGGCACAGCAATTTAACCCACAAGGAATGAACGCTCAAAATATCAAACTACGTTATGCAGTATTGGTATTTATCAAAGGTTCTACAGCACCGTTAGTATTGTATGTTCAAGATTATCAAGAATTGTATGATGAACTTGCTGAAAGAATGGTTCAACCAAACCCTGTTCTTATTAAAAAAGAAACAGAAGGTCCTTTGAAAGAAGTTTGTTTTGTTTCTAATCAAATTGCTGCACTAGCAATTCAAGAAGAACAATACATTTAGTCAAAACTATGGAAAAAATATTATCACTAGAAGATTTAGAAAATGCCGAAAATAAAACGCTATACTGTACATTCGATGAAAAAATCGAAGGTATAGATTGTGTTACCCCAATCCATGCGGATTTGACAGCAAAATCGTTAGGAGATTTTGTTGAAATTTCTGGAAATGTAACAGGTGTTATAAATCTAGAATGTGATTTATGTTTGGATAAATTTGAGTATGAACTTGATTTTGAAATTGATGAATTATTCTCAAAAAGCTCATTATTAGGGGATTACGAGGAATCAGGACAAGAATTTGAAATTAAAGATGGACAATTCGTTACTGATTTGAATGGCGAAAAAGAGATTGATATTTATGACTTATTGTATCAATCTGTAATATTAAATATGCCAAATAAAAAAGTTTGTGGTATTAATTGTAAAGGGAAAGAATTTCTTACCGAAGAAGAAATTATCGATCCAAGACTGGAAGTCTTTAACAACATCCAAATTAACCCAAAAAAATAATAGTAAGTACAAGAAAATAAAGGAAAGACAAAAATGGCAGTACCTAAGAAAAGAACTGGACATTCAGCTCAAGGTAAAAGAAGAGCTAACTGGAAAGCTACAAAGCCAGAAACAACTAAATGTCCTACATGTGGAGAAACAGTTTTAACTCATACAGTATGTACAGCGTGTGGCACTTACAAAGGTCAACCTGTTAGATTAGCTGATAAAGCAGCAGCTGCTGCAACAGCACCAGCTAAAAAAGCTACTAAAAAATCAACAAAAAAAGCAGCTCCAAAAGCTGAAGAAGTAAAAGTTGAAGAAACAAAAGTAGAAGAAGTAGTTGAAGAAGTTAAAGCTGAAGAAGCTACAGAAGAAAAAACAGAAGAATAATTAAGTTTAATCAGGAGCGACAATTTTAATTGCCGCTTCTGATTTATACCAAACTTTGGAGAGAGAAGGATATGTCAAGAATAGCAATAGACGCAATGGGCGGGGATTATGCTCCACGAGCAATAGTAGAAGGTTCTTTATGGGCTGCACAAGAATATGGTGTAGGTCTTGAGCTTGTTGGTAAAGAGAATGAAATTCAAGCTGAAATTGATAGAATAAAGGCTAGAGGTTATATCCTTTCTGATTGTGGTACAAAAGGTCACAAAAGAAGAATAAAAATAGATGTTGATAAGATTGATTATGTAATTACTCATGCTACAGAAGTTATTGGTATGGGTGAAGCTGTTGGTCAATCTATTCGTAAGAAAAAAGATTCATCAATTGTTGCATCAGTGAGAGCTGTAGCAGAAGGAAGATGTGAAGCTGTTGTTTCCGCTGGTTCTACAGGAGCTGCAATGGCTGCAAGTTTATTTGGTTTGGGTCGTATTTCAGGCGTTCTAAGACCAGCAATTTCAGTTACTCTACCTACAATGAACAAACCAGTTGTTCTAATTGATGGTGGTGCTAATGCTGATTGTACTGCTGAAATGTTGGCTCAATTTGCTCAGATGGGTAATGTTTATGCTAAATATATCTTAGATATTGAAAGACCAAAAGTTGGTATTTTAAGTATCGGTGAAGAAGAAGGCAAAGGAAATGCTTTAGTTAAAGATACTTATCCATTGTTAAAAGAATTACACGATCAAGGAAGAATTGATTTTGTTGGCAACATCGAGGGTAAAGAATTATTTGTTAATAAGGCGGATGTTGTTGTTACTGACGGTTTTGCGGGTAATGTAGCATTGAAAGTTACAGAAGGTACTGCATCAATGTTGTTAAAAATGATTTCTCGTGAATTTAAGTCAAATATATTGGGATGTATTATTGGTTTGATGGCTAAACCATTCTTGAGAAATATGTATAAACGTATTAACTGGGAAGGTTTTGGCGGAATGTTATTATTGGGTGTTAAAGGTATTTCTGTCATTGCACACGGACGTAGCTCATCATTTGCGATGAAAAATGCGGTTAGAGTTGCTGCAACTACATTAAATAATGACATTAACAAAAAGATTGCTGATAATATTAACAGATAGGGTAAAAATATGAATAAAAATATGAAACCACTTAGAATTGCGGGTGTTGGATATAGTGTTCCAGAAACTGTAGTTACTAATGAAGATTTAACAAAATTGTATGAAACTTCAGATGAGTGGATTTATACAAGAACCGGAATTAAAGAAAGAAGAGTTGTTTCCGGTAATGAAAATGCTGTAGATTTGGGTGAAAAGGCAGCAAGAAATGCAATTGAAAAATCAGGGATAAAAATTGAAGACATTGATTGTGTTATTGCAGCAGCATCAGCGCCTCCTCAATTATATCCGGCTTTATCTTGTAATATACAAACAAGACTTGGAATTCCTAATTATGTGCCATCATTTGATATGACAGCAGCTTGTTCAGGTTTGATTTATGCATTGCAAGTTGCAAGAGGTTTGATTGGTTCAGGGATTTATAAAAATATTTTATTAGTTGCTTCAGATAACAACTCTCGTTTGGTAGATTGGGATGATAGAGGGTCTTCAATTTTATTTGGTGATGGAGCTGGGGCAATGGTTGTAACTGAATCAGAAGATGGTATTGATGATGTTTTATCATTAGATATTAGAGCTGATGGTTCTATTGGTCAATATATTTATATGAATATTCCTGGCAAAAATTGTCCGTTAGTTGAACCTTGTGATGAAACTGACGCAAAAATTCATATGTCAGGTCGTGATGTTTATAAATTTGTTGTTACTACATTACCGAAATATATTGATAAATGTATTGAAGATGCAGGAATGAAGGCTGAAGATATTGATTATCTAATTCCCCACCAAGCAAATCAAAGAATTATTGAAGCTATGCAACAAAGATTGAATTACCCTGACGAAAAAGTTGTTTCTAATATCAAATATTATGGAAATACTTCAGCGGCTTCAATTCCTATTGCACTTGTAGAAGGAGTTGAGCAAGGAAAAGTTAAACTAGGTTCAACAGCAATTTTATGTGGTTTTGGAGCTGGTATGACTTGGGGTGCTGCTGTACTTAGACTTCGAGAAGGTATTTGTTAGTCCTCGCCAAATGGGGTAATATGCCATTAGCAACCTTTTTAGAATTATAATAAATTTAAACTTATATAGGGAGATATATTTATGGTTAAAAAGATAGCATTTGTTTTTCCAGGACAAGGTTCTCAATCTGTTGGAATGGGAAAAGATTTATATGAAAACTTTGAGGCTGCAAAAAATGTTTTTGATACTGCAGATAAAGTTTTAGATAAAAGTATTACAACAATTTGTTTTGAAGGTCCAGAAGATGATCTTAAATTGACTGTTAACACTCAACCTTCAATTGTTACTATGTCAATTGCTGCATTAGAAGCTTTTAAATCTGAGTTAGATGTTGAAGTTTCTGCAACTGCAGGTCATAGTTTGGGTGAATATTGTGCAATGTACGCTTCAGGTGTTATGGATTTAGAAACAACATTAAAAGCAATTCAAAAAAGAGCAGACTTAATGGGTGCTACAAAAGGTGGTGCTATGGCTGCGATTTTGAATGCTCCAGAAGGTAGTTTAGAAAAAGCTTTGGAAGAAGCTTCAAGTGTTGGTTATGTTGATGTTGCTAACTACAATTCCCCTGCACAAGTAGTAATTACAGGTGATGAGGCTGCTGTTGCAAAAGCTGGTGAATTATTATCAGCAGCTGGCGCAAGACGTGTTGTTCCTCTTGCTGTTTCTGGTGCATTCCATTCTAAATTTATGGAAAATGCAGGTAAAGAATTCGCTTCTTTTGTTTCTGAATTAGATCTAAATGATGCTTCAATTCCTGTATTTACAAACGTAGATGCTGAGGCAACTATCTTGGGTGCAGAATTTAAAAACAAAATGCCAAAACAAATTTATTCTTCAGTACAATGGACACAATCTGTTCAAAAGATGGTAGCTGAAGGTATTGATACATTTGTAGAAATTGGACCAGGTAAAGTTCTTGCTGGGTTGGTTAAAAAGATTGATGCTAGTGTAAATGTTTATGATGTTTACGACAAGGCATCACTTGAGGCAACAGTTTCATCTTTGAAAGAGGAAATGGCAGCAGTATAAGGAGGGGTTGAGATGTTTCAAAAATTTATCGCCTGTTTAATTTTTTTAGCAATGGCTGCAGTATTTGCAGTTATTGGTTCTGCATCAAAAACAATTGTTTGTAGTAACCAAACAAAAAAATGTACTGCTTATACTGAAAATTCTTTACTTAAAACAAAAAGTCAGGATATTACAATTGATGTAAGTTCAACGCAGGGAACTTATATGTCGGTAGGTGGAATCTTTGAAGACAATACAATGTCCAATTTGACTTGTAAAGAGTTAACAAGAACTGTTCAAAGCAATTCTGGTAAAAAAAATAATACGACTTATTACCTTGTTGCTATTGGTAATTATCATAATAAAGGAAAGCTCTTTTTGGAAAGAAATTCTCTTGCTACTTATTCAAGCAAAAGTGCATGCGAATTTGATAGAGCTGCAATTCAGCGTTATTTGAAATCTAACGATATGAATGAATTCAAACGCAAGTTGCCATCCGGCATTTTGAATTTCTTATGGTATGCAGGCGTTGTAGTATTTTTGTATTTAGCGTATGTCGTAGTGTTTAAAGCTCGTATTTTGACTGAAGCGGAGGCAAAAGCTGAGGCAGATAAGATGTTTACAGAAGAGCAAAAATTGGAAATGCAAAGAAATGCTGTAAATATTGTTAATTCTCTATCTAAAATAGATGGTGAGGCTGCTGATAAAATTTCTAACATCGCAGAAAACTTGAATAGATTTAATATCAATATAGATAATAAAGATAAATAGGGAAATTATATAAAGGAGAAAAATTATGACAGACAAAAAAGTTGCATTAGTAACAGGTGGTTCTCGCGGTATCGGTAAAGCGTGTGCTTTAGAACTTGCTGCTGCAGGTTGCGACGTTGTTATCAACTATGCCGGTAATGTAGAAGCTGCTAACAAAACAGTTGAAGAATTAAAAGCATTAGGTGCTAACGCAGAAGCTGTTAAATTTGACGTTTCAAATCAAGCAGAAGTTGACGAAGCTATTGCTGGTATTATCGAAAAATATGGCAGAATAGATGTTCTAGTTAACAATGCTGGTATTACAAGAGATGATTTATTTATTAGAATGGGCGAAGACAAATGGAATGCTGTTATTAACACTAACTTAAATAGTGCATTTTATGTGTCTAAACCTGTTGTTAAATTGATGATGAAACAAAGATCAGGTGCTATTGTTAACACAACATCAGTTGTTGGTTTGTATGGCAACCCAGGTCAAGCTAATTATTCAGCTGCAAAAGCTGGCTTGGTTGGTTTTACAAAATCTTTGGCAAAAGAACTTGGTTCTCGTGGTATTAGAGTTAATGCTGTTGCTCCAGGGTTTATTGCTACTGATATGACTAAAGATCTTGGTAATACTGATGAATATATGAAGATGATTCCTTTGAAAAGAATGGGTGAAGCTGTTGATATTGCAAAAGCTGTTAAATTCTTAGCATTGGATGCTGAATATGTTACAGGACAAGTGTTACAAGTAGATGGTGGCTTGATTATCTAAGTTAAGAATATTAACAAAAACCTTGAGAAATTGTAAAAATCTTGCAAAAAAATATTCAACAAGGTATAATGTAACAAGAAAAGTATTAGTAATACAAATTATAAATGAGGAAAAAGAAGATGAGTACATTAGAAACAGTAAAAAAAGTTGTAGTAGATCAATTGAGCGTTGATGAAAAATTAGTTACACCTGAAGCTCGTTTCACAGATGATTTAGGTGCTGATTCATTAGACACAGTTG
>JAFUPZ010000003.1 GCA_017472545.1 bacterium | reverse complement strand
CTTAATTAAACCTTCCAAAAGAGTAAAACCTGACACAATAGTAACTATTTCTGATGAGTTAAAAGTTAAACCAATAAAAAGACTTGAAGATGATGGGGAATGGCTTGTTGAGATGATTTATGATGGAGATCTATTTGAAATTCTTCATAAAGTAGGGAATATACCACTTCCGCCATACATTGAAAGAAAATTAAAAGCTGAAGAATTAAAACAATTCGATATGGAAAGATACCAAACCGTTTACGCAAAAGATGAAGGCTCAGTGGCTGCACCAACGGCAGGATTACACTTCACTCAAGAAATTCTACAAAAACTAAAAGAAAAAGGGGTTGAAATTGCATACGTTACATTAAATGTCGGTTTAGGTACATTCAGACCAGTAAAATGCGACAACGTATTAGATCACAAAATGCATTCAGAAACTTTTGAAATAACCCAAGAAGCTGCAGAAAAAATTAACAACGCAAAAGCCCAAGGCAAAAAACTTGTTGCCGTAGGCACAACAACAGTTAGAACACTTGAAACAGCATTCCAAAAATATAACTGTATTAAAGCGTGCAAGGATCATTCCGAATTATTTATTTACCCACCTTACGAGTTTAAAGTTGTTGATGAACTTATAACAAATTTTCACCTACCAAAATCAACACTTCTAATGCTAGTAAGCGCTCTTGCTGGAAAGGAATTTATATTCAAAGCCTATAACGAGGCAATCCAAAATGAATATAGATTCTTTAGCTACGGCGATTGCATGCTAATCAAATAAATATTGACATATTAAAAATAAACCTTAAATCAAATGGTGGATACATTATTTTTAAATATTGTATAAAATCATAATGTACGGGAGGTAGAGTTAGAGCATGTTCTCTGAAATGATACAAGGTTTATTGAATACTGGCGGAAGATCTGCAGCTATGCAAAGAGCAGCGCAGATAAATAATTACGTCAACAATGTAAATAAACAAATAAACCCTCAACAAGCTCCAACACATGCTCAAGCGATGGATACAATTTATCCACCAGGAGCAAATAATGTCCAATCTTTTGAAAAAGTTTTGGCAAACACTACCCAAACAGACTTTGGTTCACTTTTATTAAACCCAAAATCATTAAATGTTACAGGTAATGTATACGATAATAACACTGACGAAATTGGAACTTCCATTCTAAATAATGCGGATTTAAAACGAGCTATTCAAGAAGTTAACGATGCAACTCGCAAATACAATCCAGATATTCAAACATCAAATAAAGCGCAACTAATCGGAATGATTAACAAAGTTGCACAACGTCATGGGGTTGATGAAAAACTTGTTCAAGCATTAATAAAACAAGAATCTGGCTTTAATCCTAAAGCAACATCTAAAGTTGGTGCAATGGGATTGATGCAACTTATGCCTTCGACAGCAAAATCACTTGGAGTAAAAGACCCATATAATGCAGCTCAAAATGTTGAAGGTGGAGTAAAATACTTAAAATCAATGCTAAATAGATATAACGGCAACATAATTTTAGCTCTTGCAGCATACAACGCAGGACCAGGAGCTGTTGATAAATACGACGGCGTTCCGCCATACAAAGAAACCCAAAACTACGTTAAAAACATCCTAGCTAATTATCTATAAACTATCCTAATGGAACGTAGTCTGAGTATACTAAACTAGCCCATTCATCAAAATAACTTATTTGGGTTGCACTACCAGTTCTAATAAATATTTTTGGCAACTTATCAGCAGGAATATCTAACGCAGCACAAATAGCGGCTTGAATAACCTCAGGATGAGTAACGATAATAATTCTGTTACCGATATTTTGTGATACAAGTTCATCAATAACATTTTTAACTCTGGTAATAAATTCGACAGAACTTTCTGCACCTGCCATAGTTTTCTTATCAGGTTCAGCCAAAATTTTCGCCAATCCTTCAGGATATTTCTTCCAAACTTGAGTAAATGTAAGACCATTCCACTCGCCACATGCACGAGTTTTTAACTCATCTACAATAACGTATTCTTTTTTAAACACTTTTGCAACCATCATTGCAGACTGAACTGTTCTGATAGAAGGAGAAGTATAAATAACATCATTTTTAACCCCTCTAGCTTTTAAATACTTAGAAAGGGTTTCCATTTCTTCTACACCTAATTCAGACAATGGTGGGTAATTTTCCGCATCAGAAAATCTACCCTCTTCTGAATAAATGGTAGCACCGTGACAAATGAATGTTATTTTACATTTTCTATGGAAATACATAATACCGCCTTTTTAATATTATAGCATACTTTTTGTTTTTGCGGTAGTATAGATAAAAAAGGAGATATACATGAAGGGAACAGCATTCAAATTCGGAGATGACATTTCAACAGACCACATTGCACCAGGCAGATTATACCACCTACGTTCAAACTTGCCTGAATTCGCTAAACACGTACTTGAAGACGCAGATGAAACTTTTGCATCAAGAATGAAAAAAGGTGATTTTGTAGTAGCTGGCTCAAATTTTGGACTTGGCTCATCTAGAGAACATGCTCCTTTGATTATGAAAATAGCTGGAGTTGGTGCAGTTTTAGCTAAATCATTTGCAAGAATTTTTTACAGAAACGCAATTAATATTGGACTTCTAGCAATTGAATGCGATACTGATTCTATTGATGAAGGCGATGAATTAGAACTTGATATAGAAAAAGGGGTAATTACAAACCTTACAAACGGCTCTATAATACAAATTGAACCACTTCCTCCTGTTATGATTAAACTACTAGAAGACGGTGGATTGGTTGAACATATTAAAAAGAACGGCGATTTTAAACTAACTGACTAATAGATAACAATTTAATATTTGCCGTAAAATCTTAATATATTGAGTTTTTCAGCAAAATATAATATTCTAAATAAAGAAATTCAGATAAGGGGAGAAAAAATGAATATACAAGAACGCATGGACAGTATAAACGGCGTAATAAAAAACATTGCAGAATTTATACAAACACACGAAGATATTAAAGCTGACTTTAACGAATACCTACGCACTATTGGTGCAAATGCAAAAAACGGTATTCCATTGCAAACAGCCTGCTTTAGCTATATTCTAGAACGCAATCTTGGAGAAGATTTAAAAAGTATCCCACAACTTTATTTGGAAAATACAAAAGGGCTTGATAAAGATACAAAAAATGTAGTTCAGGCTATTGATGATTCAATATCTTCTGTATTTGAAATCAAAAAAGTTACAAAAACAGGTTTTGAACTTCTAAATATCGTAAATGAACGCAAATATGTAATCGTTTCTCTAATGAAAATGACTGCATTTAGAGGTTTAGGCTCAGGTGACTACATTATTGCGCGTATTGTAAATATCAATGGTGATTATTATCTATTGGAAATTTCAGGCGTATTACCTGCAACCAAAAAAGATGATGCATACAGATTTGCAGTAGCTAAGATTATCCAAAACCCTGAATTGGTATACTTGGACAACCCTGAAAAACAAAAAGAAGTAGAAGAAGATGTTGCTGAAATTTATAAAAAATTCACAGAATTTTTCGGAACTACAGAAATAATCACAACCAATAAATATGCCGATGACATTATCGGAATCTTTAATGATTACGCAGAAGAAGGCACAAAAGCTGACTATAAAGAGCTTATTGCTGAACCAGAAGAATATAAATTCTTTGACGTAAGCGAATTTAACAATTCATACGACAACTTCCTAGAAAATTCATTAGGAGGATTTTCTTCTCACAAAGAAACTTATGATGTTGGTATTATTTACGATGAAGAATTAGGTTTATACGCAATTCCTTTTTATGGAACATTCAATAAAATTTTTGAAGTAAAAGACTATACAACTGTTGAAAATTATGATGCTTGTATCAAATACTTCTTGCATAACGATAAATTCTCAGCAAACTTAATCAGAATGGTCGCAAACAAACACAAAAACTTTATGGAAATTGTTAACGCTGTTCTTGCAAAGAATTTCACACTTGAAGAACTACTAAAAACATACAAACGTAGATACATAAACAACAAAATCATATCTTCAACAACTGTATTATACCGTTCAAATGCCTTCTCAAGCACATTAGGTATCATTGAAGATAATGAAAACAAACCTCAAATTGATACAACTCAAAAAATCGGCAGAAACGATCCATGCCCTTGCGGAAGTGGCAAAAAATACAAAAAATGCTGCGGAGCTGCTGTATAGTAAACAATTATGATTAAACAGATAAAACTAAAAGATTACATATTGATTGATGAACTTTGCGCAAACTTTGATAATCAATTGAATATTATCACAGGTGAAACTGGCGCAGGGAAAAGTATTATCTTGAATGCAATCGATTTAGTTTTTTCTTCACGCGTATCAAAAGATGTGATAAAAACAGGCTGTGAAAAAGCCACAATTGAAATCACATTAGAAAACAACAAACACGATTTATCAAAATTGTTCGAAGAAAACGGAATAGATAATTGGGGTTCAGAAATAATTATCACAAAAGAAATTACTCAAAATGCTGTTCGTTCAAGAATTAATGGAACTCTTGTTAATCAAGAACTACTAAAAAATTTGAGAACTCTATTTGTTGATATTCATTCTCAACACCAAACTTATACATTTCTACAACCTCAATACCATATAAATTTGCTAGATTCTTATGGTAAAGACGATTATGGCAGAGTGCTAAACAACTACAAAGAAAAATTCTTATACTACCAAGAACTTATACAAAAGCTTGAAACAGCAAAGAACTCAGCGAATGCAACAGAATCTCAAATAGATTTTCTAAAATTCCAAATAAATGAAATAGAAGAAGCAAATATACAAGGGGTAAATGAAGATTCTGAACTAGAGCAAGAACTAGAAGTTCTAACAAATGCGGAAAAATTAAAAGAACTTACAGGTGGCTCTTATTGGGCAATTAATGGTGATGATGGTTCTATTCTAGAAGGCTTGTCTAAAGTTAAAGTAGATATATCTAAGGCTGCAAGCTATGACCAAAGCTTAGAAGATATAAACAGCCAATTCTTAGATGTAATAGAAAACCTAAAAGATATTTCATCTTCACTCAGGGATTATTCTCAAAGCCTAGATAACGACACCCAAAGACTAGACGAAATCCAAGAAAGATTATACATTTTTGACAAACTAAAAAGAAAGTATGGCGGAACTTTAGAATCGGTATTAGAAAACTATAACCAATTTAACCAAGAACTTTCTACAATAGAATATTCAACTCAAAATATAGAAAAGCTAGAAGGTGAAATCTTAGTTTGCAAAAATGAACTATATTCTATCGCAAAACAAATAAGCGAACACCGTCATAATTATGCACAAGTTCTATCCGTCCTAATTCAAGATAAATTAGCAGTTTTAGAACTTCCAAAAGCTCGTTTCGAAATCAAAATCTCAGAGAAAGAATTATCACACAACGGCATTGATAATGTTGAATTTATGATTTCGACAAACGTTTCAGAAGATTTAAAACCACTAGCAAAAGTAGCATCAGGTGGTGAAATTTCGCGTGTAATGCTTGCAATAAAATCTATTTTTGCCCAAAACGATGACATTGATACAGTAATTTTTGATGAAATTGATACAGGAATTTCAGGTAAAGCTACCCAATCTGTAGCTGATGAAATGGTTGAACTAAGTAAATCTCACCAAATTATTGTAATAACCCACCAAGCAATTATTGCATCTAAAGCAAATAAACACTTCTATGTTAGAAAATCACAAGAAGACCAAACAAAGGTCGACGTTTATGTACTTACTGGAGATAACAGAGTTAAAGCATTAGCTGAACTTGCTGGTGGAACAATTAACGAACAATCAATAGAATTTGCAAAATCTCTTTTAGGATAAATAAAACTGGTACCATTAGATACCAGTGATGAATGATGATGAATTAATTACAACTATGAGCTTATATTTAGGTGTCTATACAATCTTTATAATGTAAAAATCTACTATCTCGTCTTAGTTTTGTTATAGCGCAATCTTCAATTTGCCTTATTCGCTCTTTTGAATACCCAAGACTCGCCCCTAATTGAGCTAGAGTTTTAGGTTCATTCGAATTTATACCAAAACGTTCAACAATTACTGATTTTTCTCTTTCTGATAAACTATCTAACATTTTAGGAACATTTAATTTTAAAAAATCTTCGTTTGCACTAAGTTCTGGCAAGTTACAAGATTTATCCTCTATATAATCCCCAATACATAAATCATCAGTAACCGCCGTTTCAAGACTAATCGGTTCTAGAATAATCGATTGTTTTATTTTTTGTAATTTATTAACGCTAAACCCCAACCTATCAGCCAGCTCTAAATCTGTAGGTTCTCTATTGAATTCATTGATAAAATTAGCATAAACTCGTTTATATTTTCTAATTTTATCGGCCATATGCACTGGAATTCTAATAGATTTTGAATTATTAGCAATCGCACGAATAATAGATTGCTTAATCCACCATGTCGCGTAAGTTGAAAACTTAAAACTCTTTGAATAATCAAATTTTTCAGCAGCTCTAATCAACCCAATAGAACCTTCTTGAACTAAATCCATAAATAAAACGCCTTGTCCGACATATTTTTTAGCAATACTTACAACCAACCTTAAATTTGCTTGTATAAGTTTTCTTTTCGCAACATCACATTGTTGTTCTTTGACTAATCTCCCTAATTCTTTTTCCTCTTCTGATTTTAACAGTTTTATCTTGCCTATTTCTTTTAAATACGACTGTAACAAGTCATCTTCATGCGCAACAGCACTGAAAGTTTTTATATCTAAATCATGCTCATCATTAATAATAGGAGCACTCAATTTATCAACAAAATCAAATCCTAAATTAACTCCCACAATAACCTCCGTGACTAAATAAATCCAACTAATCTTAATGACGAAAAAAATAAAAAAAAGTTTCAACAAAAGTGTTGACATTAAATTTTGTTCTTGATATTATAAATCTTGCGGAGAGTTGAGAGACTAATCGCAAGAGGCAGGGATAAGCCTCATATACACTAGTTGAAAATTAAATAGTTCTTTGGGTGTTTAGCTCAGTTGGTAGAGCGTCTCCCTTACAAGGAGAGGGTCGGGGGTTCAAGTCCCTCAACACCCACCATAAAAAAGAGGCTTCCAAAAGTCTCTTTTTTATTTGCAAAAATAAATTATTAATATGATGCCATGATATAGAAACAATGGTATACTTAAATTTGTATAATAAGAAGAGGTTATAATGTTTAAGAAAAAAGCGTTTACAATGGCAGAAGTTCTAATAGTTATGGCACTTATAGGATTTCTATTCACACTAATGATACCAAACCTTGTTCAAAAAGAAGGTTCTAGAAAGTATATCGAAAGTGCGCAAAAAGCACAAACAAAGTTGCAAGAAGCTTTTAGAAAAGCTGCAGATGCAAACGATGGATTATTTCCTCAAGACTGGGAAAGTGTCAGATATAGTTCAAATAAATCAGAAGCAATAGTTAAAGAAATATCAAAAAGAGCCTCTGTAATGTCTTTCTGTGGAAACTCATTACAGGGTTGTTTTGCGACAACTGAATACAGAACAATAAACAGTATTCCTACAACGATATTAAAAGATCCTATGCCTCCTCATCAAGTAAAGAGAAGCAGTTCGGAATATATTGCAAAACAAAAGAGAAAATCTTCTGATGAATATGATTACGATGCAAATGAAGAACCAAAAGCACTTGAATATATGAAAGCAGACCCTGAAATTTCAGCAACTTATTTTGCACTATTAGACGGTGGCTCTGTAGCTATTAAAACAAATTCTACATATTGCGATGGCGTAATTCTTTCAACTGACCCATTAGAACGTCCATATTGTGCATCAATTTATGTTGATGTTAACGGCCCAGCTATTCCAAACATGCTAGGGGTTGATGTATTTGGATTCTATCTATCAGGAAACGATATTCTACCTATGGGCTTTTATGGAGATGACTTCTCATTTGAATTTAACTGCATGAGAGAAAAACCTAACGCTGGACCAGATAATGGTTTAGCATGTACTGCTTGGGCTTTAAAAAATAAAAACATGGAATATAGAAAATGCCAAGCTGGAACAAGAATTGGTTGGGCAACAACCACAAGATGCGATATGCCATCAAAAGAAAGATAACAAATCTTATATAAATACTAAAAAGAGCCACCTACAAGGTGACTCTTTTTTATATCATTAAATATTGATTAAACAATATTATCAATATTATCCATCCGTTTTTGCGCATCATGTTTAAGTATTCTACCTGCAAAAACGACCAATAATAAAACACCAAGCAGAATTACAAAAGAAATCGCAAATCCGCTATATTGAACATATTGAAGTTTGATGCTAGTTGGTTCATCCTTTTTTAAATTCCAAGAATAAACATTACCACTAATAGAATCAGCATTATTATAAGAAGCTATAGATGGAACTTGAATACTAAAAGAATTAGTATAATCAACTGAATCTTGAGTTTGTGTTGATGATTTTTCTTCTTCATTAATGAAATCTAATATAGAACGTTTAGTATCTTCATCCATATTAGCTACAAATTCTTTGTTGAAATCTTCAGCCTCAACCTCTTTTTTATCAGCATACGCATGATAATACTCAGGATTGATTGTTGATTTAGGTGTAGAAGTAGCAATTGCACCAAAATCATTTTCTAATTCTTTAGCAAGCTTATTATCATAAGTTAAATCAACATTAAATGAAGAAAGAATAAAACTTTTCTTTACTTCTACAAATTTTTTACTTTCAAGATTTGAAACAAATCCCAAAGAAGCTAAATCTAAATCTGATTTACTCAAATCTTTTACGTTTTTTGTAGCAATTATAGTTGACAACTTGTCACCATATGCAGTTTCAGTTTTATAGAATGGGTCTAAGAATCTCTTATAATTTTTATCAATAAGAAATGCTACATTGTCTGTTTTGCTAGACAAATTACCTTTGTATGTCACAGAAGTAACAACAGAAGCTGATTTATCATCATTTATTGTTAACATCGTATCTACGTTTGCGCAACCAGTTAATAATGGTACAAGCATAATCAATGATACTAGAACTTTTTTCATACTACTCTCTCCCTATAGTCATGCTAAAAACATAATACCATATTTTAATAAATATGTTAAATTATAAAGAATATTTAAGGTATAATAATTTTATGAAAATTAATGATGAATATATAGTTGAAATAGAAAAGGTTACCAACTTAGGCGCAGGGATTGCAAAAGTTGAAGGTTTTGTAATATTTATTGATAATACTTGTCCAAAAGATAAAGTTAAGATAAGGATTACAAAAGTAAATAAAAATTTTGCTAATGCTGAGGTTATAGAAATAATTGAACCTTCTCCATATAGGGTAAAACCTTTCTGCCCAATGCAAAAAGTCTGTGGTGCGTGTCAGTTACAATTTATCGACTATAATTATCAATTAAAAATAAAACACCAAATAACAGAAGAAACAATTAAAACAATTTCTGGACTAGATATTCCGATAAAAGAAACCATCCCAAGTCCTGAAATTAAAAACTATAGACGAAAAATTCAATATCCAATATCTCAAACAAAAAATTCTGGAAGGATTTTAGCAGGATACTACAAACCGAAATCACACGAAATAGTAAATATAAAATATTGTCCAATTCAACCAGAAATTTGCGATAGAATAATAGAATTTATTAGAGAAAAAGCTTTTGACTTTGGAATACAAGGTTTCAACGAAAAAAAACACACTGGAGATTTAAGACATGTTGTAATAAGAAACTCCGCACATTCAGGCAAAAACCTCGTAGTTTTAGTAGTTAATGCAACAAAATCTTTTGACAGATTAAATGAATTTGCAAAAGCTATTTATAATGAGTTTGACGAAATTTCAGGAGTCTGTATAAATTTCAATTCTAAAAAAACTAATGTAATTCTTGGAACAAAAACTGAATGTGTAATTGGACAAGATTTTGTTGAAGAAAAACTTATTGACAAAACTTTCAAAATTGGAGCAAATACATTCTTCCAAATTAACCCAAAAAGTGCCGAAAACATATTTAAATACGTTAAAAATCACATCAAAGAAAATTATGAAAATCCGACAATACTTGATGCCTATGCTGGAATTACAACTTTTGGTATTTGTATCTCTGGTGTTTGCCAAAAAGTGGTTAGTGTTGAAGAAAACACAGAGTCTTGCGAATTAGCTCGCAAAGTAGTTAAAGACAATAAAATAAATAATGTTGAAATTCACAATATGGATGCAGCAAAATTCTTTGCAAAAGAAAAACGACAATTTGATGCCGTTTTACTTGACCCACCAAGAAAAGGTTGTACTCAAGAATCATTAGATGAAGCCTTCCGACTTTCTAAAAAAGACATCATTTATATAAGCTGCAATCCAGCAACATTAGCAAGAGATTTAAAATATTTGGCAGAAAAAGGCTGTACAGTCGAATCAATCCAACCTTTTGATATGTTTTGCCACACGTACCACATCGAAAACGTTGCAATAATACATAAACCAACTATTTCTTAATTGTCCAAAAATCTCTATGGAATAACACTAAGAACGGAATAATTTCTAAACGACCAATATACATATCAAAAATTAATATAATTTTAGATAAAGTTTTTAATGAGTCATAATTTCCCATTGGCCCAACAACATCACCAATTCCAGGACCTACGTCACCAATTGCAGAAATTGCTGCGGTCAATCCAAGAACAAAATTTTGTTCAATAATAGTTAATGCTAGAACTGTTAAAGCCCATAATCCAAAGAAAGCTAAAACAAAGAAAATTGTTTGTCTAATAACATCAGGTGCAACAACTCTATTATCTATCTTAATAGTCAAAACTGCTTTTGGATGCAAAATCTTATACAATTCATTTTTGATATATTTGAATATTAAAATCCAACGTGTGATTTTTATACCACCACCAGCAGATCCAGAGCAAGAACTGATAAACATTGTAATAAACAACAAGATTTTTGCATCAAAACACCATAATTGAAAATCTTCACTGGCACTACCAGTTGAGGTTGCTAAAGATAAAACTTGATACAACGATGCAGTCATAGCTTGGAAGAATGAGTAATGTTGCTGAACAAACAATACTGCACCTACAATAAGTGACATAATTAATATAATTGAAGCAAAGCATTTGAACTCTTCACTTTTCCAAAACAAAGATAGTTTTCGTCTTGTTAGGACTCTTGACTGAAGAACAAAACTTGTGCCTGAAATAAACATAAACACAATAATTATCCAATTAATAAGATTTGAACCATATCCTCCAATACTTCTTTCATGAGGAGAAAAACCGCCAGCAGAAAGAGTTGAGAAAGAGTTACAAATAGCATCAAAAGGACTCATACCAGCAAGCCATAACGCAACAAAACACGCAACAGTAAGACCTGCATAAATTATCCACAAAGCAGATGCTGTATTTTTTATTCTTGGAGTAAATTTATCTTCTGTTGGACCAGGAACTTCAGCAAAGAACATCTGACGCCCTGCTACAGCAAATTGAGGTAGAATTGCAACGAATAAGACAATAATTCCCATACCACCTAACCATTGAGTAAATGATCTCCAAAATAATAAAGCGTGCGGATAATCATATCTTGTAAAAATTGTAGCACCAGTTGCAGTAATCCCTGATGTACCTTCAAAAAGTGCATTTATTGGAGAAAATCCATAAAATAAATATGGAATAGCTGCAATAAATCCAAATGTAAGCCAAGTTAATGATACAATCATCAACGCTTCAGAACGTTTAATATCATTTAAAGTGTCTAAGCCTGAAGTTGCTTTACCAAAATTTCCCAACATAAATCCAAGAAATAGTGCAACAATACCAGCAACAATAAATGGTAAAAATGAATTATAATCTTTATAATACAAAGCAACAATAATCGGTAAGAACGAAACCCAACCAATATCTTTCAAAATTATACTTAACGCACTTGTAATATAATTTAAACGCATTCTATACTACCTTAAAATATTCTTTTACCTTAGCCGCATTCTCAGCTTTTGTGAAAATAATCAACACATCATGAGTCTTAAGCTTTGTATCCCCTTTTGGAATAATAACATTTGTACGACGTTGGATTACACCAACAATAGCTGGTGCTGGAAATCTTAAATCCATTATTCGCTTATCATTAAACTCATCGTGTACAAGAATTTCTAATACTTCAGCTTCACCTTGTTCAACAGTAGCCAAAATATCAACATTAGTTTCATCAATATCATTCTTAACCTCATTGATAGCAGAAGTCTTAGGTGATACAGCAATATCAATACCTACTTTTTCAAAAAGAGGAATATTTAATATCTTAGAAACCCTTGCAATTACTCTTTTTACGCCCAATTGTTTTACTAATAGTGAACACAATAGATTTCGCTCATCATTGTTTGTAACTGCAATAGCTACATCACAAGTCCCTATTTCTTCTTCATCAAGAAGTTTTAAATTTGTTCCATCACCATTAATTACCAACGTTTTATCCAATTCTTGAGCCAAATATTCACAACGATCATAGTTTTTTTCAATAATCTTTGTTTTTATTTTCATATCCTCAAGATTTTTAGCAAGCATATAGCCAACATTACCACCACCAATAATTGCAACAGACTTAACCTGTTCATTTTCGTGGAAGAAAGTACCTGCCAAAATATCCAAAGAATGAGATGTTCCCATAAAGATCAACTTATCATCAGCATTAATTTCAGTAAGTCCGTTTGGAATAAATAACAAACTATCACGTTTTATACCAACAATAATTGTATCTTTAGTAAATCCGCAATCCTTAACCATTTTTCCAACAATAGAAGAACCAGATTTAACCTTATATTCAAGCAACCTAGCTTTACCGTCGGCAAAATTTTCAACATCTAACGCATGCGCTACAGTCACAATACGGAATAATTCTTGGGTCAATAATGCTTCTGGCCAAATTATATAGTCAATAAAGAAATCTCCAAGATAATCAGTATTATTATCAATAGACATAGCATTTTGATACTCTTCTTTTGACACAAAGCAAATTGTTCTTATTCCACTAAGTTTTTTAACAGTTAAACAAGCAACAATATTTGCCTCATCTAAAGCTGTACAAGCAATGAACACATCTGCATTAACAATATCCGCAGATTTTAACACCTTAACATCAGTGGCATTACCATGTACAAAACTTATATCTAATTTATCAAATTCTTCTGTACGATTTTCTTCTTTATCAATGACTGTAATATCATGATCTTCAAAGAACTCTGTAGCAAGAAGACAACCTATTTCTGTAGCACCATAAATAACTATTTTCATAATCTAGTTTCCTAACATTCCAAATGCCGCCATAATAAATATTGCAGCATATAAAACTGCTTTCCTAATAAAGATTAAAACAAAACAAGCAACCATTGGCGACAAGTCAAACATTCCCAATGGAGGAATAAATTTTCTAAACAAGTCCAAATATAAATCGACAGCGGCACACAATGCCTTTATAATTGGGTTATTATAATTTACACCAGGGAACCAAGTTAATAAGCATCTTACAAAAATCATAAGCAAGAAGACATAAAAACAGTTTGCAATTGCTTCTATTATTTTATACGCTATCATCGTCTTTTTCCTCTTGTTCTTTCTTTAAATAATCTTCCTGTTGTTCCTTTAGCTTTGCAATCAATTCATCAGGGCTAACAACAATAATTTTCTTGTCTTTTTCAACAAAATATTTTAAATAAATTTTTCTTAAACCAACAGAAATTAAAGCACAAACAGCCATAACCAATGCTGGAGAAAAAGACAAACCCATAAAAGGTGGGATTATATAAAACCCTGCAGCTGTAAATATTGCATGAAACAATGGATAATCGTGATTCAAATTAGGAATCCAAGACATTATACAAGCACCTGCAATAAAATACATATACAGGAGAATCAATCTATCTAAAATAATGATTAAGTTTGCCATAAAGCACCTTTATTACAAATCGCAATTAACAGCTTTGAAACATTCACACTTTTCTTGTTCAAATGGAATATTTTCTATCATAGTGAATAATAAAGATTTTAAATTCGCCACATTATTATTAAACACTTCCATAACAGCTTCGTGAGATACAGGAGGAACATCCCCAACCAAACCTGCATCATAATCTGTAATAAGCGAAATATTAAGTGGACACATATTCATTTCTTTAACCAAATAAGCTTCAGGAAAAGCTGTCATATTGATAACTTGCCAACCTTGTTTAGTAAAGAATGCTGATTCAGCTTTTGTTGAGAATCTTGGGCCATTGATAACAACAACAGTACCAGTTTCGTGAATTTTGATACCTAAATCTTTACCAGTTTTAATCGCTAATTCTCGCAATTCTGGGCAATATGGATCTGCAGGAGATGGATGTTGAACCACAGGTCCTTCATAGAAAGTATTTTTTCTTCCATCAGTCCAATCAACAAATTGGTCACAAATAACGAAATGTCCAGGTTCAACCTCTTTTTGCAAACTACCAGCCGCACAAGGAGAAATTACCCTTTTGCAGCCTAAGTGTTTCATAGCCCAAACATTTGCTCTAAAGTTAACCAAATGTGGTGGAATAGAATGATTTCTACCGTGTCTAGGCATAAATGCTACTCTATGATTACCAATTTTACCAATGAATACACTGTCACTAGTTGGGCCATATGGAGTATCAACTTTTACTTCTTCAATATCTTCTAAAAAGCTATAAAAGCCAGAGCCGCCAAATACACCAATATCAGCTTTATTTAAAATTTCCATAATTATCTCCTTAATTATTATGCGAAAAATCGCTTACATTCCTCTAATCTTACAAAGCAATTTTACAATAATAAAACTAAATTTTCAAACCATATAAAAAACTTCACAAAGAACTACTCTACCTGACTAATACAAAACAGCACAATTAGCCAATATTCAAACCCGAATAATTAGAGTTAAATATAATTAATCTTTTTCATACTTCCAGCTATTCTTAATTCAAACGAGCCGATTATCGGCTCTTTTCTTTTGTAAAGATATTAACAAAATATAAAAAATATGATAATATACAACCAAAGAAAGAGGGATATAATCATGAAAAAATTACTAGGAACAATATTAGCAATATTATTAGCAGCACAAGTTGCAGTAGCTGCACCTTTCAACGCAAATGCAAAAACTAAAAGAATACCAGCAGGAACAAAACTTGAGTTAAAAATGTTAACAACCTTAGATACCTCAGTAAACAAAACTGGAGGCGGTTTTTCTGCAATGTTAATGACAGACCAAACTGCAGATGACGATGTAATACTTCCTTCTGGCTCAATTATAAGAGGGGATATTCAAGGAATATCTGCACCAAAAAGATTTTCAAAAGGTGCTATTTTATACCTAAACTTTGACCACGTTGTAACCCCAAACGGCAGACAGCTTCCATTAACACTTAACGTTGTTGGACGTACAGATATGACCTTTGATGGTGGAATTACTACCACAAAAGGATACTATGAAGCTTGGAAACAAACTTGTCAAAAATCAGGCAACATCACAAAAAATGCTATCGAATGGGGCGAAGATGTAACCAATTCAGGTTGGAAATACGTAGTCGTACCAGTTAGCGCAATCGGTGGAGCATTTGGTACTGCTGGGTATTTTGTATATGGTAGTATCGCTGACATGATTAAAAAAGGAAAACACGTAAGAATTAATAGAGATGAAATCCTACAAGTTATCCTTGTTGAACCAATAGATGTACCTGTAATTTAATAAGAAAATGTCAAAATTAGATAAAATAGAAGAACTTCAAAGACTTATAAAAGCAGATTCTGCAAATTTCCAAGCAAGACGACAATTAGCTGTCTTGCTTATGGATTCTGGATTTAATGATGAAGCCCTTCAACATTTGACTTATTTATCTTGGAACTTTAATGAAGATGAAGGGATTCACTACAATCTAGGAATTGTTTATGAAAAAATGAAAAAATTCAGAAAGGCTAAAGAATCATATCTTAAAGCCATTGAATTAGAGCCAAATTACTCAGATGCAATATACAATTTGGGGCTAGTTCACACTGAATTAAGAGAATACAATGAAGCAATAAAATGTTTTGAAAAAATCATAGCAGAAGATCCAGATGACTCAAACACATATTTCAACATTGGATTGGTATATTTCAAACAAAAAGATTACATCCCAGCTATTGAATACCTCCAACGAACAATCGACTTAAACGACGAAGATTTGTATGCTCATTTTTACTTGGGTAACATTTTTAAAGAGCTTGGAGATAAGGATTCTGCTATAGAAAAATTCGAAAAAGTTATCGAAATTGCACCAAATTACAGTTGGGCATATTTTAACCTAGCTTCAATATACAATGATGAAGGTCAAACTGAATTTGCAATAGAAAATTTACGAAAAACTATCGAAATGAACCCATTTGACGTCGAAGCTTACAAAATATTAACAAAACTTTTAATGAAAGAAAAATATTATGATGAAGCAGTAGAAGTAATAAATAGTGCGCTTTCAGAATGTGAAGAAACTGGAGATTTAGACTATTTAGCATCATTAGCATATCGAAAAGCTGGAGAAAAATCAAAGGGAATATCATATTTAGAAAAGGCAATCAGAAATTATCAAACATTATCTATCTCTGTCCAAGATGCTAAAAATGAATTAAGTAAACTTAAATAATTTTGTTTGTGTTAAAATAAAATCATCAAAAAAGGATAGATGAGGATATTTAAAAATGAAAATGTCAAAATTATTTGTACAAACCCTAAGAGAGTTTCCTTCTGATGCGGAAGTAATTTCACATAAAATGCTTGCTCGCGCAGGTTATATCAGAAAACTAACATCTGGTGTGTACAATTTTTTACCTCTAATGTGGAGAGTATTAAAAAAAGTTGAAAATATAATTAGAGATGAAATGGATAGCGCTGGCGCTCAAGAACTATTAATGCCTTTTGTTCAACCAAAAGAACTTTGGGAAGAATCTGGCAGATGGGGCGCATACGGCGGAGAATTAATGAGATTAAAAGACCGTCACGGCAGAGAAATGTGTCTTGGACCAACTCACGAAGAAATTATTACAGCAATTGCACGTGATGTTTTAAAATCTTACAAGCAATTACCAACAAATTTATACCAAATTCAATCTAAATTCAGAGATGAAAGACGCCCTCGCTTTGGTTTATTAAGAGGTCGCGAATTTATTATGAAAGATGCATATTCTTTTGCAACAAGTCAAGAAGATTTGGAAAAAGAATATCAAAATATGTGGCAAGCATATACAAACATTTTCAAACGTTGCGGACTTGATACAAAAGCTGTTCAATCAGACTCAGGCGCAATTGGTGGAAGTGTTTCTCACGAATTTATGGTAATCACAGATACTGATGCTGGTGAAAACGACGTATTCTACTGTGACGGTTGCGATTATGCAGCTAACTCAAACCACGCTGTATCAAAATTACCTCAAGCAGTTGTTGATGGAGGTTTTGCTAAATCTGAAGTTGTTGACACTCCAGCAACTCACTCAATTGAAGAATTATGTGCATTCTTAAATGTACCAGCTTCTGTAATTTTAAAAACTTTAGTTTATATTGTTGATAAAAAACCTGTCTTAGCTTTAATCAGAGGTGATAAAGCAGTAGAAGAAACAAAATTATTAAACGCTGTAGGCGGTAACGAAATCAGAATAGCAACATCTGGCGAAATTGAAGAAATGATGGCTGAAAATGGTTTCAATGCTATTCCAGGATTCATCGGCCCAGTTGATGAAAACAAAAAGCCAATTGCTAAATATGGTGAATATAAAGTTTCTGTAGTTGCTGACGAAACAGTAAAAGAACTTAAAAACTTTGTTGTTGGCGTAAACAAAAACGATGCACACAGAGTTGGTGCAAACTTCGGTACAGACTTAGACTTACCTGAAATAATCACTGACATCAGACTTGTTGAAGCTGGCGAGCTTTGTCCTCAATGCGGTCAGCCACTTAAAGTAACAAGAGGTATTGAAGTTGGTAACATTTTCCAACTTGGCACAAAATACTCACAACCAATGAATGCTGTTTACCTTGATTCAGACGGCAAAACAAAACCTTATATTATGGGTTGTTATGGCATTGGCGTAACAAGAACTGCGGCAGCAGCTGTTGAAGCTCACCACGATGAATGGGGTATCAAATGGCCTTTAGCTATCGCTCCATACCACGTAGTAATTGTACCAGTTAGCGTTAAAGATGAACTTCAAATGAGCGTTGCTAACAAAATGTATGAAGAATTACTAGCTAACGGTGTTGAAGCAGTATTAGATGATAGAGATGAAAGACCTGGTGTTAAATTCAAAGATGCTGATTTAATCGGTTTCCCTTACAGAATTACAGTAGGTAAAACTATCACTGAAGGTAATGTAGAATTCGTTACTCGCCAAACAGGTGAAAAAGAAGCTATCAAACCTGAAGAAGCTGTTAAAAATGTTATTGAAGCTGTGAAAAGCATTAAATAAAGAGGAAAGACAATGCAATTAGAATTTTTATATTCAAAAATACACAGAGCAACTGTTACAGACGCAAATCTTAACTATGTTGGCTCAATCACAATAGATGAAACTTTACTTAAAGCTGCAAACATTAGAGAATGGCAAAAAGTTGAAATCCTAGATGTAAATAACGGAGAAAGATTTCAAACTTATGTAATCAAAGGTGAACCAAATTCTGGTAAAATCTGCTTAAACGGAGCAGCGGCAAGAAAAGTTCAACCAGGAGATAAAGTTATCATTGTAACTTATGGATTATTTGAAGAAAAAGAACTAGAAGGTTTCAAACCAACAGTCATAATTGTTGATGATAACAACAAAATCATCGAAAAGAGATAGACTTAAAAGACTCGACAAAAAGTCGGGTCTTTTTTTGCTCAAATTTATAGTAAAACACTTGACGTTTTGCGAAAAAATCTATAAACTAGAGGAGTAGATATTAAGAGAGGTTTGTATGACAGAGTTCAAATACACAAGATTAGACTCAAAGAACTTCACTAGAGAAGAAGTAAAAGAGCTTATTAAAGAATACAATATTAAATTTATAAAATTACAATTCGTAGACATCAATGGTCAAGTTAAGAATTTAACTATACCATCAGAACATATTGATAAAGCTTTAGATAACGAAATTATGCTAGATGGTTCATCTATCAAAGGATTCCGAAGCATTGAAACTTCAGATATGTTTTTCCACCCAGACATCAACACTTTCCAAATTTTACCTTGGAGAGAACAAAATAGGGTAAATTCTGCAAGATTAATTTGTGATATTTATAATGCAGACGGCACACCTTTTGAAGGCTGTCCAAGATGCAACTTAAAAAGACTAATGAAAGCTGCTGAAAAAATGGGCTTTTCAATGAATATTGGCCCAGAAGCTGAATTTTTCTTATTTGCAAAAGATAAAGATGGCAACGTTACAACAAAAACCTCAGATAACGCTGGTTATTATGACGTAGGACCAGAAGATTTAGGTGAAGATGTAAGATCTGATATTGTTTTAACCCTTCAAGAAATGGGCTTTGACATTGAGGCTTCACACCACGAAGGTGCCGTAGGACAACACGAAATAGATTTTAGATATGCAGATATTTTGACCGCAGCAGATAATGTTGCAACATTTAGAATTGCAGTAAAAGCTATAGCTGCAAAACACAATCTACACGCAACATTTATGCCAAAACCAATTTATGGTATTCAAGGTTCTGGTATGCACTGTAACATATCACTATTTAAAGGTGGTAAAAACGCTTTTTATGATAAAAAAGCAGAATTTGAATTATCAGATGAGGCAAAATATGCTATTGGTGGTATGCTAAAACACGTAAAAAGCATTACAGCCATCACAAACCCTACAGTAAACAGCTATAAGCGTTTAGTACCAGGCTACGAAGCTCCAGTTTATCTAGCTTGGTCTTTAGCAAATAGAAGTGCATTATTAAGAGTTCCTGCAAAACGTGGCGTTTCAACAAGGGTTGAATTACGTTCACCAGACCCTGCTTGCAACCCATACTTGGCATTTGCTGCAATTTTAGAATCTTGCTTGGACGGTATTAGAAACAAAATAGACCCACCAGCTCCTGTCGAAAGCAACATCTACAAACTAACTTCTAAAGAACGTAAAAAACAAAGAATCGACGCGCTTCCAGGAAGTTTGGCTGAAGCTCTAGAAAATATGGATAAATCCCTAGTTGCTCAAGCTGCACTTGGTGATCATATTTTTAAAGAATTTATGACATCTAAGAAAAAAGAATGGGATTCATTTAGAACATATGTTTCACAATGGGAATTAGATAAATATTTAGAAAGATATTAAAACAAAAAGAGGTTCTGAAATTTCAGAGCCTCTTTTTTATTTAGTATTGTCTTAATGAACCTGCTTTAGCCGTACGTGAGGTGTTATAATATTTACCACCATATGCTGCGCGTTATTCAGGTGCCATTTGTTTTAAAATTCTCTTTCCCCCGTCATTGCGAGGACTTGTCCGTCGCAATCGCACTATTTTGCTAGTTCCTGCGATTACTACGCCACTTTCGTGGCTCATAATTACATCTATTTTTCAAAGGGCATAGGAATATACTTTTTCATCAGAAAACAAATATATCCTTTTAAATATGTTATAGTGCTTTTTTAAGTTAAAACTTGATTATAAAATTTCTTTAAATTAAAATAGAATTGCTTGTTATGAAAAAGAAAAGAGGCTAAAATGCTTGATATTAAATTGATTAGAGAAAACCCAGAAAAAATCAATGAACTTCTAAAAAGAAGAAACCCTGATTTATCTATTGATGAAGTTATAAAAATTGATGAAGAAAGACGTCGTATCCAAACTCTTGCAGATGAACTACGTGCCAAACGTAAAAACGAATCTCAAAAAATCGGTATGATGAAAAAAAATGGCGAAAATACTGACGCTATCCAAGAAGAAGTTCGCCAATTAGGGGATGAAATTAAAGCGCTTGAAGAAAAACAAAATGAACTTGACACCCAACAACGAAATGTTTTACTTCACACTCCAAACATTCCTGACGAAACTACTCCTGTTGGAACTTCTGAGGATGACAACGTTGTCGTTTCTACTTGGGGCGAACCTACAAAATTTGATTTTGAAGCTAAAGCACACTGGGATTTATGCGAAGAAAAAAATCTTGTTGATTTTGAACGTGGCGTAAAAATTTCTCAATCTAGATTCACACTATACAGAGGCAAAGGCGCTAGATTAGAAAGAGCAATTATCAATTTCTTCCTCGACCAACACACCGAAAATGAAGGTTACGAAGAAATCCTTCCACCATTTATGGCTAACGCAGCTACAATGACCGGTACAGGCCAACTTCCTAAATTTAAAGAAGATATGTACAAATGCGTTGACGAAGATTTATATCTAATTCCAACGGCAGAAGTTCCTGTAACTAACATATATTCAGGCGAAATTCTTTCAGAAGACGAATTACCAAAATACATGACAGCTTATACTCCTTGCTTTAGACGTGAAGCAGGTTCTGCTGGTAAAGATACTCGAGGTTTAATCCGCGTTCACCAATTTAATAAAGTTGAAATGGTTAAATACACAACTCCAGAAACTTCAGCAGAAGAACACGCAAAATTAACAGCTGACGGCGAAAGAATGCTTCAACTTCTTGGCTTGCCTTATAGAAAAGTTGCATTATGTACTGCTGATATAGGTTTTTCAGCTAACAAATGCTGGGATTTGGAAGTTTGGATGCCTTCTTACGGAACATATAAAGAAATCTCTAGCTGTTCTAACTTCGGTGACTACCAAGCTAGACGTGCTAACATCCGTTACAAAGACAAAGAAACTGGAAAAACTAGATTTGTCCATACAATCAATGGTTCAGGTCTTGCAGTTGGTAGAACTTTTGCAGCTATTGTTGAAAACTTCCAACAAGCTGACGGAACAATTATTATTCCTGAAGTTCTTAGAAAATACACAGGATTTGATAAAATCTAAATTTACAAAAATAAAACAAAAGACTCGGCCATTAACCGAGTCTTTTTATTTGATTATTCTAAAAATTTAACCCATCATATCTAAAATTGCGGAAGGATTTACGTTATCATCTGATGCCATTCTTGCCAAAACATCAGCCCTATCGCATACACTTTTTATAAAATTAACAGGATTTGAAAAATCAAAAAATAAACCTTCGGAATACTCTTCAACTTTACCCTGAGAGCTAATCCAAGCCGACAACCTTGTAGATTCTGGCGCAGAAGTTAAGCAAATATGCGCGTCAGTATTACTAGCCTGTCTTGCAACTAAATCATTGATAGTTTTCCAATCTAAATCGTTCGCAACTCGGACTAAAAGTGCATTTTTTGCGAATCTATCAGCATGCAGCGCTCCGAAATTTTGATTTTTGTAATTTGGGTTAAATTTTACTTGCATATATTTATCCTATTTAGCCTTAGAAATAATACCATCAATATCAATTTTTTCCATATTTTCGTATTCATTTTCAAGTGCTTCAGCTTTTTTACTCATACGTTGCATAAATTTTAATACACTTTCAAAAAATCCTACTGATTTTTCTTTAGTTTGGAAAGCTGGTGCAATACCTTCTTTTGATACAACACGAGCAGTTAATGAATTTTTGTTTTTACCGTAAAAAATCAAATCAACATTTTTGTCAGCTGCACGAGTATCAACAATTTGTTGTACAATCTTCCAATCATCATATTTTAAAACACTTTTTAAAACATCTGCTGAACCACCGTAAAGCTTAACACCGTTAAATGCTGGTCTGTAATTATTGTTTGAATATTGAGTATTTAAGTTAACTTGCATAAAATTTCTCCTTAAAAATTTTTATTATAACATATCTAAAATTTCTTTAATTCTTTGTTTTAAACCTAATGGTTTTCTCATATTTTTTGTAAAATTATCACCAATATCAATAGCTTTTTTAATAAATTCTAACGGAGTATCGATTTTTAGAGGACCTTCGGCAATTCGAGCTTTTGCTCCTGACACTCTATTTTCAATCACAATACCAAGTCCACCATCGCCTTTGCCTTTTGTAATAAAGATTTCATTAGGATCATCTTTATGTTTTTCAATCAATTTTACCAACTCTTCCCAATCATCAACAGGGTTATGAACTTGTTTCATCCTTTGAACAAGCAAAGCCCTACCAGGACGATCAGCACGAATGGCAGTAAATGTTGGAGTAGAATTGAGTTTATTTGATGATAAATTGGCTTGCATATAACCTTCATTTTTAGTTTGTGAAGTTTATAAACCTCATAAAAATAAAATTTGCTAGTTTAATTTAAAAATGTAACAAGACTGTAATTAGGTTAAAAATATGTTATAATTAAATTAGAATAGCTTTTAAAGGTAAATAATAATGTATGGATTCCCATTTGAATTAGACGATTTTCAAAAAGAGGCTTGTGAGACAATAGACAGAGGAGAAAGTGTTGTAGTTTGTGCCCCTACAGGAGCAGGCAAAACTGTTATAGCTCAACACGCAATCCACCGAGCATTAGAACAGGGTTGCAGAATATTTTACACTACACCATTAAAAGCATTATCTAACCAAAAATTCTACGATTTTGGAGAAAAATACGGACACGACAAAGTTGGACTTCTTACTGGAGATACTTCTATAAACCGCAATGCTCAAATCGTGATTATGACAACAGAAGTTTTCAGAAATATGCTATACGGCACCAACTTTGGCGCTGTTGCAGATAACCTTAAAGACGTAAAATACATTGTTTTAGACGAAGTTCACTATATGAACGACGAACAAAGGGGTACAGTGTGGGAAGAAAGTATTATCTATTGCCCTACTAACATTCAAATTATCGCACTGTCTGCAACTGTTGCAAACTGTGACGAATTAACAAACTGGATTAATACAGTTCACTCAAAAACGACTCTTGTTAATACAGATTTCAGACCTGTACCATTAAGATTCTATTATTTTGACAGTTCTCAACCGTTCAAGCTATTGCCTTTACTAACCCCTGAAGGGAAATTAAACAAAAAAATTAGACCTGAGCGACCACAATGGGCAAAAGGCAAAGACAAACGTAAAAAGACTTATGTAAAACAAATTATCCAAAACCTAGCAGACCAAGATATGCTTCCTGCGATATATTTTACATTTTCACGTAAAAAATGCGATGAACAGATGGAAAAATGTTCAGGTTTAGGATTGAATACAAGAGCTGAACAAGAAAAAATCAAGGCTTTTATAGAAGAATTTATTGCCGATAACCCACATTTATATGGAAATAAACATATTGACTATTTAATACAAGGGGTTGCTTCACACCACGCAGGCTTATTACCAGCTTGGAAAAATCTTGTTGAAAAACTATTCCAACAAGGGCTGATTAAAGTTGTATTTGCAACAGAAACACTTGCAGCTGGTATAAATATGCCAGCGCGCTCAACTGTAATTAGCGCAACAAGCAAACGTACAGATGCAGGACACCGAATGCTTACAGCTAATGAATTTCTACAAATGTCTGGACGAGCTGGACGTAGAGGTATGGACGAAGTTGGATATGTAACTATTGTCGGAACTTCATTCCAAACACCTGATGAAGTTGCAGAACTAGTATTAAGTGGCTCTAATCCTTTAGAAAGTAGATTTTCACCTAGTTACTCAATGGTATTAAACCTACTACAAAGATTTAATCTAGAAGAGTCTAAAGAACTTATTCTAAAAAGTTTTGGCTACTATTCTTCTGATTTTAGATTAAAACCAATTTTAGCTCAAATGGAAGAGTATGACTTTGAAATGAAAGAAAGAGCTTTTGCCTGCCCTAGCAAATTATCAGACGAAAAAATGCTAGAATACGACAGAATGAGATTTTTGTATGTTCAAAACAGACAAACCTACAAGAAAATACTACGTCAAGAAAAAGCTAAACACAGACCTCTTTCTCCTGAAGTTATTGAATTCGGGGAACGAACAAAAGCTGAATTACATAATCTTCAAAAATATCCTTGCGATTGTTGTAAACATTACAAACGCCACGCAAAAAATCTTGAAGTTATTAAACGAATAATAAGCAAAAAACAAAAACTTCAAAAAGAAATTGAAAGACAAAAAGATATTTATTGGAATAAATTCTTAGCTCACAGAGCCGTCCTAGAAGAATATGGATATTTAACAAATGATTATCCTACCGATAAAGGTAAAACAACATCACAAATTCGCTCTGAAAACGAATTATTCCTTGCTGAAATCATTTTCTCTGGAGTGCTAGAAAACTTAACACCAGCACAACTTGCAGGGGTTATTTGCGCAATCACTACAGAAGAATTGAGAATAGAAATACCATACATACCTTTCTCTGAACCAGTTAGAAAAACATTAAATAAGATTAGAGATATTAAAAAGAAATTATTTAAAGCTCAAACTCGCTATGATATTGAATCTCCACTAAACATCAACCCTTATTTTAGTTCATTAATTGAACTTTGGGTAGAAGGCGCTGAATGGTCTACCGTATCAGAACAAGTTGATATGGGCGAAGGCGACATTGTTCGAGCATTCAAACGTACAGTCGATGTTTTAAGACAACTAACAACAATTGACAATGTACCTGAAGCTGTGGTATTTACAGCCAGAGAAGCTATTGAAAAAATTATGCGCGCACCTGTAGATGTAGATTAAGGGTAAAAACAACACCCAAAAGCAGAAATAGTGTACATTTACCACTATTTAGTTTTGTAAAACCCTGACTACAAAAAGGATTGAAACGTTTGTAAATATATGTTACAATATTAGTAGAAGCATCCTATAAGCCCACATAGGCCTTCGACGAGTGTTATTCCCCACACCACTCTAAAAACAAAAAGGTATCCGGTTACTCTAAATTTTAGGTGCCAAGATGGATACGCTAATTGAAAAAAAAGAATTTATTATACCGATAAGGACATGTGAATATGTCTTAACCATTTCACTTTTTACAATATTTGCCCTTACAAATTCAATATTTCAGCCACCATTGTTGGCAAACGAATTACTACTTGCAAATAATGCAATAACAACACCACAACTTATAGATATAACTACAAACTTACAACAAGAACTTAGTCCCGAACTTAGAAGGGAAAAATTTAATAACAGAATAAGAAACAAATATGCAGAATTACAAGTTAACGATGTAACTGATGGGGTAAAACACATCAAAATGGTCAAATATTACAATAAAAAACCAGTACGAATCAACATAGTTGAAGTGAATCATAGAGTGGCTAACAACTATGAAATTAAGCCTGTAATCGCATCAACAACATTAGCAAACAAGCGAAAAGTTAGAACAATTGCACAAAATACAGATTCAATTGTTGCGATAAACGGTGGATTTTTCAAACCAGAAAGCGGAATCCCATTAGGAACTCTAATGATAAACAAAAAATTATATACAGGTCCAATTTACGATAGAGTAGCACTTGGAATCTTTGAAGATGGATATGACGTAGGTAGAGTACAGCTAAATGCAAAGATTAAGGGTAATGGTCATCAAATAAAAATTGACAATATAAATCAGCCTAGAATGCTATCCTCATATATTTTAGCTTATACTCCGGATTGGGGAAACTACGCTCCTGCGTCACCTCAGTATGGTGTCCAACTTCAAGTGGTTGGAAACAAGATTACGGCAGTTTCCACCAATCCTCTTTTTATTCCGAAAAATGGTTATGTAATAGTAGGTCCAAAATCTCAATTAAACAAATTAATTGGAGCAAAGAAAGTCGAAGTTGAAATTTCGACCAACCCAAAATGGGAAAATGTAAAACACATAATTAGCGGAGGACCTTACTTAGTTAAGGATAATCAAATATTTATCGATATGACTGCCCAAAAACTTCAATCCATAGGGGGACGAAACCCAAGAACGGCAATCGGTTACACAAAAGATAATGATTTAATCCTTGTCACAGTTGATGGAAGAGAGGGCAGTTCTATCGGTTTGACACTAAAAGAATTAGCATCACTAATGAAAAGCTTAGGTTGCACAAACGCCATTAACCTTGATGGCGGAGGTTCAACTGTAATGTACGTAAACGGACAAATTGTTAACCGTCCACAACAAACAGGAGGCATCGCGTTATCAAATGCTTTGGTCATTTCTAAAAGAAGTCGCATCTAACATCATCAAAAACTTGGCTATGCTTGGTGCTTACAAAGTACCTCTAGCTTAGTTGCCTGATTTTATACGTTCAATATCGCTAATTAAAACTTTGACATCTTGGGTGTCTTTTATAGATTGTGCTGAATTAGCTAATTCTAATGCTTTATCATAATCCTGCAAATTGTAATATGTAATCGCTTTATTATAATGAACAATATAAAGCTCATCTGTTGTTTTTACGAACAGATTTGCCTGCTCTAAGACATTTAATGATTGCTCAAAATCCCCCATATCACTATAAACTGAAGCCATATTTATATAACCCGCAGCAATTTCTGGATATTTTTGCACATAATCCTTGAATTCTTTTAGTTTTTTCTCAAGCATTTCATCATTACTACCAAGTATTATCGGAGCATAATAAAACGATTCAGATTTCAAATTCTCAACGTTTGTAATTGTTGGCTCAATCCTATATAACAAAACTAAAGTTTGTAAATCTCTTAAACTTAACGCTTTTCTAAAAGAACCATACCAAAGAGAATTATCTTTTTGCGCATGCATCAAGTCAGTTTCCCTATCACTATGCCCCATTATACCTAGAGTATGCCCAAGTTCGTGAACTGCGGTATTAAAAATCGCATCTTTTGAAAAATCTTTATTTAATGGATCAGTCTTGTAAAAAACTAAATTCATACGTTTTAAAAGCTTGTTATCGATACTTGGCTCAGTATAAGCTACAACATAATTACAAACTCCTTTGTCACACTCTTCTTTTTTTACATCTTTAAACGAAACAACAATATTTGCCTCATTTGAAGAATTTACTTTTTGAAATTTGACAAAATTTGTATTAGTTGTCCACAAATCCATTGCTAGATTTATTGCCTCAACATAATGTACAGGTACAGTATTCTCACCTTCAAAATAAACCTTTAGGGGAAAAGTTCTAATATCCCATCTTAAAATGTCATTTCCGTAAACCGCATTAGAAATGTAATTGTCACTCAAACCATTTAGTAAATTACGTCTAAGTACTCGAACTTGAGTTTTAGCAATACTTGAAGCTTCATCTTGCAATGGCGAATTTGACATCTCATAAAGCTTTTTCTGAACAGAATATGTTGGTTTTGATTTAGATAGCGCTAAAACATAAAAAACTCGAGCTAATACCCCTTTTGAATCAGCAAACAAAGAGCGCTCAAAATAAGGTAATGATTGCTCATATTGTTTGGTATCATACAAAGCTTTTGCTTTATTGTAATTGTACAAAGCCGAAAACGGAGACTTGTAAAATAAAGCAACAACCAAAACTGCAAAT
>JAFUPZ010000039.1 GCA_017472545.1 bacterium | reverse complement strand
ATTTCGTTGTGTTTGAGTTTGATTGCTTTTCTTGATTATTCAGAGGATAAAAATTCTTATGAGTCAGCAACAGAACTTTTGCACGATGGGACTTATATGGCTCAAAGGGCTAATAGTGATACAGCATTATTGATAAATGAGTTAGTTTTAGGGAATATTAATTTCTCAGAATGTAACAGGGATGTCGCGTTAATTCATTATAACAACGCATTAAAACTTTCTGTTTTAGAAGATAAATATTCGCTTTCAGATAATATTAATACTCGTATTCGTCAATTACAGAATAATATGGATTATTCTCTTCCAACAAAAAGTGATCCATTGGTATCGCTGGTAAAAATTAGCCGTTCTATTACCGCGTTGACCGATATTGATGAACTTTTGCGTGTAATTGCAGAAGAAACAAAAAACGCAATTCAAGCTGATAGATGTACTGTTTTCTTATGGGACAAGGATACAGATGAATTGTGGTCTAAGGTTGCTTTAGGTCTGGATTCTAGCAAAGAAATAAGATTCCCTGCGGATAAAGGTTTGGCTGGTTATGTTGTTAAGACTGGTGAATCTTTGAATATTGTTGATGCTTACAATGATTCAAGGTTTAACCCTGAGGTTGACCTTAAAACTGGCTATAGAACAAAAACAATTTTATGTATGCCAATTACGAACAATAATAGAGAAATTATTGGTGCTTTCCAAGTCTTAAATAAAATTGACGGTGTATTTACCAAAAATGATGAAGATTTACTTATCGCAATTGGTGGTAGTGCAAGTATAGCTTTAGAAAATGCTCAGTTGTTTGACAAACAATTGCAAATGTATCATGAGCAAAAATTACTATTTGATAGCTTTATTGACACTTTAGCAATGTCTATTGACGCACGTGATAAAATTACAGCAGGTCATTCAACACGTGTTCGTTTATATTCAACTCTTTTGGCTCAGGAAATCGATATGGAGCCGAAAGATATTGCATTATTGGAAAAAGCTGCAATCCTTCATGATATTGGAAAAATTGGTATTAGAGATTCAGTTCTTCAAAAGGACGGTAAGTTAACTGATGAAGAGTATAAACATATTCAAGAACACGTAAGGATTACTCATAATATTCTAAACAGAATTTATATGTCCCAAGATTTTAGAATTATTACCGAAATGGCTTGTTCTCATCACGAAAAATGGGATGGTTCAGGCTACTATAGACACTTGAAGGGTGAAGAGATTACTCTAGGTGGTAGAATTCTTGCTGTAGCTGATGTGTTTGACGCTATTACGTCTAGACGTCATTATCGAGATAAGATGCCTATTGTCAATGTAATTGGTATTTTGATGAAGGATTCTGGATCACACTTTGATAAAAAATTAGTAGATGTATTTTTATCTATTTCGTTAGATAAGATTGTTCGAGGATTTTTGTCTGAATCTCATGGAAAGATGAGTGCAGAAGATGCTGTTAAATTGAACAAATATAATCTTGCAGACGTTTATGAATTTAGTTCAAAAGAACAACGTACTCAGTCTGAGCAAGAATTATTAGATTTGTTTAATCTTTATTATACAGGTCAATCAGATAACAAAAGAGAGGAAGTTTAGTGAAAGTTAAAAGTTTTATAGCTTCATTTTTAATTTCTTCGTTTGCTGTTAGCCCAGCATTATCTTTTGACTTGGGTAATATAAAACCAGTTAACCCTCTTGATAACAATCCTACAACTTATCAAGAAGTAGTTAATCAACCTTCGTATGAATTGAAAGAGTTAAAACGAGGAACTTTGACCAAGAACGCAATTAAAAATCAATATACAATTGCGATGGACAAATTTATGCAAGCAAATGTTCGCTCTTCTTATCGTGATTTTAAAATGCTAATTGATAATGTTGTTCCAAATGATTATATTTACATTCGTTTGACTCAAGAAATGGCATCTGTTGGCTTTTTTACTCTAGCAGAATTGTCTATGTCTAAAATCCAAGATAATAAATTGTCATCTTTAATGGAAGAAGATGTTAAAAATTATTATTTTCCAAATTATCGTTTGACTCATAAGGATCAAATGTATTTGGCAGAAATGTATTCAAATATTATGTATAATGACCAAAGTCGCGAAGCAACAAGTGAGTTGCTTAAACAAACTGCGCTTTTGGCAGATTCTGATTATGCAAATTATCTAGTGGCTTTTGGTAGTATGAAAAGTGGCGATATTAAACAAGCTATTGAAGCTATAGATTTGGCAATTGAAAAAAATCCAAAAAATATAAATTATAAACGATTGAAGGCTGAAATCTATTCTCAGTCAGAAAAACCTCAAGTTGCGACTAAGTATTTGTAAGACTTGAACGATATAAATATAAATACTGTTATCTTTGATAAGCAGTTGCATTCTTCAGGTCAGTACATTTTGTATAAGGCCGCGAAAAATGATTATTGGAAAAAATATCACTTAGCTTATTATTACTATGATGAGGGTGAATATAACAAAGCTATAAGAGTTTTGCAAACTTCTATTTCTCCTAAAAAGAATATAAATAAAGAAGTCTATGCTTTAACTGCGAAAGTTTATTTTGATATGAAAGAGTTTGAAAAAGCTCAAGATTATGCCCTAAAAGCTATTGATATAGATTCGTCTCACCCAGAAGCGTTGATTATTTTAGGTGATATTGCACAAAGAAATAATGATTTGAAATCTGCTGAAAATTACTATAAAAAAGCGATGTCAAAAGATTCAACTCATAATGCTCAAATTAGGTTGGCTCAAGTTTATGAAAAATTAGATAATGTAAAAAAAGCAAAAGAACTTTATTCGAAAGTTTTGAAAGTAAGCTCTAAGGCTTATGAAGCGTATTATCAAATGGCACTTTTAGAAAAAGATAGAGAAGAAGCTTACTTGAAAAAGACAATTGCTATCAATCCGAATTTTAAAGATGGTTGGATTGATTTGGCTAGATTGGAAATAAATAAAGAATCTTATGAGCAAGCTTTGACTTATTTAGGTATTGCAAAATATATAGATGATAGTGATTATAGATATTACTATTATTTGGGTTTGGTTTTGAAAAATAAAGGTTTGGTAGCTGAGGCTGATAAAAACTTTGAAAAGAGTTTAAATTTAAATCCTGATTACGAATTAGCAAAAGAGGAATTGAAAATATGAAGAAAAATATTTTAATCGTTGAGGATCACGAATTAACAAGATTTGGATTAAAAACAACATTTGAAGATGTTGATTTTGTTGGTGAAATTTATGAGGCGGCATCTGCTGAAGATGCTCTAGAAATTTTTAAAGCAAATGCGATTGATATTGTAATCATGGATTTAGGATTACCTAATATGAATGGTATTGATGCAACACAAGCAATACATGAGATGAATAAGGAAACAAAAATTATTATTTTAACTTCTCATAATGATGAAAGAGAAGTTTTAAATAGTTTAAAAGCTGGTGCTAATGCGTATTGTTCAAAAGAAATAAATTTACAAAGATTGGTTCAAGTTGTTCAATCTGTTGCAGATGGTGCTGCTTGGTTTGATCCAAGTATTGCGCATATTGTTCTTCAGGCAACTGCAAATTCTGAAGTTGGTGAGAGTACAAATGTAAATTATAAAGATTATGATTTAACTGCACGTGAAGCTCAAATTTTAAAACTTATGACAGAAGGTTATAGTAATATGGAAATTGCTCAACATCTTGTGATAAGTGTTAATACTACAAAGGCGCACGTTGCGAGTATTTTGCAAAAATTAGAAGTTGATGACAGATTGCAAGCAGCCTTGAAGGCTTTAAAATATAAAATCGTTTAATACAAGGGTTATTATATGTCTGAATTAACTAAGATATTGTTAGTTGATGACAATCCTGAATATGTGAAAGATATTTTGCCTATTTATGGGTATAACGTTTGTTGTGCTTATAACGGTGAAGAAGCTTTAAACATATTGAATTCAGGCAGATGTTTCGATTTAATTCTTTTAGATATTCTAATGCCAAAATTAAACGGCTGGGATACTTTGAAAATGATTAGAAAATCGAATAATTATAAAGATATACCCATAATTATTGTGACTGAGATTAGTGATGTACAAAAAATGGTTGCAGGTCTTAATATGGGTGCTGATGATTATATTGTAAAACCTTTTGCTCTTCCTAATTTATTGGCAAGAATAGAAGCTGTTTTAAGACGCTCAAAATCATTGTGTGGCAAGGCTTCTGTTAAAAATGTTACAATAGGTCAAGTTAATCAAAATAACTCCTTGACTAAGAGGGAAAAAGATGTTTTATTATTAGTTACACAGGGTGAGAGTAACAAGGCTATTGCCGATAAACTTGTTCTTAGTGAAATTACTGTGAAAAGCCACTTGAGTAGTATATTTAAGAAATTAAATGTCACTAATCGAACCCAAGCTGTTTTGCTTTCAATGCAAATGAATTTAGTAGAAAATTAAATAGATTTTAAGGAGATATGAATGTTAGATTATACAAAAGAAGAATTATTATCTTTGATTGAAAATGCCCCAGAACGCTTTAATGAGTGGAAAAAAGACAGAGAAGATGTTGACTTAAGCGAAGTTGATTTTTCTAATATGGTTATAAAAGAAGTTGATTTTTCTGATGTTGATTTAAACTCAAGTTCATTCTCGGATTGTAACTTGGTTGCTGTAAGTTTTTATGGTGCGGATTTAACTGCGGTAGATTTCACAAGAGCAGTTGCAACTGAGTGTGATTTTTCAGAAAGTATTTTAACAGGTGCAGATTGTTCTTATGCTGAAATGACATATTGTAATTTTACTGATTGTGATATGGCAGGAACTGTTTTATCTGAAACTGTTTTAACAAGTTCTGATTTGTCAGCTGCTGAAAATTTAAACTCTGCAAGATATGATAGCGACACTGTATGGCCTGATGATGATATGTTGCCAGAAGGTTTTGATATGGCTTGTAGTGATGATTTATCCTCTCTAAAAGATGATGAAGACTCTATGGTTGAAGATTACTAGGGGGTAAATGATGATTAAAGTTGCTGTTTGCGGTGCTTATGGAAAAATGGGGCAAGAAGTTTGTGCAGCGGTTGAAGCTGATGAAATGACAACTCTTGTTGCAAAAATTGATATTCAAGGAGATGCTTATCGTTCAATTGAGGAGGCTAAAAAGGCTTGTGATATTGATGTTTTAGTTGATTTCACTCAACCAAAATCAATTTATGAAAATGCAAAATTTTGTATTAAAAATGGTATTAAAATTGTTATCGGTACAACTGGTTTGTCAGATGATGAGATTGCAGAGTTGAAAAAACTTTCAGCAGAAAACAACACAGGTTGTTTGATTGCTCCAAACTTTTCAACAGGTGCAGTTTTGATGATGATGTTTTCTCAAATGGCTGCAAAATATTTTGATAATGCTGAAATTATTGAACTTCATCACAACCAAAAGAAAGATGCACCATCAGGTACAGCAATTAAAACAGCCTTGATGATGTCAGAAGCAAAAGAAACATTTAAAAAAGGTAACTGTCCTGAAACAGAAACTATTGAAGGTTCTCGTGGTGGTACATCTTATTCAGACATTCAAATTCACTCTGTTCGTATGCCTGGTTATATAGCTTCTCAAGAAGTTATTTTTGGTTCATCTGGTCAAATTTTTAAAATTAGACACGATTCTATGGATAGGAAATGCTATATGGGTGGTGTGTTGATGGCTGTTAAGCACGTAAACGAAAAGAATGATTTCATTTATGGCTTAGAAAACATAATGCAATAGAAAGGGCGTAAGCCCTTTTTTATTTGTAATTACGTAAGTTTTACCCTAAAAAAAAGCCCCGCAGGTTGCGGGGAAAAATTTGTCTAGGAATTAGGAATAGGATAATGTTCTCTCTTTTTATTTACTTAAACGGAATTTGAAATCTCTCTTTTAATATCTCTCGTGTTTATTTAATGTTTACATATATATAAAGTATATATTAATTATATAATTTCAACGATTGATTATTTCGTTACATTTTGTAATATTTATTACTTTTGTAGCAAATAAATGTATTCATTGTAATTATATTGGTGTGTAGCATTCTAAAATCAAAAGGAGTTATAGTAGAAATGGAAGTTAGAAACAACTATTCACCAGCATTTACAGGTATTGTACTTAAATCAGATCTGAATAAAGTTCAGCGAGCAATTAGTACTTGTGTTTCTGATATGTTAGATTATACAGACGAATATGTAAAACTTAGTGATCAAGTGGATGTATATTTTCTTCCTGGTAAGTCTGAAAAATCTGTAATTGTAAAATTTATGGATACTTTTAGTGATATGTTCTTCAGAAAAGGTAAAAATCAAGTACAAACAACAATTGAAGCTAGTAGTAATTATTCAAAATATGTAGATAATATTCGTGCTAAATTAAAAGGTATTGATGAAGGAAAATATGAGCTTCCAGAATATGATGAAGCAAAATTTATTACTCACGATACAGATTTGGCAAAAATTGATCCTGATGCTTATTCTGAGATTGTAGAAGATGTAGAAGCATTGGAACCAATGGTAGGTAAAGAAGCCGCAGAATCATTAGCTGTTAGCTCTTATCAGGATTTAAAAAAAGTTGAAAAACGTGTAGAAATTTAAAACAATGCAATAAAAAAAGAGGAACCTTTATTGGTTCCTCTTTTTGTTTGTGAAATTTTAATTATTTGATAGCGAAAGTCATATCTGCTTCAACGCAAACTTTACCATCAACTGTACCAACGCCGTGAGCTTTGCATACAGGGCCTTTTAATTTTGTTAATTCTACAGACATTTCGAATCTGTCACCAGGTCTTACGATATTTTTAAATCTAGCGTTTTCAACACCTGCATAAAGGGCTAATTTACCTTCAAATTGAGGTAATGTTAACAAGATTGGTGCTGCACATTGAGCCATAGCTTCAAGTTGCAATACGCCTGGCATAATTGGGTTGCCAGGGAAGTGTCCTTGAAAGAAAGCTTCGTTCATTGTTAGGTTTTTGTATCCTTTTGAATATTCTCCAGGTTTGCATTCTGTGATTTTATCAACTAATAAGAATGGGTATCTGTGAGGTAACATTTCCATAATTTGCATTATGTCAAAACTTAAAATATTTTTTTCTTCTGACATTTTTCTCTCCTTATATTTCTATCAATTTATCTTTTAACATTTTTGCTACTTTAACGTGGACTGCGTGTCCTGCTTCTTTTGCTAAAATTTGGCATCTTAGATTTAGTGGGTTAACACCTGTAAGATACAAATCTCCGATTAAATCAAGCATTTTGTGTTTGATTTGTTCGTGTTCGGAGCGTAATTCTGTAGTGTAGCCACCATCATCAGTTAAGCCGACTGTGTTATCTTGAGTTACGCCTTGCGCAAAGCCTAGCATTTGATATTTTTTCAAATCTCTATAGAATCCAAAAGTTCTAGCTTCTATGATTTCATATTTATTTTTAGGGTTAAAGTTAACAAATCTTCTGGTTAAGTCAGGGTGATCGTAGTTAACTGCGTAAGACATGAATAAATTATCGCTAGGTAAAATAACCAAACTGGTTTTTCCGTTGATATAGTAAACAGGCTCAGAAACTGTATAGAACTTATCTTTTGCAAAGAATGGTTTATCTGTTCCAGCTTCTTTTATCGCTTCTACCCATTGAAGAGCGCTACCATCAAGGATTGGGACTTCTTCTTCATTCATACAAATATCAACTGAATCAATATGGCAGAAAGCTAACGCCGCAGAAAGATGTTCTGTAAGCATTGCGCGAGCTTTTTTTGTACCTAAAACTACGCAATGGTCTGTTGATACAACGTTATCAACATCTGCGGTAAATGAATCTTTATCCTTAACGAAATACCTTATTTGTCCAGAATTTGACGGAAATAAAGTTACCTCACAAGGTTTGTTTTTCATTAAGCCGTTTCCGACAATTTTAACTTCTTTCTTAAGCGTTACCATTTGTTATTAGTCCTCTTGATGTGCTTCTTCAAAAGATTTTAGCATTGGTTCAAATTTTCTGAATTTTGCGAAAATTTCTTGAGCATCTTTCATTGTTTTTAATTGTTTGATGAAATCTTTTCTAGGTACAGCTGGAATACCAACGATAATAGATTTTGCTGGGAATGATTTTGTTACACCAGCTTTAGCTGTAATGATTGTATCAGATCCGATTTCGATGTGATCAGCTAAACCTGCTTGACCTGCAATAACTACTCTATCACCGATTACACAGCTACCAGCAATACCTACTTGAGAAACAATTAGACAGCCTTTTCCAATACGGCAGTTATGACCAATCATTACAAGGTCATCAATTTTTGTGTTATCACCAATTACTGTGTTTTCGATTGTACCTCTGTCGATTGCTGTGTTTGCACCGATTTCAACGTTGTTACCAATTACAACAGAACCGATTGAAGGAATTTTGAATATTACTTGTTCAACGTCGCCTTCTTTGATTTCGCCATCCTGTCTAGCTTGTTCAATGTTGTTAGGATTTTCAGTTACAAAACTGAAACCATCAGCACCTAGTGACACGCCGTGTTGAAGAATTACATCGTTTCCGATTTGAACTCTATCACCAACATTTACTCCAGGGTGGAAGAAACAGTTGTTTCCAATTTTTACGTTGCTACCAATATATGAATTAGCTAAAATTTTTGTATTGTCACCAATTACGGCATTTGGAGAAACAACAACGTTTGGTCCGATACATACGTTTTGACCTAATTTTGCAGTTGGATCCACAGTTGCTGTAGGGTGGATGTCTTTATTTACAACTGGTGGAACGTAGAACAAGTTTAATAATTTCATCATCGCAAGTCTTGGTCTTTCAACTTCAATAGTAGTGAAACCATCAATCTGAACTCCTAGTGGAACTAAAGCAGCTTTAGCTTTTGATTTTGAAAGGTTTGCAATTTCTTCTTCTCCTAAAGCTAGTGCTAAAGTGTTTTCGTCACTCAATAAAGGTGGCGCAATTTGTGTAATTTCAGGACTTTCAGCCTTTGTTAACATACCGCCTACGATTTGTGTAATTTCATCTACTGTAAATGATCTCATCCTACCTTCTCCTTATATAAATTTATTCTTCTTTCATTTTTGCGATTGTTGAGGTTGTGGATTTTCCTTCAACAAATGTTATAAACTCAACTCTTGTATTGTTTTTTCTCATAATATCTGCTTCTGGCAGAGTTTCCATTGTATAATCTGCACCTTTTGTATATACATCAGGTTTTATCTCATCAAGAAGACTAGCTGGGCTATCTTCATCAAACATAACTACATAATCTACACATGATAGAGCACATAAAATTTCAGCTCTATCGTCTTCGTTATTTATTGGACGAGTTGGACCTTTTATTGAACGTACAGATTTATCAGAATTTAAAAGGACAATGCTGTAGTCTGCAAAAGACTTTGTTTTTTGTAAGTATCTAACGTGTCCAACGTGTAAAATATCAAAACAACCATTAGTTGTTACGACTGTTTTACCACTTTTATGCAGTTTATCGACAAAGTCAGCTACATTTTCTCGTCTAAGAATTTGTCCCATAAATATACCCTCTAATACCCTAATTATACAATAAACACAACTAACAAGACCCTTATATTAACAAAAAGTAATAAAAATCCCCCTAAACTTAGAGGGATTTTTTATTCTTACATATAACTTCTTAATTTCCCGATTACTCGAGTTTTTGGGTTTACAAAACCTTTTAAAAACTTTGGTAATTTTAATCTTGCTGGTTTTTCATTTTCGTAGCAAGTTGTTAGTCTTTCTGTTATAAGTTTTTGAGCTCTTTCTGTACTTGGAGCATCAATCGTAATACCTTTTGCACCACGAATGATGGGAGTAATTGTTAATTTTTTAATATTCACTTTTCCCTCTTTCTATAGTCCGTTAGTTATTTATTATCAATAAATATAGTTTTTGTTTTGCGATGAATTGGATTCCAAGGTGCAAACTCTCTATATTTATCACTATCTAACAATGTTTGCATTTGTCTAACATAAACATCCATAGGTGGTTGAGTTTCAATGGTGATTACCTCTAATTGCCCACCAATTTTGGAGGTGTGTCGTTGAATTGCATCCTTAAGAGCATTTTCAGACTTAACTTCGCGAGTTAGTTTATGTTTTGAACTCCACCATTCTGGGTTTTTAAATTTTTTATTACCAACAGTTAGAGTAGTTAATGCTTCTGATAATTTAACCATAGTTATTTCCTTATTGTTCTAATATTTGTATTAAGTTTGAACAAGGAATTTTTTGCTAAATATTTAGTACAATTCCATTTCGATAACTTTTTTACAAATTCTTACTGTGTTTAGTGCTGCGCCGATTCTAATATTGTCAGCTACGCACCATAAAGAAATACCGTTATCAAAGGCTAGATTTTTTCTGATTCTACCAACAAATACTGGGTCAACGCCTGATGCATCTCGAGTTGTTGGATATTCAAAATTATCAGGATTGTCAATAACTGTTAGTCCGAAAGAATTTTTCAATATTTCGCGAACTTCTTCTGGGGTAACTGGTTTTTCGAATTCAATATCAACAGCTTCTGAGTGTCCGTTGTATACGGGAACTCTTGCTGCAGTACAAGAGATTGGCAATTCTTCAGGTAAGTGGAGAATTTTTTTAGTTTCTTTTACAACTTTCATTTCTTCTTTTGTATAACCATTTTCACAGAATACGTCGATTTGTGGGATTACGTTAAATGAAATTGGTTTTTTGAAAGCTACGTTAGTAAATTCTTCACCAGCCAAAGTTGCTTTTGTGTTTTCTGTTAATTCATTAATTGCATTTAACCCTGCTCCTGATACTGCTTGGTATGTAGAAACCAAAAGTTTTTTGATACCAAATTTTTCGTGAAGTGGTTTTAAAACCAACATCAATTGAGATGTTGAACAGTTAGGGTTTGCAATAATACCTTTGTGTTTTCTAAGGTCTTCATCGTTTACATAAGCGATAACTAGAGGAACGTCTTCATCCATTCTGAAAGCTGAAGAATTATCGATTAGTACTCCGCCACGTTTTACGATTTCTGGGGCAAATTTTTGTGATGTTGAACCACCAGCTGATGCCAATACAATATTTACACCGTCAAAACTTTCAGGTGTTGCTTCTTCAACAGTGTATTCCTTACCTTGGAATTGAATCTTCGTGCCAGCTGATTTAGCACTTGACAAAAACTTGATAGAATTAAAATCTACTTTTAATTCATCAACGATTTTTGTAATTTCTCTTCCAACTACGCCTGTTGCACCTAAAATTGCAATGTTTGCTTTTTGTTTTGACATAATAAATATCCTCTTCTAGTGTACGAAATCATCATACTACAAGATACAAACAGGGTCGATAGATTAAGTGTAATTTTTACAACAGTTTACAATGAGTTATTTGATTTCTTTGAAAAACTCATTTGCAATAAGTTGGGAATATCTATCTTTTTCGTTTGCAGAAACTAGAATTTTATCGTTTCCGTTTTTGTCTTTAACAACAGAAATTATTCCTGAAATTTCTCCAATAGGTAATTTTTTAATTCTTGCTGTGAATTTTACATAAGGAACTTCTTGACCGTATGATGTCATGGTTCCTTTTTCAGTTACTCTAAAATCTTCAACGGCTGCTGCTTGATATTTAACTTTGTTAATTGCAGCTTTTAGTTTTTCTTCAACATCTGGGGATTTTATGTCTTCAGCCGTGATAGGTGCTTTTTTGGCAGAATCTATTACAACCATTTTTTGACCAGAAGCTTTGTGTTCTGCTAATACAGCGTTATAGCCCATTATTCCTGCTGCTTTTTCTATTTCAAATTCTTTATTTATTTTGGAAAAATCACCAATTTTTTGAGCTCGTTCCAAAACAATATCGTGACTTGGGTTGATGTAATTTTTAACAACTCTTTTTATATAGTCTTGTCCACCAAATGCCATAAAACCAACGACTACAACTGTTAAAAATAATGCTCGTGTTACGTTTTTTAAACAACCCATGTTGAAATCCTCTTGTTTTTATATAAATATTATAGTATGAGCAAGTCTGAAATCAATCACATAAACAGTTGGGAAGTTAATGCAGAAGATACAACACCTGTAATGCAACAGTATTTACAGATTAAAAAGGAAAATCCTGGTATTTTGCTTTGGTATCGTTTAGGTGATTTTTACGAAACTTTCTTTGAAGATGCGCTTATTATGTCAAAAGAATTAGAATTAACTTTGACAGGTCGAGATGCAGGACCAAAGTTAGGTAGAATTCCTTTGGCGGGTATTCCAGCTAAAGCTGGTGATAATTATTTGGAAAAGCTTGTTGCTAAAAATTATAAAGTTGCAATTTGTGATCAATTGGAAGATCCAAAGTTCGCAAAGGGGCTTGTCAAACGTGGGGTAACAAGAGTTATTACCGCAGGTACTTTGACTGAAAGTAATCTTTTACAACAAAATTCAAATAATTATATTTGTGCGATTTATAAAGATGAAAAAAGTGAGATTTTTGGATTTTCTTACACTGATATTTCTACAGGTGAATTTAAAACTACTCAAGCTCCGTTGAATTTAATTATGGCAGAATTGGCAAGGTTAAATCCTGCTGAAATTGTCGCGCCAAGCTTGAAACAAGATATTAAACCGTTCCAAATTGTACCAGACGAAGTTGTGAATTTGCCAGAAGAAATTACTAAAAGATATAACTGTTCCAAAATTCCGCCGTCTGTTTTTGAGGCGAATTTTGCTGAAAATAATTTAAAAACTGTATTTAAAACTCAAAGTTTAGAAGCTTTTGGGTATTCTAAATACAAATTAGGTTTCCGTGCAGCAGGAGCTTTACTTGCTTATGTTTGGGAAACTTTAAAAGGTAACATGCCAAAATTTGACAGAATAGAATCGTATGAACTTTCTGAATATATGATTTTGGACGCATCAACAAGAAAAAATTTGGAACTTGTTGAAACATTAAGAGAGAAAAATAAATATGGCTCACTTCTTTGGGCTATTGATAAAACTAAAACCAATATGGGGGCAAGGCTTTTAAAAAGTTGGATTTGTCAGCCTTTGAAAAATGTTTCAGATATTCAATCTCGTCAGGATGCGGTATCTGAACTTGTTGAAAAAGATTATGTAAGATTTTCTTTGGGTGAAAATTTAGAAAAAATTTATGATATTCAGCGTCTTGCAACTCGTATGAGTAATGGTTCTGCTAGTCCTAAGGATTTTGTTAGCTTGAAATTATCGCTAAATATGCTTCCTGCTCTTCTTGATTCTACAGAAAATCTTGAAAATGATATGTTTGCATCTGTTAGAGAATATAGAGAAGATATTAGTGACTATGTTCAAATGATTGAAAATACTATCGTTGATAATCCTCCAGTTCTGTTAAAAGAAGGTGGAATTATTAAAGAACGAGTTAGCGGTGAATTGGATTATTTCAGAGATTTGCTAACAGGTGGCGAAAACTGGCTTAAAAATTTCGAAGAAGAAGAAAAAGAACGTACTGGAATTAAGAATTTAAAAATAGGTTATAATAAGGTTTTTGGATACTTTATTGAAGTTACAAATTCATTCTTAAATCAAGTGCCACCTACTTATATCAGAAAACAAACCTTAACTGGTGCTGAAAGATTTATTACTGATGAACTTAAAAAACATGAAGATGATGTTTTATCTGCAAAATTCAAGTCAACTGAGCTTGAATATAAATTGTTTACTGATTTTAGAGAGTATTCTAAAGAATTTGTATCTAAAATTAGGGAAATTGCAGATTGTGTTGCAAAAGCAGATGTCTTAAATTCGTTGGCAGAAATTGCTGTTGAAAACAATTACTGCAAGCCAATTTTGGATGAATCAGATGATTTCATTATCAAAAATGGTCGTCATGCAGTACTGGAAAAAATCTTGCCGTTGGGCGAATATGTAGCAAATGATTTGGAATTAAAATCAAACTCAACTGATGCAACTCAGTTTATGATTCTGACTGGTCCAAACATGGCTGGTAAATCTACTTATATGCGCCAAAATGCCTTAATCTTAATTTTGGCTCAAATAGGTTCGTGGGTTCCTGCTGATTATGCAAAAATCGGAGTTGCGGATAAGGTGTTCACGAGGGTTGGAGCTAGTGATGATTTGACTCTTGGGCAATCAACATTTATGGTTGAAATGATTGAAACATCTTATATTTTGAATTCTGCAACTGATAGAAGTTTTATTTTATTAGATGAAATTGGTCGTGGTACAAGTACTTATGATGGTGTTGCGATTGCGTGGTCTGTTGCTGAATATATTGCGACAAAAGTTAAAGCAAGATGTATTTTTGCAACACATTATCACGAGTTGAATGTTATGACAAAAACATATCCACAAATTAAAAATTACAGAATTACAATTTCTGAACAAAATGGTGAAATTGAATTCTTGAGAAAAATTGTTCAAGGTGGAGCAAGTAAAAGTTATGGTATTCAGGTGGCTAAAATGGCTGGTTTGCCTTCCTCTGTAATCAAACGTTCTGAAGATTTAATGTTAAAAATGCAAAAAGATTTTTCAAATAACCTTGCATCTCGCAAAAAAATGGTAAATAATGAAGATGAAGTTCCGCAATTGTCGTTGTTCGGAATGTAAAGAATTATGTTAAAACTAACAAAAAAATTTTTATTAGTGTTTTCATAACTTCAACAAGGAGTGTGTTATATGAAAGTAGGTTTAGTAAATCAAGTAAGTTTCAGATCTACAGAAGATCAAAAGCCAACCCTTTCTGGCGTTGGTACTTCTCCAACAAATCTGTTAAATGGTATTCAACCTCAGGATAAGGTTGATATTAAACCATCAAAAGCTGATGAGTACAAAGCAAGACTTAAAGACCCAGAATGGGAAAAGAAATATGTGCCAGAAGGTAATTTTATCCACATGAAAAAAGCAAATGTCATTGATGGATTAGAATATGAAATTACGCCAGATGGTAAGGTTACTCAAGTTGGTTGTTGGACAAAACCTACTGTAATTTTAGAAAATGATGAAGATTCTAAAAAAATGTTTGAAAGAAATGGTTTAACTTCTGATAAAAAAGTCGAAGAAGAACCTAAGAAAAAGACAACTTTCAAAGAAAAAATTGCTAATGTTTGGAAATTCTTCTCAGCTACAGATAAAATGCTAGGTGCAACATTCAAAGGTCTGTTCTATGGAGCATTAACAGGTACGGCTTTAGTTGGTGGTGCTTGGATGTATAGAGCGTTACCTAAAGCTTTTGCGAAAGAGGGTCCAAAATTCTTAGAATTAGTTAAACATCCACTAAAACATGTTGGAACCGCTGGTAAAGTTATTGCTGGTGTTGGCTCAGCTTTAGTTTTAGCTTATCATCTTGTTGTCGGTAAATTGGAAGCAAATCAAAGAACTGCTGTAATTGATCATAAGATGAAAACAGGGCATAGAGACGCGTAGGTAGTGTCAAAATAAAAGAGGCGGAGCCATTGGCTCCGCCTCTTTTTTATCCTAAATATTTCTGTAATGATTCTCGACTGAATACTTCAACGCTATTTTGAGAATGGATAAATACCATACTTGAGATAATTGATTTTAGCGTATCAAAATCAGAGAATGACATTTTGTTTCTCAAATCTTCCATATTGTTTGCTAGAAATTCCATAATGATGGTTTTATCATTGTAAACAAGGCTTGAGAAATAGTCGAAAGATTCTTTTGATTTTATACCTTCAAGATAGATAATATCTGGGTTTTGGAATTCAATAAATCTTGTTGCTTTATCCATATTGAAGCCAACGTTTTCGTTAAATTCGCATTGGTTAACTCCTTTGAGTTCGTATTTTGATATACTTTCAAGAGTCATAATATTTTTTGCTTTTGATTTTGCAGCTTCCAAAAGTAGTGAATAAATAACGTGGGTTTTGCCACTTAGAGAAGAGCCGCAAACCAAAATAATACCAGGTTTTTCAAGTGAAAGTTTGATTTCTGATAATTCTGTTTTATTGGTTATAATTTCATCTAAAGCTTTTGGTGGTTTATAAATTTTTAAGAAAATTCTTTCTCCCATAATTGTTGGGAATGTTGAAACACTTGCGATAACAATTATATTGTCCACTTTAAAGCATAATTTGCCTAACTGTGGAACTTCAGAAACTGAAGGGTCAAGTTCTGATAGTGTTTTTAATTTAGCGGCAAATAAAGTTACAAGCGCTGTTGGAATTATGCCTTTATTGTTTAGTTCTCCGTGTTTTTTAAAGTTTACTCCAAGACCTTCTTCTTCGCCTTGGAATGTTACTTCATGAATCCCTTCTAATATTGCTTGTTTCAAAATTGCGCGAATAATTTTTTGAATGTGATTGTCACTAAGGTCTTCTTTATGAAGTTCATCTTGCCAATCATAGCCTGAATTAGAGTCAGTTGAAATGTTTCCGACTGTTACGTCAATTTTATATGATTCGTCAATTTTTTTTAGGATACTTTCTTCAGAAGACAAAACTGGATCAATTTCGCATTCTGCACTTTCCATAATCTTATCAATTGCAAATAAATCTCTAGGGTCTGCCATTGCAACTGTTAGAGTATTTTCAATTTTAAATAATGGAATAATTTTGTATCTTCGAGCATCAGAATAGCTTATATATTTTAAACATTTTGGATCGAGTTGATAATCGTTCAAATCAACAAAAGGTGTATGAAGTTTTGATTCTAAAAATTTTATTAGTTGTTCTTCTGTCAAAAATCCAGAGTTAATTAAGGCTTGTCCGATGTTGATGTTTTGAGCGTTTGCGATTTCTTCCGCTTGTTCAACAACTTCGTATTGGACAAGTCCGTCTCGAACTAAGTCATATTTTAATGTTTCAAGTGTTTTGTTTGTAATAATATTCATCGTTTTATTAGACTTACCCTTCTAGGTATTTTTGAACAATTTTTACTACTTCATCAAGATCAAATGGCTTTGTAATGTATTCATCAGCGCCAGTTTCTTCACCAATAAGTTTGTCTTCTTCTTGAGAACGAGCTGTAATCATTAAAATTGGGATGTTTTTGTATTTTGCATCAAATTTTAATAATCT
>JAFUPZ010000038.1 GCA_017472545.1 bacterium | reverse complement strand
TCCTACTTTATGAAGGATTTCAAATAGATCTCCATCATAAATCATCTCAACAAGCCATTCCCCATCATCTTCAAGTCTTTTTATTGGTTTAACTTTTAACTCATCAGAAATAGTTACTATTGTGTCAGGTTTTACTCTTTTTGAAGGTTTAATTAGACAAGACCATTGTTTGTCTTGCTTTTGTTCAAGTAGGAAAACTTCGATTTTTGCGCCAGTATCCTTAGTGCCATAAAGCCTTGCAGGTAATACTTTTGTGTTGTTAAGAACTAGGATAGAATCTGGCTAAATATAATCAATAATGTCAAAAAAATGTTTATGCTCAATAGTTTGAACTTGTTTGTTTAATACTAGCATCTTTGAGTTTTGACGTTTGTCTGCTGGCATTTGAGCTATTAATTTTTCTGGTAATTCATAATCGAATTCTGATATATTCATCTTTTTTCCTTTATATGTAAAACAACTCCAATTGTGTAAATTGGAGTTGTTCTCTCGTGTTTATTTAATTATTTTTCGTTTACTTTTTTAGCGTTTTTTAATTCCAAATCATCTACTTTGTTTTTCTTGCTTTCTTCTTCAGCATCAATTTGTTTGTTGATAATAACAGTTTGCGCGATTTGAATTATGTTACTTGTGATTAAGTAAAGCAATACACCTGCAGGGATTGGAATAATAACGAATGTTGCAATAATCATAAGTGGCATAAATGTACCCATTGATTTTTGTAGAGCTTGTTGAGTTGGGTCCATTGAATCTGTTTTGTTTGTTGCCATCATAATTTTTTGAGAAGCAAACATTGTTACCGCAAATAATGCGATTAATAATAGTACATCCCAATGAAGAGTTTTGTTAACTGCAACTGTAGGAACTGTTGCTTTTAATAAACCATCATCTGTTCTTTCATCTCTCACAAATGTGATTGTTTCATTTTCTCTAATGTTGTTGTTTGTAACAACAAGGTCTGCTTTTTGAATTTTATTAAGTTCGCTGAACTTTAATTTGAAGTGGTTCAAGCTAACAACCATTTCTAGGTCTTTTCCAGGTTCTAATTCACCTTGAATTTCGATTGCTTTAGCTGGGTCTACAACTTTAACATTTTTAAGTGTTTCATTAGGTAGGTATACTGTAGCAGTGTTACCTAATACAAATTGGTCACCTTGAGCCACTCCTAAAGTGCCATTATCAGAAATGCCTGCAGTCGCTCTCATTGTTGTAGCTAAGCTTTTTACGAATAAAAAGTGTTGATCTCCAGCAACTTGAATAAATTGAGGGCTGATTAAAGCTGAATAAAGCAAAATGAAGATAGGCATTTGAATTAATAGTGGTAAGCATCCGCCCATTGGGTTGAATTTGTGTTCTTTGTAGAACTCCATCATTTTTTGTTGCATAACCTGAGGGTTGCTTTGGTATCTATCTTGAATAGCTTTCATTTTTGGTTGAAGAGATTGCATCATTTTCATTGAGCGTTGTTGTTGTACGTTCAATTGCCACATTGCAGCTCTTACGATAATTGTTAAAAGAATGATAGCCCATCCATAATTACCTACGATTTTTGCTAATAAACCTAAGAAATCAATTGTTAATTTAATGAAATCCACTTTCCCTAATCCTTATATAATAGTGTAAAATCTCTCTTTGGTTATCTTATTATAAAAGAACTTTCAAGTCAATAAAATCTAAACTGATTATATATATTCGCTATAGCGTAAAAATTACCTGTTTGCATAAGGTGTAATTGAGCATAAAAAAAGACCGACTTTTGTCGATCTCTTTTTATAAATGGTCGGGATGACACGATTTGAACGTGCGGCCCCCTCGTCCCAAGCGAGGTGCGCTACCAAGCTGCGCCACATCCCGTGATATAGGGCTTGTACCTTTCGGCTACATTTCCTATGTTACGTCAAAAAATTTTTAAAGTCAACAACATTTTTATTATTTTTTTTATTTTTACATTTTTAATATACTGGCTTTAGTATATATATCTGTGGTAGAATGATTTTATTATGGTTAGATTATTCAATTTAGACAAGAACAATATTGGGAAGGTTAAGGATTTTGCATACAAGGTTATGCACTTGCAGGAGCTTGTAACGCACGTTGCAGAGTATAATCATCCAGAAAATATTAGACCATGTGTTTATGCTATGTGGCATGAAAATCAGTGTGCGTGTTATGGCTTAGCAAATAAAAATCAGGTAAATATTCTGATTAGTAATTCTAAGGATGGTCAGGTAATTTCTCATGTTATGGAGAAATTTGGTTTTCAAGTTTGTAGAGGGTCTTCAAACCGTAAGGGGGCTGTATCTGGAACTTTAAAAATGATTTCAAAGCTAAAAGAAGGCGAAGCTGTAGCAATTATGGTTGATGGCCCAAGAGGTCCATTGCATAAGGTTAAATCTGGTGTTGTCATGGTGGCAAGAGAAGCTAATGTTCCGATTATACCTGTTCATTGGTATTCAGACACGTTTAACTTTATTAGTGTACCTTCTTGGGACAAAATGACAGTGCCTGTTGGCCCTTGTTGGTTATTAAACTTATATGGAGAGCCGATTTACACAGAAGGTAAGACTGATGATGAAATCAAAGCTGAGTTAGCGGAATCTTTAGAATATCTTCGAAAGATTGCTCCAGAAAAATTCAAAGAGGCTAAAAAACTTAAATTATGGAAGAAACAAAATCGCTAAAACTCTCTATTCTTCAAATGAGTTCGGTGATTGGGGATGTAGAGGAAAATATAAGAAAAATTGAAAGTTTGGTAGAGTCAAGTCTACCTTCTGATTCTGATGTTTTAGTGCTTCCTGAAGTTTGGACGGTTGGTTGGTCTTGTGGTAATTTTCAAAACTCTGCTCAGCCTTTGAATAGTGGGCTTGTTTTTGAATTTTTGTCTAGATTGGCCCAAAAGCATAATGTTAATATTGTCGGTGGTTCTTACGTTGCCGAAATTGATAATAAATATTATAACACTTGTCCTGTATTTAATAGACGAGGACAACTAGTTGCTCATTACTCTAAAAATCATCTTTATTCTTATTATGGTTGTGATGAAGGTAAATACATAACCAAAGGTGATGAGCTTGTTATGGTTGATTTAGAAGGTGTTAATTTTGGTTTGAGTATTTGTTATGACATTCGTTTCCCTGAGATGTATAGAGCTTATGCTAAGGCTGGCGCAGATGTTTTGGTTAATTGTGCAGCTTGGGGCTCTAAAAAACCGATACCTTGGGAGGTTATGACAAAATCTCGAGCTGTCGAAAATCAATGCTATATGGTTGCTTTAACTCAATCAGGTCCTATTGAAAATGGGGAGTTTAATCTTGGAGAATCAAGGATTATTGATTACAAGGGTGAAGAATTGGCGACTATAATGGATGGAGAAGGAATTGTTAGTGCTAATATTGATTTGAATTCAATGCGTGAATTTAGATCAAAATGCACAGTTTTAAAAGACATAAAAGATAATTATGAGGTGAAAATATTATGCGAAAAATATTAAGTTTGATATTAGGTTTCGCGCTAACAGTTACGGTTTGTAATGCCGAATCAATAAGTAAAACATTGAGCAATTTAGGTGTTAATAAAAGTGCAGTATCTGTATCAATTATTGATGTTAAATCAGGTAAGGTTATTTATGAACTAAATGAAAAAGTCCCAAGACTTCCTGCTTCAACATTGAAAATATTAACTTCATCAGCTGCTGTAGATGCTTTAGGTTCTGATTATGAATTAAAAACACAGTTTTATAAAAGTGTTAATAATGATGTTTATCTAAAACTTTCTGGCGATCCTTTGTTAACCGAGAAAAATTTGGAACAATTGATGGCAGCAGCTGCTGCAAAAAATATTGAGCCTAAGACTTTTTATATAGATGATTCTATATTTGATAATGTTCAATGGGGTGATGGATGGCAATGGGATGATGCTTTAAATCCTTTAATGCCAAAGTTTGCCGCATACAATGTTAATGGTAATGTTACAACAGTTACAGTTAATCCAACTAGTAATGGCGCAGTAGCTGATGTTTATGCAAAACCATTTTATCCTTACTTGTTTATGGTGTCAGCGGTGACAAATTTTAAAGCTGCTTCTGAAGTTACATTTTCTAAATTTAACGAACCGTCAGATGTGTTTTCTGAAGAAGCTCGTAAAAATATGTTAGTGGTATCTGGGCAAGTATCAAAAACCGTTTCAAAAACTATTCCTGTTTTGAATCCAGCAATAAACTTTACTTTAAGACTAAAAAGTGCTATTTCTGCTGGTAAATTCCAATACTATGGCAGTTTTAAAAGAGCTAAATTACCAACAGAAAATGTTTATTTAATAGATGAAGTTTCTAGAGATTTAGGGACTATTCTTAACAAGATATTGAAAACAAGTGATAATCTCGCGGCAGAATCTTTGTTTAAACATGCTGGAGCAATTTGGTCAGATTCAGAAGGCTCTATTGAAAATTCAATTAAAATGACAGATTTGTATTTAAAGAATATTAAAATATCTGCAGAAGATATAAAAATTGTTGACGGTAGTGGTGTTTCAAAAAACAATTTAATGACATCTGATTTTATGGCTAATTTCTTGCTATATAAAGCTGGTGAAGATGATTTTGAAACATTTAAAAACTATTTGCCAACACCAGGTGAAGGTACTTTAAAAAATCGCATGTTATATTTTAAAGATAACTTGAGAGCAAAAACAGGTACTTTGTCTGAGGCAAGTGCAATTGCAGGGTATATTACTTCTCGTAGAGGAAAGTTGTATGCTTTCGATATTATGATTAATGATGCAAAGACTTCTCCTGCGGATAAAAAGAATATAGAAGAACAAATTCTTAGAAATGTGTATTTAAATCATTAATATGAGGAATATAAACTATGTATGAACCAGATGTAACAGTAATAACACCAACATACAATATTGTTGAAAATGATCAAGCTGATGACTTTACTTTGCTTGTCAATCTTTTAGATAGACAAACTTATCCTTATGTAGAGCATTTGATTATTGATAATGCATCTAATGATGGTACTGAAGTTCTATTAAAAGAGTACAAAAATGGTGGTTATTTATCCTTTTTCTCTGAACCAGATAGAGGCAAGTTCGATGCAATGAACAAAGGTATTTTAAGAGCTAAGGGAAAATATGTTTCATTTTTAAGTTGTGATGATTTTTATCATGATATTACTGCTATTGCTGATATTGTGAACCTTATGGAGCAAGAAGATGCAGATTTTTGTTTCTTCCCATCATATTGTTGCCATCCTGAGGGGTTTGTATTCCAATTTGCGCCAGCAATGTTGAACGCTTTTCAGGTTTCACCTTGTCCAAGACAAGCTATGTTTTTCAAAAAATCAGTATTAACAGAAATTGGCTCTTTTGATGAAAAATTTAAGCTTTTAGCTGACTATGATTTGGTTATTAGACTCTTATTAATGGGGTATAAAGGGGTGTTGTTTGAAGGTAATGTTGTAACTTGTAAGTTAGGTGTACAAGCCGCTAAACATACAACTCAAGCCGAAGCTGAATGCAATCATATTTTTTACAAGAATTATAAACCATTGTACCCTGTTACTAATGAACAACTGGATAGATTGGTTAAATTCTCCGAAATCCCAAAACCATTGTTGGATAAGTTGGCAAAAGTCTTTCCTCCTGAGGATGAAGAATTGTTCTACGAAAGATACCAACAAATGTATGATATGAGGGTTGACGCTGTTCGTAGTCTTAGAGAACAAGAAAGACGAGGAAGATAGATTTGTAAAATATTTGCAAATTATCTTTTCAAGTCTATAATTAAGTTAAGAATAGTTTATTATAAGAAAGTTAGGGAATTATGGCAGAACAAAAAGTAGCAGTTTTAGGTTGTGGATTATGGGGGCGCAATATTGTTCGTAATTTTTACAACTTAAATGCATTAGGAATGGTTTGTGATCTGGATGAAGAAAACTTGGCAAAAGTTAGAGAACAATATCCAGATGTTAAGACTACAAAGGACTTTAATGATATTATAAATAGTGACGAAATTACTGCGGTTTGCGTAGTTACTCCAAGTCACACTCATTACAAATTTGTAAAAGCAATGCTTGAAGCAGGTAAACACGTTTATGTAGAAAAACCAATTTCTACTGTTGCTCAAGAGGCTAGAGATTTGGCAGACTTGGCAGATAGTAAAGGTTTAGTATTAATGGTTGGACACTTGTTATTGTATCACCCAGCTGTTAATAGATTGAAAATGTTAGTTGAGGAAGGAGTTTTGGGCGATATTGTGTACGCTCAAAGTGATAGATTAAATATCAACTACTTCAAAAATGATAGAAGTGTTATGTGGGATTTAGCACCTCATGATGTTTCGATGATTAGTTATGTGTTGGGTAAAAATCCAAAACGTGTTTTATCAGCAATTGGATGTTCTTCTGATAAAAATGATATTATGGATATTACTCATATTGGTATTGAGATGGAAGGTGGCGCTATTGCTCAAATTACAGATAGTTGGATTACACCTAAAAAGCATGTTCAGTTATTAGTTAGAGGTACTAAGGCTACTGCAATTCTTGATGATACTGTGGCAGAAGATAAGATTACTATTTATGATAATTTTAAGGCTGGTACTATCGAAAATGTTCATTTAGATTATCTTGAAATTGAACCGTTAAAACTTGAGTGCCAACACTTTATTAGTTGTTGTGAAACTGGTAAAAAAGCTCGTTCTGATGGTGAGAACGGTTTTGTTGTAGTAAGTATATTAGAAGAAGCTGAAAAATTCATGCTTGGTGATAGAGTTAAGAACCTAGATTCAGTTGATTTTGCTCTATCAAGATCTAAAAAGTAGAAAGAGGATATGTAATTATGAATATTAAAGATAATGCGGCTAATATAGTATCTATTAGTAGAGTTTTTGTAGCATTTATTGCTATTGGGTTGTTATTTGTAGATTCAACTTGTGCTTATATCTGGGCAACAGTTTTGACAATTATCGCATTTATTATGGATGGTGTTGATGGTTATGTTGCAAGAAAATTTAATCAGGCTTCAGAATGGGGCTCAGTATTGGATATTATGGGCGATAGAATTGTAGAAGTTTCTTATTGGGTAGCTTTTGCTGTTTTAGGATACTTGGCAAATTCTCAAATCGTTAACGTTTTGTTCCCTATAATTTGTGTAGCTAGAGCATTTACTACAGATAGCATCAGAAGTGTTGCGTTATCAAAAGGTATGACTGCTTTCGGTGAAAAATCAATGCAATCTACTGCGTGGGGTAAATTTATTTGTTCTTCAAAATTTATGAGAATAAGTTATGCAGTTGCTAAGGTTGTTGCATTCGTATTCTTAATTGTTGCAGCTACTCCAGGTTTAGATGCTAAGATTGCTGATTTAATTCACTTAATCGGTGTTATTTGTGCTTGGTTTGCTATTGTATTCTGTGTTGTAAGAGCAATTCCTGTAGTAGCAGAAAGCGGAAAGTTGTTTAACGATGCCAAGTAAATTAAACATAGTTTTATATGAACCAGAAATTCCACAAAATACGGGCAATATAGCCCGTCTTTGTGCTTGTTGTGGGGCAAGCTTGTACCTTGTAGGAAAGTTAGGTTTTTCTTTATCTAGTAAATATACAAAACGTGCAGGTTTGGATTATTGGGAAAGTGTTGATTTGCATAAGGTTGATACAATGGAAGATTTGTATGAACAATTCCCAGATGGAACTTTCTACTATTTGACTACAAAAACTGATAAGTTGTATACAGAAATTGAGTTTAAAGATGGGGATTTTATTGTATTTGGTCCAGAAACTAGAGGTTTACCTGATAAATACGTAAAAGATTCTCATGCCAGAACTATTCCAATGAAAGAAGGGCAAAGAAGCCTTAACTTATCTAATTCTGTTGCAATTGTAGCTTATGAGGCAATTAGGCAAAATGGACTATAAATTACCGCGACGTTACGAAGAGTCTAATAAATCTACTTATGGTAGAGTCTTGAACTTCGCAGGTTCTGATTACATGCCAGGTGCGGCTTATTTATCCAGTGTTGCTGCGTTGAAGGTTGGATGCGGATATTGCTTTTTATGTTCGACTGGACGAGTTATTGATGCTGTAGCTGCCCAAACTCAGAATGTTGTGTTTGCTCCATTATATAAGCGAAATGAGTACATAAAACAGGCTGATGTTGTTGAAATTGGTTGCGGTTTATCCCAATCAGATGATGCCGTTTGTATTTTTAAATCGGTAATTTCGGTATTAAATCCAGAAACTCCGTTGATTATTGATGCTGATGGCTTGAATGTTTTGGTGAATAATGCAGATATGTTCTTGGATAGAGATTTTCAAAATGTAGTATTAACACCCCATCCAAAAGAAGCTGCAAGATTATTAGGGGTGGATGTAGAAGAAATTCTTTCGGATTTGCCGTCTTATGCAAAAGCTATTTCTGCAGGTTTTAATGCAATAACTGTCTTAAAATCTCACAAAACTTATGTCTGTACTCCAGATGGACACCTGTATGAAAATACTACAGGAAATAATGCTTTAGCTAAAGCAGGCTCAGGTGATGTTTTAACTGGTATGATTGCAGGCTTTGCGGCTCAGAATATGAACTTATACCATGCAGCTTGTTTAGGGGTATATTTGCATGGTCTTGCTGGAGATATTGCAAAAGATAATCTTACTGAATATTGCGTTATGGCAAATGATATAATTGATTTTATTCCAGAAGCAATTAAACAAATAAAATAACCTAACAGATTGCTCTATTAGGTTATTTTACTATAGTTTATTTATTTGGTTACTATTCTTGGATTTGTGACATTAATTTGAAAGGCTCTTGAGCAACTTTCAATGTCTCAGGTGAAAGAATACCTCTTTTTAATTCTGAAAAACTAGCATTTTTAGAATTGAATTTAGTTTTTAAGAATTCATAAGCAACTTTAGGATCGCATTTTGAACCGCAAGTAAATAGGTCTACTGCAGCATATCCAAGTTCAGGCCAAGTGTGAATAGCTAAGTGGCTTTCTGAAATAATTACAACACCAGAAACACCGTGTGGGCTGAACATGTGGAAACATTTTTGTACAATTGTAGCTCCACATTCTAAAGCTGCATCCATCATATATTTTTCAACTTTATCTAAGCTGTTTAACGTATTTGGATCACATTCAAAAAACTCAGCAAGTACGTGTTGTCCTAAGTGGATTTCGTTATTTTCGTCTGAGTGAGTTTGTTGATACATGTCTAAAAGTGCGTTTGTCAATTTATCTTTCTCCTTATGTCATAAATGTATATTTTGAACACTATTACATAATATACTAAAAAATTATTTTTTGTTACCTTTTTAGTATAAAAGTACTTAGTGAAATTTAATAAATGTCAAAAAGACACTTGTAGGGGGTCTTTTTGGTTTTTTAATTTGTTAAGTTTTATTAAACGTATTCAATTTGTAGGTGATTTGTATTAAGATTTTCCTATGAATAACAAGATTTTAGTAATAGATGATGATATAGCAATTAACGAACTTATTAAGGTCAATTTAGAGCTTGCAGGATATAAAGTTGTTCAGGCTTTTGACGGAACAAAGGGGTTTGCTCTAGTGAAGCAAGAAATTCCATCTCTTGTAGTTTTAGATGTTATGATGCCTGAAGTTGATGGTTTTACGGTTGCTAAGCGTATTCGTCAGAATGAGGATACTAAAGATATACCAATTATCATGCTCACAGCTTTGTCTCAATTAAATGATAAAGTTAATGGTTTTAATATTGGCGTCGATGATTATTTGGTTAAGCCTTTTGAAGTTGAGGAATTGTTGGTTAGGGTTAGAGCTTTATTAAAACGTACTCATCAAATCCCAAAATCTGCATCAACAAGAGATTTGTTAACATTGGGTGAAATTACTTTGCTTCCAGAAACTTATAACGTTAAAATTCATGATAAGCAAGTTAAATTAACTCCTATTGAATTTGATATTTTTAATTTGCTATTTCAGAATCATGGGAATATGGTTTCTTCAGCGAAATTATTAAAGGATATTTGGGGTTATTCTCCTGATGATGACATAGAAACTATTAGGGTTCATATACGTCATTTGAGAAGCAAGATTGATAAGATTTCAGATGGTAAAAAGTATATTGAAACTATTTATGGTGGGGGTTATAAGCTTAATATTTAGGAGTCGGATTGGCTAAGGTTTTAAATTTTAAAGGGAAGTGGAGAAGTTATCAAAAGCGCATTTTAGATAGTTTGGATTTTCATTTAATGGATGAAAAACTACATATTGTCGCAGCTCCTGGGGCAGGAAAAACCACCTTAGGGATTGAAGTAATTTCTCGAATTAACCGTCCGACTATGGTTTTATGCCCAACAAATACTATTAAAAATCAGTGGAAAGAGCGTATTTGTTCTTCATTTTTGCTTGAAAAAGATTATAATTTGGTTTCGCTAGATATTAGAGAGCCTAAATTTATTACAATCACAACTTATCAGGCACTACTTGCTGCTTTTTGTGGTTCTGTCGATATAGAAGAGGCAGAAACTGTAGAATTTGACTCTGAAGATGATATTGAAGAATCTGATTCTATTTCTAATTCGAAACGATTTAGTCAATCGAAGGCTGATCAGATTATTGGTGTTTTGCGAGAGGCAAATATATCCTTGTTATGTTTTGATGAGGCACACCACTTGAGAAAAGAATGGTGGAAGGCTTTGAATTACCTTGTCGAAAATTTAAAGCCAAAACAGACTGTATCCCTAACTGCAACACCACCATATGATGTTGAGTACTCAGAATGGGATAGGTATGAAGCTCTTTGTGGGCCAATTGATGAGGCTATTTCGATTCCTGAATTGGTTAAAAATGGTGATTTGTGTCCGCATCAAGATTATATCTATCTTTCAAATCTTCGTGATGATGAAAAATTACTTATAAAAAAAGTCTATTCAAATATAAATGAGTTAATGAAGAAAATATTGAATGATAAAGAACTCTTATTGTATTTGAGCAAGATGGAATTTTTAACACCTACAGATTTTGAAGTTGAGGTAATTTTTAAAAATCCAGATTTGTTTGTTTCTATCGCTTCTTTATTATCAAAAGCAGGTTATAAAATTCCAAAAGAATTTTTAAAATTGTTCGGGGCTAAACAAGCTGAATTACCTCGCTTTGACTTGACCAGAGCCAAATTCTTTTTGAATGGTTTTCTTGTTACAAATAAAGATTATTTTCCAGGTTTAGAAACAAAAATTGAAGAATACTATAACTATGCAAAACGTTTGGGTTTAGTTCAAAATAAAAGAATTGTCTTAGATGAGAGTTCAAAAATTCAACGTCAAATCGCAAATTCGCTAGGAAAATTAGATTCTATTTCAGAAATTCTAGAGCTTGAATACCAAGCAATGAATAAAAATTTGAGAATGGTTATCCTTGCTGATTACATAAAGGCTTCTGATACGGAAAATAAGTGTCTAGGTGTTGTACCTATCTGGAGAACTCTAAAAGATAAATATAAAAAACGTTTAAATATTGGGGTGTTATGTGGATCTTTAATACTTTTGCCCTCAGATATTATTGATGATTTTAATCTTTTGTTAACTCGAAAAAATATATCTTTGGAGAATATTTCTGTATCCGTTTCTCAAGAGGATAAAGATTTTTATAAAATTGTGCCAAAAGGAAGCGTGAAAAATCGTATTGTTGCACTTGTTACAGAATTGTTCTGTGGTGGACATATACATGTTCTAGTTGGTACTCAAGCTTTATTAGGAGAAGGTTGGGATGCTCCATGTATAAATTCTTTGATATTATCTAGTACAGTCAGTTCTTATATGCTCTCAAATCAAATGAGAGGGCGCGCAATTCGTATTGATAAAAATAATCCTAATAAAATCTCTAATATTTGGCACTTAGCATCTGTAAGAATTCCAAAGTTTAATTTGGATATTTTTAAAGAAACATATTCGGATGATGATATAAATTTGAATGCCCCAGATTTTTATGATTTGCAACAACTTGGAAAACGTTTTGAAGGTTACGAAGCGCCCGCTTATAATGGAGAACATGAAATTACAAGTGGTATTGATAGAGTTTTTTCTTGGAAAACTTTTTATAAAAACATTTCTCAGTTTGGTGATCATGCGATAAAAATGCATAACGACACTGTAAGATCACTTTCTACAAAGAGGAATTTAGTTAAAGATTGGTGGGATAAAGCTTTAGTTTTGGGTTATGGAAATGCGGCAATGACATTATCTGTTGGGGTTGATACGCCGAAGTATACGGTAAAAACTCTAACTTATACAAGCTATCTAGCTGTATTAAATTCTATATTACTTATTTTTGCTCCTATCTTGTATTCTTTGCATTATTCAAACAATAGATTTATGTTTTTTCTTGTCTTGATTGTTTTAACCTTTATTTTATTGGGATTATTAATTAAGTTTTTGAAAACTGGTACTATTGTGGGCATAATGAAGCAAGTTGCAATTGTACATTTGGAAACTTTAGCATATCTTGGTTATATTAAAACTTCTCTAAAACTAGTTGGGATAAATGTTACAAAGTCTGAGGATGGTGTATTTGTAACTTGTAAAAATTTATCAACTGAAGAGAATAATTTACTTATAAAATGTTTGCAAGAATTTTTAAATCCAATAGAAAATCCAAGATATGTCTTGGTAAAGCCAGATATATTTCTTCGATTTATTAAGCAGAAGGATTATTTTTCACTTCCATCAATTGTTTCTCAACGAAAAGAAGATGTTTTGATATTTGAACGTCTTTGGAGAAAATATATTGGGGATGTTGAAATCTTTTATACTAGAAATATAGACGGTCGAAAACGTTTATTAAAAGCTAGAAAAGATTCGTATTCTGCTAATATGCGAAAGAAATCTAAAAAACTTTCAAAGTGGCAATAATAGTAATAAAAAAAGAGTTCTTAATGATAAGAACTCTTTTTTATTTGTAATCTTTATCAGATAACTATGCTTCAGTAGCTTCTTCAGCTGGAGCTTCTTCTGCTGGTGCTTCTGCAGCCGCTGCTGCTTCTGCTGCTGCCGCTTCAGCTGCTGCTTTTGCAGCTTCTTCTTCAGCTTGTTTTTTAGCTAATGCTTTTTTAGAAAGTTTAACTGTTTCTTTTTTAACATAGTTTAAAGTACCGTCATCGTTGCAGTTTTTGATTAGGTAAGCAACTGTTTCAGTAGGTTGAGCACCTTTTGAAATCCAATCAAGAGCAGCTGCTTTGTCTAATTTCATAACTTTAGTTTTTGGGTTGTAGTGACCTAATTCTTGGATTGGTCTACCTTCTCTTTTTGTTGTTGAGTTGATAACGATAATTCTGTATGAAGGAGCTTTTTTAGCGCCTAATCTTTTTAATCTGATTTTTAACATTGTTTATTTTTCCTTCTTTTTTTGATTAAACTAATCGGTAATTCAACCGCCGCTTGCTGATTTACCTTAACCAGGATGAAGAGGAGTCACCTGATTATGCTTTTATCTAAGCACAAAGATATTTTCCTTGCAAGCCTTTGTAAATTTATATTCAAAAATCAGGGATTTTCGGCATGTAGTCTATTTGTATGAGTTGCTTTTATAGTTTTTTGAGGTAAAATTTAACAAGATACATGTAAAATATAAGAAGGATATTAAAAGATGGAAACAACATTAACAAAAGGAAAAGACAATTTAGTTAGTATTAGTATGACAATCCCTGCAGCTGAAGCTACAAGTGCTTACAATTCTGCAGCTACAAAAATCGCTCAATATATCAATGTTGATGGTTTTAGAAAAGGTAAAGCTCCAAGAGCTGTTGTTGAAAGACATGTTGGTGTAGATAGAATTCAACAAGAAGCTTTGGAAATCTTACTTCCAAAATATTTAGGTCAAGCTATCTACGATAACAAGCTTGATGTTATTACTCAACCAGCAATTACTAACTATAAATTTGAATCTGGTAAAGATGTAGAAGTAACTTTTGAAGTTGAAACAAGACCTGAAGTTTCTTTAGGTGCTTATAAAGATTTAAGTGTAAAAGTTGAATACCCAGCTTTAGAAGATGATGCTTTTGATAAATCTCTTGAAGGTTTCTTAACTCAACATTCATCTATGGAATTAGTTTTAGATAGACCATCTGCTGAAACTGACATCGTTGTATTTGACTTTGATGGTGTATGTAATGGTGAAGCTATTCAAGGTGGATCTGCTAAAGGTTATACTCTTGATTTAGCTCATTCTAACTTCATTCCTGGTTTTGCGGAACAATTAGTAGGTCACAATATCAATGAAGAATTTGATATTCAAGTTACTTTCCCTGCTGAATACCACGATGAAAAATTAAAAGGTCAACCAGCTACATTCTCTATCAAAATGAAAGAAATTAAACAAAGAGTTTTACCTGAATTGACTGATGATTTCGTTAAAAAATCAAGCAGATTCTCAACAGTTGATGAGTTGAAAGCTGATATTCAAGCATACTTAGATGCTCAAAGAGAAAGCGTTAAGAAAATCAATGCTGAAAATACTGTATTCAAAGCAGTTATTGAAGCTTCTTCTGTTGAAATCCCAGAAGGTATGGTGAATAGAGAAGTTGCATCATTGAGATCAGAATACCAACAAAGACTTGCTTATCAAGGTGTAAATTGGGAAGAATTCTTGAAATCTCAAGGTGAATCTTTTGAAAAATCTTTAGCAGATGAAGCTGCTGTAAGAATTAAAAATTCTTTAATCATTGATAAAATTTCAAAAGAAGCTGACATTAAAGTAGAACAATCAGATTTTCAAACTAAATTGACTCAAATGGCTAATTCATACGGTGTTGCACCTCAAGAATTAATCAAACAATTTGGTCAAAATCCTGATTTCTTATCAACAATTTCTCAACAAATCGTTAATGAAAAAGTTAGAGATTATTTAATTGCTAACAACAAAATCGAATATGTTGAAGTAAAAGCTGATAAAGAAAAAGTTGAAGCTTAATAGAACGTAGTTATAATAAGAATAAGAAAGGGAATTAATCATGAGTTTTGTACCTGTAGTTATTGAACAATCAAGCAGAGGTGAAAGATCATTCGACATCTTTTCAAGATTATTGAGAGAAAGAATTATCTTTTTAGGAACTGCAATTGATGATATGGTTGCTAACCTAGTTGTTGCACAATTATTATTGTTAGACAGCGAAAATCCTGAAAAAGATATTATGTTATACATTAATAGTCCAGGTGGTAGCGTAACTGCGGGTCTTGCAATTTATGATACTATGCAACACATTAGAGCAGATGTTTCAACAATTTGTTTGGGACAAGCTGCTTCTATGGGTGCATTCCTTTTATCTTCTGGTACTAAAGGTAAGAGAATGGCTCTTCCTCACTCAAGAGTTTTGATTCACCAACCTTTAGGCGGTGCTCAAGGTCAAGCTACTGATATTGAAATTCAAGCTCAAGAAATCTTAAGATTGAAAAAAGCGTTGAATGAAACATTAGCAGCTAATACTGGTCAATCAATCAAAAAGATTGAAAAAGACACAGACAGAGACTATATCATGACTCCTCAAGAAGCTCTTGAATACGGTATGATTGATAAAGTTATTACACGTGATATTGTTAAATAGTTAATCGTCATTCTGAGGCGGTAATACTTGAGATTCTTCGCTATCGCTCAGAATGACTATTTTAAAGCCGAAGAATCTCATAATATTGGAATATATAACATGCCAAAAAACGATGATAAATTAAAATGTTCCTTTTGTGGTAAAACTCAAGACCAAGTAAAAAAACTTATTGCAGGTCCTGAGGTCTATATCTGTGATGAGTGTGTGGAACTTTGTAATGAAATCTTGGATGAAGAATTCTTTGATTCTAAAGATAAAGAAGCTTCAGCTGAAGGTGATAAGGCTGAAAAAGCTGAAAAACAAATTCCAAAACCTCATGAAATTAAGGAATATTTGGACCAATATATTGTTGGTCAAGATGATGCAAAAAAAGTATTGTCTGTAGCTGTTTATAACCACTATAAACGTTTAAAACATAACAAGGATAACGAAAAAGATGCTGTTGAAATTCAAAAATCCAATATTCTTTTAGTTGGTCCTACTGGTTCTGGTAAAACTTTGTTAGCTCAAACTTTAGCAAAAATGTTAGATGTACCATTTGCCGTTGCAGATGCTACAACTTTAACTGAAGCAGGTTATGTTGGTGACGACGTAGAAAACATTCTTCTTCGTTTGTATCAGAATGCTGAATTTGATTCGGCTAAAGCTGAACGAGGTATTATTTATATCGATGAAATCGATAAAATTTCAAGAAAATCTGAAAATACTTCAATTACAAGAGATGTTTCAGGTGAAGGTGTACAACAAGCTTTATTGAAAATGATTGAAGGTACTGTTGCTCACGTTCCGCCTCAAGGTGGCAGAAAACACCCTCATCAAGAATTTATCGAAATTGATACAAGCAATATCTTGTTTATTGTTGGTGGAGCTTTCGTAGGTTTGGAAAAAATCGTAGATGCTCGTGCTGGCGAAGGTAATTCAGTAGGTTTTGGTGCAAAAGCTCCAATGTCTCAAGCTGAAAAAGAAGCTCAGGCTGTAAGATTATTGAAAAAACTTCAACCTGAAGACTTGTTAAAATTCGGTTTGATACCTGAATTTATTGGTCGTGTTCCTGTTTATGCAGTTTTAGATCAGTTAAATGAAAAAACATTGAAAATGATTTTAACAGAACCTAAGAATGCCGTTCTTAAACAATACCAAGCTCTATTAAAAATGGATGGTGTTGATTTAGAATTTGAACCAGATGCGGTTGAATTGATTGCAAAAGAAGCTATTAAGCGTAAAACAGGTGCTCGTGCATTGCGTTCTATCGTAGAAGAAATTATGTTAGACGTTATGTATGATGTTCCAACTAAAGAAAATCTTGATAAGTTTGTTGTAACATCAGAAATGGTGAAAAATCGTAAGAATGCCGAAGTTGTAAAACTTCCAACAAAAGACTCATCAAGTGAAATTTCAGCTTAATATTAAGTTATAAGTTAGTAATATTAAACTACCTAGTGTTTTATGTCTCTAGGTAGTTTTTTATATTGCCAAAGGCTGGTTTTTATGCGAAAATGAGTAAAAAGGGAGAATGTGTATGGGAGAGTCAAAGACTTTAATTTTAATTGATGGTCACGCCTTAGCTTTTCGTCAATATTATGCTCTAGAGCGTACTAATATGAAAACAAAGGATGGTACTCCAACTTGGGCTGTTTATGGCTTTTTTAAAGCTATTTTTGACTTATTGAAAAATGAAGACCTTAATCCTGATGCCATAGGCGTTGCATTTGATGTTTCTCATCATACATTCAGAACTGAACAGTATACTGAATACAAGGCTAATCGCGAAGCTATGCCTGATCCTATGCGTATTCAAATGGGGTTGATATATGAAGGACTAAAGGCTTTTAATATCCCAATTTATACAAAAGAAGGTTTTGAAGCTGATGATGTGATTGGTACAATTTCAAGAAGAGCTTGTGAATTAGGGCATAAAGTATATATTTTAACTGGAGATCAGGATTCTTTTCAACTTATTCGTCAAAATGGTTGTATAAAAGTTATTATTCCGTCTAAGGGTGAACTTATGGAGTATGGTTGGGACCAAGTTTATCAAAAACTAGGTGTTTATCCTGATCAAGTTATAGATTATAAAGCTTTAAGAGGTGATACGTCAGATAATATTCCTGGTATTAGAGGGATTGGTGAAAAGACTGCGGTTAAATTGTTAGATGAGTTTAAAACCGTTGAAAATGTCCTTGCAAATATTGATAAAGTTAGTGGCAAATCTGTTCAGGAAAAACTTGCAAATGGTGTTGAAGATGCAAAATTGAGTAAATTTTTGGCAACTATTGTTCAAGATGTTGATATTGACTTTAATTTTGATAACACAAAAATTGAATTACCTGATGTTGCTGCGGTTACCGAATTTTTAAGAACTATGCAGTTTTATAGTTTCTTAAAAAATATTGAATTTATTTTTAAATTATTTGACAAAAATGCGGTTGTTTCTGTGGTTGAAGAGCCTCAAAAAACTGTCGAAAATGATATTCAAACTTTGCCATTGTTTGCTTCAGCTCAATCTGAAAATGCTAATGGACAATTAGGTTTGTTTGCTCAGGCTGTTCAATCAGAGGTAAATAAGATAGAATTAAAATATAATTCAAAATTAGTTACAGATACTACTGATTTTGAAAATATGATTTCAAAATTAAATTCTCAAAAGGTTCTTGCTTATAGAATTTTTGCAGAATATGAGAATGCTCTTAATTCAAAGGTTTTCGGTATTGCATTAGGTATAAATAGTGCTTTTTCTGTTTCTGAAAATAGTATCCAAGTAGGTGCAAGTGAAATTACTGAGTGTTTTTATATTCCATTAAATCACAGTCTGGCAAATCAATTAAGTGTAGATTTTGTTTTTGACGGATTAAAATCATTATTTGAAAATTCTGAGGTTAAGAAATTTGCGCACGATATTAAGACTGATGCTTGTATCCTAAATTTATTTAACATCAAGCCAAAGGGTGTTATTTTTGATACTATGTTAGCCTCTTATATCAAGAATTCTAATGCAAATTCAGATTTTGATATTCAATGTATGGAGCAAATTAATCATATTTTACCTACTATTGTTTCAAATTCCAAAAAATCATCTATTGCGGATAATGACATTTCTGTAATTAAAGATTATGCAGGTGATGTAATTGCAAGTCTATTTGAATTAACCTCTTTCTGGAGCCAATCTTTGGATGAAAAAGAGTATAAATTACTTAATGATATTGAAATCCCTTTAGCATTTGTACTTGCAGAAATGGAAGAAGTTGGTGTTTCTGTGGATGTAGAGTATCTAAATAATTTAACTTCTGAATATGATAAAAAATTACATACATTAGAACAAAAGATATATGAATTAGCTGGGGAAGGTTTTAATGTAAATTCTCCTAAACAAGTTGCATATATTTTGTTTGATAAACTTCAGTTAAAGTCGTCTAAAAAACGTGGTAAGTCTAAAAATTCTACAAGTGCAGAAGTTTTAAATGCGTTAGCTGAAGAGTATGAAATTGCCAAGTTAATACTTGATTATCGTAAATATGCAAAGTTGAAATCTACCTATACAGAAGCACTTCCAGCGTTAATTGATTCAAAAGATAATCGTATCCATACATCATATAATCAAACTGTAACGACAACTGGTAGACTGTCTTCTTCAAATCCAAACTTACAAAATATTCCAATAAGAACAGAAGAAGGTAATAAAATAAGAAAAGCTTTTGTACCTGTTGATAGACAGAATTATTTGATTATGTCTGCTGATTATTCTCAAGTAGAGTTAAGAATATTGGCACATGTTTCTGGGGATGTAAATCTTATAAATGCGTTTAATTCTGGTGTTGATGTTCATACAGTAACAGCATCAAAGGTTTTTGAGGTACCTATAGAAGAAGTCACAAAAGAAATGCGTTATAAGGCTAAGGCTGTTAATTTTGGTATAGTATACGGGCAAAGCAAGTATGGCTTAGCAAAAGCGCTTGATATTACTGCTGACGAGGCTGAAAATTTTATCAATAAGTATTTTGAAACTTATCCAAGAATAAAAGAATATATGCACAGTATGGTAGAACTTGTAGAAGAACAAGGCTATGTTGATACAATTTTTGGTCGTCGCAGGTATTTGGAAACGGAGATAAATAGTCCAAATGCTATGATAAGAGAGTTTGCAAAGCGTGCAGCCATCAATCATCCAATGCAGGGTACAGCTTCAGATTTGATTAAAATGGCTATGGTTGATTTTGCAAAAGCTTTGAAGTTGAATAATTTGAAATCTCGATTAATTATGCAAGTTCATGATGAGTTGGTTGTTGAAGTTGCAAAAGATGAGTTAGAGCTTGTTAAAGAACTTGTTTTACAGTCGATGGAATTGAGCCAACCGCTTAGTGTTAAGTTGTTAGTTGATATAAATGTGGGTGAATCATGGAAAGAATCATAAAAGTATTTTTTGCTATTTTATTATTATTTGGAATTTCTACTCCTGTTTTTGCTAATGGAGAAGAAATGAGTTTGAGTACATTGATTACCGCGCAAAATGTGCATTATGAAAACTGTTATAAAGTTTTCAATACAGATCATGTAACCTTATTTTACTTGACTATAGCGGCTATTAATGCAAATAGATTTACTATTGATGAAATTCAATCGAAGTCTGGTTATGTCTTGTTTACGGCGGTAAATAAGCAGTTTTTGGCTATGGTTTCTAATGTTAATACTAATCAGGCTATGCTTAGAATTACTCCTGCTGATAACAATTATTATTTCCAACCTGGTATTGTGTTGAATATTTTTAAATATATTGAAATTAACGAGAAGAAAAAAGCTGAATATATAAACCTTAATTAAGGTTTTCAAACGCTGAGTTTACAATTCCTTGGATATTGTAGTTATTTTCAATTTTTTCTGTAGTTAGCCATACCAAGTATTCAATATTTCCAGCAGGACCTTTGATTGAGGAATAAGTTAGTCCTTTGATTGAGTAATCCAAGTTTTTGGCGTAGTTTAGTACGTTTTCGATTACTTCAATGTGTGTTTTCGGATCTCGTACTACTCCGCCTTTTTCAACTTTATCTTTCCCTGCTTCAAATTGAGGTTTTATAAGACAAATCATCTCGTGAAAGTCTGGTGCTAATAATGTTTTTAAGTTATCTAGAACTTTTGTTAGTGAAATAAATGATAAATCACTTACTAATAAATCTGCAAAAATATCTTCTTCTGCGTAAATATCTGCTTGAGAGCATATTTTAAGGTTAGTTTTTTCTATTGTTTTTACGCGATTGTCAGATCTTATTTTCCAATCTAATTGTCCGTACCCTACATCAACAGCGTACACATATTTTGCGCCATTTTGTAATAAACAGTCAGTGAATCCGCCAGTAGAAGCACCTGCATCAAAGCAAATTCTATCTTTTACAACTGGACAAAAAGTATCTAATGCTTTTTTTAGTTTAAATCCGCCCCTTGAAACATAAGGCATTGATTTTACTTGAATATCATATTCTTTATTAAGGTTTATTTGAAACCCAGCTTTTGTAATGTATTCGTCGTTAATTTTTACATTACCAGCTAAAATTGCTGAAGCAGCTTTGCTTTTTGTTTCAAAATAACCTAAATCAGTTAGATATTTATCAAGTCTTTCCTTATTTTGCATTGAAATTAAAAATCCTTTCTGCGTTGTTGGTTGTGGCTTTTGCTACTTCGTCGATAGAAATTCCTCGAAGGTCGGCAATTGTTTGGGCAACATATTTTACATACATTGGTTGGTTTTCTTTCCCTCTAAATGGAACTGGAGCTAAATATGGATCGTCAGTTTCTAGTAATAAATATTCTAGAGGTATTTCTGTTGCCACTTCTTTTGCTTTGATTGCGTTCTTAAAGGTTACGACCCCACCAAGTGCGATATAAATACCTTCTTTTATACATTCTTTTGCAAATTCTAAACTCCCTGAAAAGCAATGTAATATTGCTGTTGAGTTTTTGTTGTGTTTTTTTAGAATTTCTAATGTATCTTGGTGAGATTCTCTTGAGTGAATATTTAGAGGGAGATTCATTTGGTTTGCAAATTCTATTTGTTTTATGAAAACTTCTTTTTGTAAATCTTTGAATGACTTGTCCCAGTAGTAATCTAAGCCAATTTCGCCTATGCCAATAATTTTTTTATTATTTTTGATAATATTTTCCATATCGGAAAGAGTTTTGTCGGTAAATGTTTTAGCTTCTTCTGGAAAAACCCCAACATACCCATATACATCATTGTATTTTTGAATGAATTTGTCTACTTCAAAAATATCTTCAGCAGTACTTGCAGGTACAACGGTGATTATATTTTCATTTTGAGCATTTGAAATTGCCTCATCGATGTTAGTTTCGCGAAGCATATTTGCATGAGAATGGGTGTTTATTATATAAGGTTTGTCCATAAGTTTATTATATCATAACAAATAACCTGTAAACACTTGAATTATTAATAAAAAAGTATTATAATATATCTATTGGGATATATAGTATTTAGTTTTGTAAAAAAGATTCAAAAACCCTAAAGTCTCGAGTAAAAATAGCCGATAAAATCCTTGTGTATAATCACGAGGTAGAACATTAAAACAATGTCATTACGAGCCACGAAAGTGGCGTAGTAATCGCAGGAACTAGCAAAATGATGCGATTGCGACGGACAAGTCCTCGCAATGATAAAATAGCCAGTCATCCTGAACTAGATTCAGGATCTCATAACATAACAGAAAAGTCGTTCGATTGTGAGATAGCGTATCAAGTACGCTATGACAGAAACAAAACAAAATGTCATCCTGAACTTGATTCAGGATCTCATAACATAACAAAAAAGTTGTTCAATGGTGAGATAGCGTATCAAGTACGCTATGACCGAACTAAAAACAATGAGGATATTGATATGGTGATGAAGTCAAATTATCGAGTATTGTCTATTGCTGCATTGGTTGGCTTAGCATCAATGGGTGTTGCTCAAGCTCAAGATACAACCACTGTAACAACAACCTTACCTAGTGGCACAGAACACTCTCTTGAACTTCAAACAACTTATGGTGAAGGTAATACATCAGTAACTACAAACTATACTGTTTTAGGGCAAGAAATACCATATACATACAAATTTGATAACTTGTACGGCGAAGAGAACGGCGATACCTCAGTAACAACAGAATCAACAGTTCTAGGCCAACCTGTGACTTTTACATATAAGTACGAAAATCCTGACAACAAAACATATACAACAAAGTATGAGAATTATTCATATGATTATGGAACAGTAACAAATCCGTCTGGTACTTCTTGGTCTTCTCCATATTTAATGGTTGGAAATAGCGTATTTAATAATCTAGAAGGGAGTACTAAATCTATAAATAATGAATTATTTTCTAATAACTCAGTAACTGGAACAATTGAATCAACAGCAACAGGTAATAAATACGCAAAAATTGGCGGTGGTGCAATATCTAATGCAGGTGAATTAACAAAAGTTGTGGCTGATTTTGTTGGCAATTCTGTTAATGGTAATTCTATTAGATCAAAGGGCGGTCCTCATATAGATGTTAATGGTGGAGCGATTTATAATAGTGGCCTAATTAATGATATAACAGGTAATTTTATTGGAAATTACGTTTCAGCTTCTGATTATTCTTACCTCTATGGTGGAGCAATTTATAATGTCGGAGCAATTGGTAATATCACAGGTGATTTTGTCGGTAATTATGTTACTTCCGTTACTGCTGATTTTTATGCTGATGCTGATGCTGAAGCTTATGGTGGTGCAATTTGTAATTCTGCTAACTCAAGTGATATAGTCGCAACAATAGGTAATATAACAGGCGATTTTATTGGGAATTATGTTACGTCTTCTGAAGATTCTTGGCCTCTCGTTTTTGGTGGTGCGATTTATAATTCTGCTAGCTCAAGTTCAACTGCAAAAATTGATAATTTGACAGGTAATTTTATTGGTAACTATGTACAATCAACTAATAGCTATGCTTATGGTGGTGCTATTTATAATTTTGCTAGCTCAAGTTCAATTGCAAAAATTGATAATTTGACAGGTGATTTTATTGGTAACTATGCAAGTTCTACTTCTAATTTTGCCAAAGGTGGTGCTGTTTATAACTTTGCAGGAACTTCAAACTCATCAGCAATAATTGGTAATATCAATGGTGTTTTTATTGGTAATTACCTTTTATCAGATCACGTAGATACTGAAGGTGGAGCGATTTATAACGGAGCTTATAATTCGAATTCAATTGCGACTATTGGTAATATAACAGCTAATTTTATCGGAAACTATATTCAAAGTCAAAACCCTGAAGGTGGGGCAATTTATAATTATGATAGTTCAGGTGGAACAGCAACAATTGGTAATATAACAGGTAATTTTATTGGTAATTATGTAAATTCAACTTTTAATGTAGCTAATGGTGGATCAATTTATAACGGCAATGGTACAATCGGTGATATAACAGGTAATTTTGTTGGTAACTACGCAACATCATCTTCTAGTTCCAAAAATTATGGGGTTGCGGGCGGAGCGATTTATAACGGCAATGGCACAATCGGTGATATAACAGGTAATTTTGTTGGTAACTACGCAACATTAAAAAATGCAAATGGAAAAGGTGGAGCGATTTATAATTCTGGCGCAGGTGCAACAATCGGTGATATAACAGGTGATTTTATCGGCAACTTTGTTTATTCATCTTCGGATACTTCTGGTGGAGCGATTTATAATTATGCCACAATCGGTGATATAACAGGTAATTTTATTGGTAACTATGCAAAATCTACTAATGGTAGTGCCTATGGTGGTGCGATTCATAATGATGGTTCTGTATTATTTATAAATTCTAGTTTTATAAATAACTATGCAAAATCTGAAACTGGTACAGCACAAGGTGGGGCTATTTATACAGATGAAGATTTAAGTATCGTAGCAAAAGATGGCTATACATCAGTATTTAGTGGCAACTATACAGAATCTAATGGAGAAAAAGACGATAATGCAATAATGCTTGGTAATAAAAATGTAATTTTGAATTTTAATATGAAAACGGGCGGTAAAATTTTACTTCAAGATAGTATTAGTGGTAGTGGCGTACCAGTTTCTGAGTTTTATACAAGTAATGGAGTTGCAGATTTTGAAGAATATGCAAGAAGTCAAGGTTATAAAGATACTCCAACTGAAACGTTCTTAGCTAATACTGATTATTCAACAGTCGAAGAATATACAAGAAGTCTTGGCTATATGGACACCCCAATAGAAACGTTTTTAGCTAATACTGGTTATTCTACTGTAGACGAAGCGTTAAGAGCTGCGGGGTTTGCTGATACTCCAACAGAAACATACTTGAATATGACAGGTTATTCTTCACTTGAGGAAGCTGTTAAAGATTCAGGTTTTGCAACAGTTGATGAATTTTTAGAAGCTATTGGTTATGAAACTTTCGATGAAGCCTTGAAAGTTGAAATGGGTCTTTATGGTGATACTCCAGAAGAACAATTTTTAAATATGAATGGTGGCTATGAAACTTTTGAAGAGTTCTTGAAAGAAGAACAAGGATTATATGGCGATACTCCTGAAGAACAATTTGTTCATCAAAAAGGTTATGAAACATTTGAAGAATATTTGAAAGCTAAGGAAAATTTAGCTGGCGATACTCCAGAAGAGCAGCTATTATACAAATTAGGTTATAAATCTGTTAGAGATTATCTTAAAGCAAAAGGTTATGGTGTTTCAACTGTAAACATTCAAGGGGATGATATCAATAATACTGTTTTTTATCTATATAACGATATTCGCAATGCAAATGTTGATATAGGTAATACAACAATAAATACAGTTAATAATCTTGTTCATAATTACAACTTCGAATCATTAACATTGACTGCTGATACAAATATGGTAGTTGATGTAGATTTAAAAAATCAAACGATGGATAGATTTATTGCAAACGAATATGGAGTTCATGGTGGAAACCTAAATGTTACTGGCATGAATTTGTTGTCAGATATGCAAGAAGATGTTTATACAACAAGTATTTTATTTGCGGAAAATGGTCTAAAGGATAATGTTGTAAATGGTATTGTCGGAGGATTGCCAGATAGTAAGTACCAAACAACACTATATACTCCAATTTACAAATACAATGTAGCATATGACAATCGAGATGATGCTGGTTACTTTGTCTTCACAAGACCAACAGCAGGCGGTAATACAGGCTCAATTCCTGCACCATCAAACCCATCTGCTAACTTCAACCCTGCAGTTTTAGGTTCATCAACATCAGCAACAGTTGGTGCAATTGGAACAATTAACCAAACATTCAATTACGCATTTTCTAATGCTGATACACACATGAATATCCCATATTTAGAACGTGTATCAATGAAACATCGTAATAAATATGCATTATCTCTAACAGGTGATGCAACAGATATGGGTCGATATTCACCACTATACCAACCAAGTGACGAATCAAGTTCAGTATGGGTAAAACCATATGCAACATTTGAAAACGTTCCACTTAAAAACGGACCAAAAGTAAGCAATATTACATATGGTACATTAGTGGGCTTCGATAGTGAAATGCAATCACTAAAACGCGGTTGGGATAGAGTATGGACAGGCTACATCGGTTATAACGGTGCATCTCAACGATATAGTGGTATTGATTCAACCCAAAACGGTGGCTTAATCGGTGGAACAATGACCTTGTATAAAGGTAACTTCTTCAACGCAACAACAGTATCTGTTGGTGCAAACGTA
>JAFUPZ010000037.1 GCA_017472545.1 bacterium | reverse complement strand
TGTTTGGTGACAAACATGAAAATCCAGGCTTATTTGTAACTTCAACAAAGAGTATGCACGGTCATATGTTAGGTGCAACAGGTGCGGCTGAAGCTATTGTTTGTGTAAAAACACTTACAGATAACGTTATTCCACCAACTATCAACCTTGATAATCAAGACCCTGAAGTTGCTGAACTTAACTATACACCTTACAAAGCAGTTAATGCTGAAGTTAATGCAGCTCTATCAAATTCATTTGGATTTGGTGGTCAAAACGCTTCATTAGTATTTAAAGCTGTTTAGTAGGATAAAAATATTAAGAGCGGATAGGTTTGAAATGAACTTATCCGTTCTTTTTTCGTTATACTAATATAGAGAAAATGAGGTGTGTAATGAAAAAGATTTTATTAGGTCTAGTTATATGTATAATCTGTTCTTCTTCATCTGTTTTTGCAGCTGAGGGTTACGTTTTCACGGCTGCTGATGCTCAAAAAACACCTGTTTATTCTCAAAGTTTGCAAGTTAAAAATATGCCTTATGGTCAATATTTAAAATATTATAATCTTCATCCAGGTAAAATTGATGCGGATTTTATCGTCTTATCAAAAGATGAAGAAAAAAAGTTTTTAAAAACTCTTTCAAAGACCGAAAAAGAAAATTATGAATATGTAAAAAAAGTTCAAAAACTTATTCAAAAACGTGATTGGAATAAAGTTTTTCAAAAATATCCAAATTATTTCCCAGCATATTTACAATACTTTGATATGTGCTATTCTCAAGGACACTATGCAGAAGCTATTCGTATCTTAAACAAGATAAAAGATATGGATAGAAGTGCTCAAGTTTTTGATTCTCAATTGATAAATTATACTTTTGGATTTTTGTATTTTAGTACAAATCAATTCACTTCTGCATTGAATTATTTCAAAATGTACGAGGATACAAATGATGATTTTATAATCTCTTCAATTGCTAATTGTTATTATGCGTTAGGGAAATACAAAACAGCTATAAGTTATTCTATGAAGTTAAAAGAGTTGCAGTATCAGGATAAAGAACTTTTATACTCTTCATATTTTGAATTAAAAGATTATATAAATGCAAATAAATATGCACTTCAGTTATTAGATGAAAATTACAGTTTTGATAATTTGATGAAAGTTCAAGCAACTTCAGCTTATGATAATACAAAACTAAACTATGCTTATAAAGCTCGTGAAATTGCTCAAAGTGACGAGCAAATAATCTATGCAAACCAAGCTATAGCTCCTTTGGAACAGAAAAAACTTGATAATGCGACATCTAAGATGAGTCAATTTGTTAAAATTCCAAAATGGGCGGATTATCAAAAGCAGATTCCTCAAAATGTTTCAGTAAAAGAAATTTCTGAAAAACAAGATGAATTTTTTAAAACTTCAAATCAATATCTAAAAAAATATCAAGGTCAACAATTAACTAATGCTTTTAGTTCATTATCTCAAGAGTATAATAACTATGTTCAGGATAAAAAGAATGAATATTATCAACAACAACAACTAGAAGCCCAGAAAGCCATCTTGATTGAACAACAGCGTAATAATGCAATTCAACAACAAAGAAATTATATTGAAGCTCAACGTATGTATTACCTAACAAGACCATATTATTCTCCAAGATATTATGGTTGGTGGTAGAGTGTTCTTTACAATCAATTACCAATAGCAAAAAGAATTGTTTTTTGATTTAATATTTATATGAACTTAATTCAATCGACAGTATTTAAACAAAATATTATAGATTTATCAAACTGGGTAGATTCAACCCCAGTTCCTCAAGTAATCGATACGGTAACTTATGATTTATATGAAAGTAACAATCCATTTCGTCATAAGTTTTCTAAAGAACAAATTAGTAATAAACCTTTAAGAGTTGCGGCAAACACAACTACAGCTGTTGGTGCAGAAGTTTATTCTGTTTTTACAAATCCGTATTACATTACACATAAAATTGTAAATATTCCAACGGCATATAATAGTGTTGTTAATGCGTATAAAAATTATTCTATAAATAAGCAATAAAAAAGACCGATTTCTCGGTCTTTCTTATTTATTATAACAATTCTTTTAAATGATTTGGAAGAGCAAAGCGAGCGTTGTGATATTCTTTGTTGTAAATTTTACAAGTTGGAATAATTTCTGCTGCACGTTCTTCGTTGTAGTATTCTAATGGTTTTACATCAACTGAACAGAAAGCCCAAGCCCAATAACCACCAGGGTATGTTGGGATATTTGATGTGTATGTTGAAACTGTTGGGAATACTTTTTTCAACAGGTTGTACATTTTTTTGATTTCTTCTCTGTTTACGAAAGGTGATTCTGATTGAGCAGCAACGATACCACCTTTTTTCAAAGAATTTTTAACATTAGTATAGAATTCTTCTGTGAATAAGCCTTCACCAGGTCCCATTGGGTCAGTTGAATCGATTAAAATAATATCAAATTCATCTTTTTTATCTTTAATATATTCAATTGCGTCTTGAACTAAGATTTCAACTTTAGGGTTGTCAAGTTCACAAGAAATAGTTGGTAAGTATTGTTTACAAGCGTCAATAACCATTCCATCGATTTCACATAAAACAGCTCTTTCTACTGTTTTGTGTTTCATAACTTCACGGATTGTACCGCCATCACCGCCACCAATTACTAAAACTGATTTTGGACATGGGTGTTGCATCATTGGGATATGTGCAATCATTTCGTGGTAATGATATTCATCACCTTCTGTTGTCATCATTAAATCATCTAGTGTTAATACTCTACCAAGTTGAGAATCTGTTTCAAATACTTCAACTTTTTGGAATGGAGAGTTATCAGAAAATAAAACTTTTCCAGCTTTTATTGCGATACCAAAACCGCCTGGGGTAATTTCGTGGTAGTATCCATTTTCAATACCATTTTTCATTCTTAAGTTCCCTTTCTATCTGTTAAAAACAAAAAGTTACGTGAATTTTCACGTAACTAATGTTATCATATAAAAATTTATTTTCAAATATTATTTATCCCAACCACCTAAAATATGGATGTGTAAGTGGAATACTTCTTGTCCTGCCTCTTTACCTGTATTTATTTGGGTTTTGTATGCTTTTAGTCCAACTTTTTTAGTGACAGCTTTTACTGTTTGTAAAAGTTCTGACATTAGGGCTGTATCTTCAAGTTCATTAAGTGATTCAACGTGAACTTTTGGACAAACTAACATGTGAACAGGTGCTGCTGGGTTAATATCGTTAAAAACAACAGTGTTTTCTGTTTCATAAACAAATTCTGTTCCAAAATCACCTCTGATAATTTTGCAAAAAATACAATTATCGCTCATATAAATCTCCTATCTTATTTTTTTAGCTAATGACAAACCTGCAGGAAGCGGTAATACCACGTTTTCATAATCTGGGTTTGCATTTATATCATCAATAAAATCTTGAACTTTATTTGCATGTGATAAAACATTGTCACATGCAATATATCCACCGACTTTTAAATGTGGAGCAATCAAATGGAAAAATTTGATATACTGAGCTTTTTGAGCATCAACAAATGCAAAATCAATTTCAAAATCCTCAGGCAAATATTCCAAAATAGTTGCAGCATCACCTTTTTTAGTTTCGATAATATCAGCAACTCCACATTTTTCAAAGTTTGCTTTTGCAAGATCTAATCTTTTATCATAAAACTCAATTGTAGTAAGTTTTCCACCTGTTTGTTTTAAAGCTTTGCCTAGCCAAATTCCAGAGTATCCGTTTGAAGTTCCTACTTCAACAACGCTTTGAGATTTTGCATCTACAATAAAATTATATAAAAATTCTGCAGTCGTACGTGAAATATTCCAAAAATCTTTTTGAGTTTTTTCAAGTTCTTTTAGTACTTCTTGGGTTGTTATATCAAATTTTTCTATCATTATTTTATTGTTTTAACCTTTTTTGTAATTACTATTGTTCTAACTGGAACGTCGATTGGGCTTGTTTTAACTACTTCTTTTAAGTCTGTATCAATTACGGAATACAACCCTGACATTGCATTTGTAATCATTATCAAATTACTGTTTTCTATTGGTGTGATATTTGTTGCAAAAGCGTTTGTATTCAAGAATAATTTGTCTGTGATTACATCTTCTTTTGTGTTTAGAACTTCAACAATATTTTCTTGTGCGCCAAGTATAAATAAATCATCATTATGAGCATACAAATCTACAGGTTTTTCACAAACATCGTATTCTGTGATATATTCATTAGTTTCATAATCAACTATTGCAAGCCTGTTTTTTGTACGGCTAATAATATAAATTTTTCCGTTTGCATAAGCAATTTTGGAAATATTAGGGAAGCGACCAATGTTATTCAATTTGTAATTGTTATCAAGTTCGATAGCCCAAATGTCGTTAGTGTTTCTATCAACATAGAACATTTTTGTTCCGTCTTGAGATAGTGTAAATTTTTCGCACATACCATTAATTTTAAGTTGTTTTTTTAATGTCATTGTTTCAAGGCTTACAACGTAAACACTTGAGTTTGAGCCAGATGTGATATATGCAAGTTTATTATTTTTATCTATTAAAATTTGTTCAGGATTAGTTTCAAATTTTATTTGTTTGATAACTTTTTCATCCATTAAAGAAATAATATTCATAACCTTGCTATCAAAATAAGTTACGAATAAAAATTCGTCATTATATGCTTTCAAATCATAAATAACGTTTTCTTGTGCAAGTGAATATTCAGGATTTTTTGAATTTGTGTGGATTACCTGAATATTTTTATTTGCACCTGTTGAAATGTAGAAAGATTTTCCATCTAGTGGTTCAACTGGTGTTGTTTCAGTTTTTTTAGATTTTTTTCTTGTGTTGTTAATTCTCAAACCAGTTTCTTGTGTAACTGATACATCCAAGTTACCAATAATACCTTTTAAATTTTCAGGTAGAACTAACCCTTTCGGAAGTAAAATTTCTTGTGGAAGTAGACCTGATTGAAGTTCAACAGGAACATCTGTCAAATTGATAACTGTTTTTTTACCGTTTGTGTTGATAACTTTCAAAAGTACAAAATTGTTATTCAAAATAACCATATCAGGTTTTTGTTTTAATTCCATATTTTCAGGATAGCTTGATTTTATCGCAATTTCTGCTGGAGTTTCCAATTTTGCAGGATTAACAGGAATGTACATTGTTTTATCTGGTAATAAAATTGCACCGTCAAAACGGAAATTTGTTTCAGGAAAATCTTTGTTAATAAAATCCTGAATTGATTTTGGAACTTCTGCACCAAACGCTGTTGTACAAGTTAATAATCCTAAGCAAATTGCAGCTAAAATTTTGCGCATTATTTAAATACTCCCTTAACTTTTGACATTATTGATTTTTGAGGTTTTTTTCCACCACCAATTTCATACAATCTTTGGTATAGGCGTTTTTCCTCTTCATTTAATTTTGTTGGTATAACAATTTTTATTATAACAATATGATCCCCTCTTTGTGAAGGTTTTGTTAAGACTGGAATTCCTGCACCTTTAATTTTTACAATGTTTTCGTGTTGAACACCAGCAGGGATTTGAACTTCTTGTTCTCCATCAAGAGTTTTTACTAAAACAGAATCCCCCATAACTGCTTGTGCAGGAGAAATTTCAAGTTCGGTGAATACATTGATTCCGTCACGTTTAAAATAGTTAGAAGCATCAACGTGAATAACTACAAATAAATCTCCGTTTGGTCCGCCGTTGATACCACAGTCACCTTCTCCAGAAACTCGGATTTTGGACATATTATCAACACCAGCAGGAATTTTGATTTCAATTTTCTTTTCGCGATTTACCAAACCTTGACCGTGACAAGCTTTACAAGGTTTTTCGATTACTTGTCCTGAACCTTTACAATGAGGACAAGTTGTAATTTGTGCAAAGTTTCCTAGAGGTGTTCTTGTAACAGTCTTAACTTGACCAGAGCCTCCGCATTGAGGACAAGTTGTTTTAGAAGAACCGCGTTCAGCACCTGTTCCGTCGCATTCTGAACAAACTTCAAGATGATCAAATCTAATTTCTTTGTTGATGCCAAAAGCCGCATCTTCAAATTTTAGTCTAACATCATATCTTAAATCATCTCCTCGTTGAGGAGCATTTGGGTCTGGTCTTCCGCCAAATCCAAATCCACCAAATCCTCCGAAAAAGCTTTCAAAAATATCGTTCAAATCACCAAAACCACCTGCGAATGGTCCATTTGTGTCAAAGCCAGCATTTCTCAAGCCGTCTTCGCCATATGTATCGTAAGTAGCTCTTTTGTTATCGTCTGATAAAGTTTCATAAGCTTTACCAAGTTCTTTGAATTTTTCTTCTGCGTCAGGGGCTTTATTTACATCGGGGTGTAATTCTCTAGCCTTCCTGCGGAAAGCTGATTTTATCTCATCTTTAGTTGCCTCTTTCGAGACCCCTAATATTTCATAGTAATCTGCCATTTTTTATTTTACTTCCTTCTATTTTTGAAATTCTTCGCCAAGTGTCATTCTGAAAGTTTTACATGAAGAATCCCTTGTTCAGAATGACATTTCTATCCTGCAGTTGCAACATTTACAAGTGTAGGTCTTAAAACTTTTTCTCCCAATTTGTACCCTTTTTGTAATTCTGTAATAATTGTATTTTCAGGGTGTTCGTTTGTTGGGGTTTGCATAACTGCTTCGTGGAAATTAGGGTCAAATTCTTCGCCAACCGCTTTTATTTCTTCTAATCCTAGTTTTGCTAATGTATCGCAAACTTGTTTGTGTACAAGATTGAAGCTTTCTTTAACTTTTTCGCAATCTTCAACGCTTTCTAATGCTTTTTCGCCACGTTCAAAATTATCAAGAACTTCTAACAATCCTTTTAATGTGGATTCTGTGCCAAATCGGATTAAATTTTCGCGTTCTTGTTCTTGGCGTTTTCTGTAATTATCAAAATCTGCAGCAAGACGAATATATTGTTGGTTCAATTTGTCATATTCTTCTTGAAGTTTATCATTTTTGTTTTCTTCTGATGGAGTTTCTTCAACTTTTACTTCTTCAGTAGTTGTTTCTTCTGTAGTCACATTTTCTTCGTTTTTAACGACATCTTCGTTCTTAAACGGATTCGAGTTTTCTATTGTCATAAAACATTTCCCTTCACAACATAATATACTTATATTATAAAGTATCAAACTTAATTCTCAAGAGAAATTTATTATTTTTTAATGTTTGTAATAATACACGAACCCCTCCAAAAAGACTTGGTAGAATGACGTAGTTTCTCCGCGCTTTAAGGAAGGGTTCAAACTTTTTAGGGGATATTATCCTAATTTTTCTTTGAAGTCTTTACCGCCAACGATACGTAGGTGACGGCTTTCGCCTTCTCCGATAGATTTACTCTCAAGGTTGTGTTGTTCAACAAGTTCATGTTGAAGTTTTCGGATTTGGGTACTTTGTGGTTTTAATTCAATATCACCAGAGCCTGCCAAGATTTGTTCAATTGCAGATTTAGCTTCATCGAGTGCTTTTTCTGTAATATCGTAGAAGGTTTGTCTATCGTTTACTTCTGCAATATCAAGAGCGTCTTTAATAACTTTTTGAATTTGTGCCATTGAATTTGTTTTTACATAGAAAATTTGTAATCTGTTTTCTTCTGCTGTACTAAGAACCTTCGCACCGCCCTTGATGAAGTTCTTGTGAGCAATCACAATATCAGCATCATCAAGGTTTCTAGTAATCTCGGCGTTCAAGTCAAGTCTTTCTATGACTTTTTCTGCGATACTTCTAGATACGGCATAAAGATAGATTTTTTTGAATTTTTTAACTTCTTCAACATATTTTTGTCTTGAAAAGCTAAATTTTAAACTTTCTGGATGTTCAATTTTGTCTTCTAAAGCATTGATTTTATCAATTACGGTAGGAGCTTTTTCTTGAACATTTCCTTCTGAGAAGCTATAAGTTTTGTCGACTTTTCTAATTTCAGGTCTGATTGGCCATCCTCTTAAGATGTAGTCTACAGCTTCTGAAGTGTTTTTATATACCGCCAAAGTGTTGCGGTCAAGGATTTCGATTACTATATCGAAAGTCGGCTGTTTCTCACGTTCAAGAACAGTTTTTTGCGAAGAGCGGCGCTTAGCCTCATCATCACCTAATGTAACGGATTGAATACCGCCGACTAAATCTGATAATGTTGGGTTCTTAATCAAGCTTTCCAAACTGTTACCGTGTGCAGTTGCAATAAGCATAACCCCACGTTCAGCAATTGTTCTTGCTGCTTGTGCTTCGGCTTCTGTACCAATTTCGTCAACAACAATAACCTCTGGTGTGTGGTTTTCGACAGCTTCAATCATAATATCTTTTTGATATTCAGGCTGTCTAACTTGCATCCTTCTGGCATGTCCAACTGCTGGGTGTGGAGTATCTCCATCACCTGCAATTTCGTTTGATGTATCTACGATTACAACCCTTTTTGCAAGTTCGTCGGCTACAAGTCGAGAGATTTCTCTCAATTTTGTAGTTTTACCAACGCCCGGTCTGCCAAGGAATAATATACTTTTATTTTGTAGACAGATGTCCTTAATACAAGAAATGGTCCCCGTGACGACTCTACCAATTCTACACGTAAGACCTACTACCCTGCCCTGTCTATTTCTAATTGCACTAATTCTGTGTAATGTTCCCGGAATTCCTGATCTGTTATCTGATGTAAATTCCTGAACTCTTGAAGTTATATGTTCAATATCTTCATAAGTAATATCAGTTGCACCAAGATACTCAATCTTTCCGTCAGAATGTCTAATCTCGGGAGGACGTCCAATGTCCAAGACTATCTCTATGACATCATCCATTTTGGGGTAGTCGATATACTCTCGAATCCTGTCGGGCAGAATCTCAACTAATTTTTCTAAATCATTTTGAAGTTGTATATTGCTCATATATTCGCTGCCTTTCTATTTTGATTATAACAAAATATCTGTCGGCTATTAACTGCGATTTATAGTTTAAAAGTCTTCTACTTTTATTATAAATCATGTGACGGCAAATTTCACATGTAACTTTACTAATTCTGTAGTAATTTTAACAAAACTTTACATTTTAAAATGGGTTCAAAGCGTGTAAAATCAACACTTTTCATTTTAAAAAATCCAAAAAAAATAAATTACTCAATCCAAAGATTGAACTTTTCAAATACGCTTTACAATCTGAAATACTATCCAAATTTTGTATTAAAATTTGTTTACAAATTTGCCAATATACAAATTTTTCAAGGTGCGGATTAAGTGTAAAAGTGTTTATTTATTTTGTTTGTAGTAAGATGTTTTGTGTGAATACTGTTACAAAAGGAAAGGAATAATTAAATGACAAAACTTTCACCATTACAAATTGAAAGATTACAGTACCAACCAAAACTTCCTTCTAGTTTACAAAGTGGTGTAAACTCTTTGGAATTGGTTGAAGGATCTGCAACTCAATCAGTTAGAGATCAAGAACAAATTAAGGCTTTATTTGCAAATACTTATGGCAAACCAACTGTAACATTCAAATCAACATCTTCTTCAGGTTCTTCTGAAATTAAAAATGTTGGTGTAATTTTATCAGGTGGTCAAGCTCCTGGTGGTCACAACGTTATTGCTGGTTTGTATGATGCATTAAAAAATGCTAATCCAGAAAACAAATTGTATGGTTTCTTGGGTGGTCCATCAGGTATTATTGACGGTAAATATGTAGAATTTACCGATTCATTTATTAATGATTACAGAAATACTGGTGGTTTCGATATTATCGGTTCTGGTAGAACTAAATTAGAAACAGAAGATCAATTCCAAGAAGCATTCAAAGTATGCCAAAATTTAGGTATTAGTGCAGTTGTTATTATTGGTGGTGATGACTCAAATACTAACGCAGCATTATTAGCTGAATGGTTCGTAAAAAATAATACAGGTATTCAAGTTATCGGTTGTCCAAAAACTATTGATGGTGACTTGAAAAATGAACAAATCGAAATTTCTTTCGGTTTCGATACAGCTACAAAAACTTATGCTGAATTAATCGGTAACATTCAAAGAGATGCTAACTCAGCTAAAAAATATTGGCACTTTGTAAAAATTATGGGTAGAAGTGCTTCTCACGTAGCTTTAGAAGCAGCATTACAAACTCAACCAAATATCACTTTGATATCTGAAGAAGTTGAAGCTAAGAAAATGTCTTTATCTTCAATCATTGATTATATGACAGATATTATTGTTAGACGTGCAAATGCTGGTAAAAACTTCGGTATCGCTGTTATTCCTGAAGGTTTGATTGAATTTATTCCTGAAATGGGTTCAATGATTTCTAACTTGAACGATATTATGGCGACTTTAGAAAATGATCCAAGTTTTATTAATGCAACAACAATCAGAGAAAAATTTGAAATTGTTGAACATAGACTTGATGATGCAAATGCTTCTGTTTATGCATCTTTACCTGCATTGATTAAAGAACAATTACTTGCTGATCGTGACCCACACGGTAACGTTCAAGTTTCTAAAATTGAAACTGAAAAATTGTTAATCGAAATGATTTCAACAAAACTTGATGAATTAAAATCTCAAGGTGATTTCATTGGTAAATTCTCAGCACAATCACACTTCTTCGGTTACGAAGGACGTTGTGCATTCCCATCAAACTTTGATGCTGATTACTGTTATTCATTAGGTTACAATGCTTTTGCGTTGATTAACTTTGGTTTAACAGGTTATTTATCATCAGTTAGAAACTTGACAGCTCCAGCTTCTGAATGGATTGCTGGTGGTGTTCCTCTTACAATGATGATGAATATGGAAAAACGTCACGGTGAAATGAAACCAGTTATCCAAAAAGCTCTAGTTAGACTTAATGGACCTGTGTTCAAACAACTTGCTGATAACAGAGAAGACTGGGCAATGAATGATAGATATTTATTCCCAGGTGCTATCCAATACTTTGGACCAAGCTCTGTTTGTGATATTACAACAGTTACATTACAATTAGAAAGAGCTAAAGAATTAGCTTCTGTTTAATTTGTAATTTCTGAATATTTGAAAAGAGTCGTAAGTTATTCTTACGGCTCTTTTTTATTTGATGTTTTATTTAACAATTTAGTCACCCTGAACTTGATTCTGGGTCTATCAATGTTTATTTTTCATGTTAGAATTGTTTTATGAAAGAATTTGATTTTTACATAGTTCCAACACCTATTGGTAATTTGGGTGATATTACTTTAAGAGCAATTGAAGTTTTGAAATCTGTTGATTTGATTGCTTGTGAAGATAGTCGTGTTACTCAAAAATTATTAAACCATTTTGATATTAGAACAAAATGTGTTTCTTATCACAAATACAACGAAAAAGAACGTATAAATCAAATTCTTGAAACTTTAAAAAGTGGTAAAAAAATGGCTCTTGTGTCTGATGCAGGAACACCATTAATCTGTGATCCAGGGTCAGTTATTGTGAAAGAATTGAGAGAAAATGGATTTTCGATTACAGCGCTTGCTGGTGCAAATGCAATTGCAACATTTTTATCTCAAGTTTCTCGTGAGGATGAAACATTTACATTTGTTGGGTTTTTACCAAAAACTCAAGCAAAAATCGAGGAAGTTGCTCTTAAGTATAAATACAATGATTTTGTTTTCTATGAATCTCCAAATAGAATCATTCAAACTTTAGAAATTATCAAAAATGTTCGCCCAGATGCAAAGGTTGCGTTTGGACGTGAATTAACAAAAGTTTTTGAAGAAGTGATTGTTGATAAAATTGATGATGTAATAGAACATTTGAAAACAAATGTTGCGAAAGGTGAATTTGTTTGTTTGATATTTAGAGATGGGGAAGCCTCTGATATTACTGATATGGAAGATAAGATTAAACTCTTGCAGGACAAAGGTTTTGGCGCAAAAGATATTTCTGTAATTTTGTCAGAATTGTATGGGGTTAATAAAAATAAGATTTACAAAATTGTTGTAGGTAAATAGATGTAAATTATTTGTACATTTTTGATAATTTATGCTACAATTTTGTTGGAGAATAGAGAGAGTTTGTAAGGAAGAATATTCTTGAAATTATATAAAATTACTAAACATTTAGTGTTAGCGGTAATGTTGGCTGTGATGGCGCAATCTAGTGCAGTTGCAGTTGATGATGTTTGGGGTGGAATGGGTCTATCAGAACAGGCACCTCAAGATCTTCAATATACGAATACCGTTTTTGATAAATATACACCTCAATCTGCAACATCAGCAGATACAAACTCTAATGCTCAAGCAAACTCTTCTAATCCTATTGAAAAAGAACAAAGATTGATTAAAGACATTGAAATCTATGGTCTTAATTCTGTTGCAGAACACGAGATCCGTGAAAAAATGCAAATGAAACAAGGTGGTTCTTATTCTCGTGACTTGTTACAAACAGATTTGAAAACAATTTATCAAATGGGTTATTTTACTGAAAAAATGAAGGCTATTCCATCTAAAAATGAAGATGGAACAGTTACTGTAAAAATTGTTGTTGAAGAAAATATCCCTGTAAAAGATTTTACTATTGAAGGTAATACAGTTATTCCTATTGAGGATATTTTAGCACCTCTTAATGATATGAAAGGTAAGCCTCAAAATATTGCTCAATTAAATGTTGCAATCTCTCAAATTCAAGAATTGTATACTTCAAAAGGTTATATTTTAGCAAGAATTGATTCAGTTACTGATGATCCAGATGGTACTATCAATATTAGTATCAAAGAAGGTGTTATCGACAAAATTATGATCGAAGGTAACGAAAAAACCAAAGATTATGTTGTTGCTCGTAATATCTTGACTGAACCTGGCATGATTTACAATGAAAATCTTATCAAAGAAGACTTGGTTAGATTATATGCTACTCAAGCTTTCAAAGATGTAACTCGTGAAATTGAACCAAGTGAAGAAATTCCTGATGCATACGATATTACAATCAAAATCCAAGAACAAAGAACAGCAAGTATCTCTGTTGGTGGTGGTGTTGATACCGTAACAGGTTTATTCGGTTCTATGGGTATTACTGAAACTAACTTCCGTGGAAGAGCTGAAAGAATCTCTTTAACAGGTTTGGTTGGTACTGGGGTTATGCTTAATGACTCTTCTGTTAAAGATCACATGAATATTCAAGCTGAATTGAGTTATTTTAAGCCGTATTTCTATAATGCTGATACATCTTTGAATAGCAGAATCTTCTTCAGGGATTTTGGTTCATATCAAATTCCTCTAGCTGTTGAAAGAAGATTTGGTGGTGAAATGACTGTTGCACATAGACTTAAAAAGAACAGACACGCAACAGCATCATTCAGTTTGGGTCTTGAAAATATTGACGTTCGTGAAGGTGATTTTGCTGGTATTTCTAGAATGTACCAAAGATACAATATTCCGATTGCAGAACGTGCTAAACAGTTAGAAGGCGGATTATTTATGTCTTTGAGTCCTGCAATTATTTACGATACAAGGGATTCAGCTACTGTTACAAGACACGGTACAATGGCTAGTTTAAGATTTGATGAAAATATTGGTTTAGATGGTTTTGACAAAACTAACGGTAAACTTACAGGTATGATTAAACAATATATTCCTGTAGGTAAAAAATCATCTTTATCTTTCACAGCTAAAGGGGGCGGAGCTTTACACGGAGATATTCCAGAGGTTATGGCATATCGTGTAGGGGGTCCATACACAGTTAGAGGTTTCAAGATGAGTGGTGTTGGTACTGGTGATGCCTTCATTATGGGTTCTGCCGAATTTGCAACTCCAATTCCATTTATGGATAGAACAAGAATTTCGTTTTTACATAACATAAGATTCACAATATGGGCTGATGCTGGTAAAGTGTTTGACGGCACCGTATCAAACAAAATATATGACAGACCTGAATATGCAGTATCTGCAGGTGTTGGTTTGAAAGTATTTATCCCAGGTATGGGTCCATTATCTATCGATTACGGTATTCCTCTTACAAATGCGGGTAGTAACGGTTCAGATCACGGATACTTCACATTTGGTGTAGGTGATTTATTATACTAAAAATTAAATATATAGGAGGTTTTATGAAAAACTTAAAATTAATGGCTATTATCATGGCTGCTGGTTTGGTATCTTTTGGCACTCCAGCAAATGCTGAAGTTGGATATATCAATTATCAAAAAGTTCTAACTAGTTATCCTGCTGCTCAACAAGCTGCAAAAGAAATTGATGCTAAAGGTTTAGAATTACAACAATTTATGATTGATAAAGAAAAACAATACAAAGCTTTAGATACACCGTTGAAAAAACAAAACTTTGAAGCTCAAACAAGACAAGAACTTATGGCAAAAGAGGATGCTTTGATTAAATTAAGACAAGCAAAAGAATCTCAAATTTTGACACAGGTTCAAACTGCAGCAAAATCAGTTATGGTTTCTCAAAAATTAGATGCAGTTTTATCTGACCAAGTAATTTTTGTTGGCGGTGTTGATGTTACTGATGCAGTTATTCAAAAATTGAAAGACGTAAAATAGGTTATGTCTATGAAAAACTATTCTGATGATGGTAGACAATATCATGTTGGATTAAAGGAAGGTGATATAGGTAAGTATGTCATACTTCCTGGTGATCCAAAGCGCTGTGAAAAGATTGCTCAATATTTTGACAATCCTGTTTTGGTTGCAGATAGACGTGAATATGTAACTTATACAGGTTATGTTGATGGAGAAAAAGTTAGTGTAACATCAACAGGTATTGGAGGGCCATCTGCAGCTATTGCTATGGAAGAACTTGTAAAATGTGGTGCAGAAGTATTTATTCGCGTTGGCACTTGTGGCGGAATGCAATTGGATATTAAAGGCGGCGATTTGGTTATTGCTACTGGTGCAATTCGTGCAGAAGGTACAAGTAAAGAATATGCACCGATTGAGTTTCCTGCGGTTGCGGATTTTAGAATAGTTAACGCGTTAGTGGATGCAGCAGAAAATTTAGGATATACCCATCATACTGGCGTTGTTCAATGTAAGGATTCTTTCTATGGTCAACATAGTCCTGAAACAAAACCTGTAAGTTATGAATTGCAAAATAAATGGGAAGCGTGGAAACGTTTGGGGTGTTTGGCTTCTGAAATGGAATCAGCAGCATTATTTGTTGTCGCAAGTTATTTAAATGTTAAAGTAGGTTCAATTTTCTTGACTGTTGCAAACCAAGAAAGAGAAAAATTAAGTCTTGAAAATCCAGTAGTACATGATACCGAAAGTGCTATCAAAACAGCGATTGAGGCTATTAAAATTTTAAAAGGATAAAATTATGTTTAGAAAAAACAGAATGGAATATGTTATCAAAACATGTTCAGGTGATAATGCTCAAGAACTTCAAAATTTATTGAACGAAATGTCAATGAATGGTTGGGATTTGTACAGCATGCACGATGTTGGAGATGAGGAAAGCGGTTCTGAATTGAATTGTATTTTTATGCGTCCAGCAAAACAAGATTCTGCTTCTGAATCTGACATAATTAATATTTCTGATTTTAAAAGTCAAATGGAAAAAATGCTTTCTCCAAAATTGACTGAATATGAACAATGCCTTGATATTCAATCAAAAATCAGACGCCAAAAAGCAAAAATGAATAAGATTAAAGCTGAACTAGAAGGTGAGGCACCAGCTTCTGTTTCTAGAAAAAAACTGAATGACAAAATTTCTGCAGGTTTAAAAGAACTTGAAGATTTGAAAGTTCAGTTGAATAAAGCGACTTCTCCTGATTTGATGTATTCAAAACTTCATGAAGAAAAACTTACTATATATTTGAGTGAAGAACTTTTAGGTTTTGTTGATTCAGATAGAGATAATTCTGGAGAAGAGCTTATTGCCGAAACTGTTAAATCACGTCTTAGATTGACTGAGGAAAAAGGTTATATTATTCCAAAAGTTGTGTTTAAGGATGATGAAAACTTAAATCCTTGCGAATTCAGTATTAGAATTCGTGGAATGGAAGTGTTTAAGGCTGCAGTTTGCCCTAATCATTTGATGTTTTATTCTGATGAATTAAAAACAAAGATAAAAAATTCTGTGAAAGCTGTTGATGTAATCTCTGATAGAGATGTTGTTTGGGTTGAAAAATCACAAGCAAAAGATTTTTGGCAAAAAGGTTTAACACCTTCTGAATATATTTCAAAAGCTTTGGAATATGTTGCGGTTAAATATGTTGAAGATTTGTTAGATTACGATGATATTGATAAATATTTGGAAGTTGTAGAAAAAGAAAATGAATTTCTAATCGAAAATATCATCCCTGATTTATTGACGTATTCTGATGTTAAATACCTTTTAACAAGTTTGATTAAAGAAAAAGTTTCAATAAAAAATATCACTTATATTTTTGAAAAAATCAATGATTTTGCAGAAGATGGAAGTAAGGCTGATATTTTGAACAAAATTCGTTTATCATTATCAAGACAAATTTGCAGAAGTTATGCAAATGAAGACGGTGAAACAATTAGCGCATTCGAACTTTCTGAAAAGACTTATGCAGATATTGTTTTGGGTTGTGACGATAGTGAAGATTGTCTGATTAAAATAGACGGAGAATTGGCTGAAAAATTAGCTGATAAAATTATCAGAAAATCAAAGAAATTGGGTATTCATTCTCCAAAACTTATTGTACCAATGGAATATAGACAAATTTTCTTTACTTTATTGTCTTTGTATTTGAATGAGATTACAGTTTTAGCCCATGAGGAAATCGGTTGTCTATTCAAGATAGACAATTTAGGCGATATTTAATGAAGGTTGCTAAATAATAACTACTTGTCTTCTTGAGTGATACCTGTTTGGTAACCAGGAACAAGAAGTGCAAGTGGGATGAATCTGCCTAGTAATGAGCCTGTTGCTGATGATTTGTTCATCATTGAAATTGCCATACACAAATCATCAAAGTGTGGTGCAAAGTCTGTTGCACGTATTTCTCTATCTACTTCTTTTTTATAAATTTTTTCGTTAATAAAGTTAGAAACCTTGTTTCCAACATAAATTCCCACACCTAAAAATGCTAATGTACAAGTTGCGTTAGGTAATACTTTTAGGAACTTGTTAGTGAATCTTGCTGCTTTTTTCAAGGTATTATTTGCAATTTTATCAAGTTTGAATTGAGGAACTGCATTTTCAATTCTGTTTTCATATTTGCCATATAATCTAGCACCTTGACCTACCAAAAATACAGGAACTGCGATATTTCCAACCATTTGGCTTAAGATTTCACGTTGTTTTGCTTTTCTGTTTTCTTTTTTATCAACCAAACATCCGCCAACAAATCCTCCAGCAACTGAGCCTGCTGCAACTCCTAGAATTTCTTTTTCGTGGAATTGAATAGATTCATTAACTGGTTTGTATTTGAAGATTGCCCAATCTTTAATTGGTGTTTTAAAAATCTTAGATGGATTTAGTGAAAAACCTTTTTTATGAGCAAGAAGTGCAATAACAGGTGCGGCGCCAGCAATAGTTGACGCTAGAACAACAGCTTTTTGCTTTTTGTTCATGTCAGTTTTTGCTCCGTGCGCAGTAAAATTAGGTTGATTATTGATATTATATGAATTGATTTTTGTAATCATAATTTTTTCCTGTTTGCATTAATTTGAAAACCGAACATAAAAAATCTTGCTACTATATTATATCATATTAAACATTTGTAACATATCAATAAGGATAAAAATAGTAAATATAATGATTTTGTAACAAAATATTAAAAGAGTACTAGCTTGTCGCAAAAAATAATCTTGAGCGGTATTAAATAGTTATTATAAAGGCGAAATATTATCATGGCAATTAAACCTATAAATATACCAATGGCAACTACTAATAAAGTTATGTCTAGAAATCTGGTAAAACAGATGGCTAGTGATGGTTTTTTGCCTGTAATTGCTTTGGAAGCCTTTGTAGAAGCTGGTAGAACTTATCAAGCATACAAAAGAGGTGGCTTTGATGAGGCTAGAGAAAGAATTACTGAAGAGTTTTCAGGAGCGGTTTTCTGGTTAGGTGGGGTAACTGCACTTAACTGGGTATTTGAAAAAATTGGTCAAGCTATATTAAAATTGCCTAATATAAATGTTAGTATCGCAAGTGACGGTGTTCGTAATCCTTTACTTAATTATTTAGCTAACGAAAGAACAAAAGATGGTGCCAAAATCCTAGAAAAAACTATGGCAAAATTCAAATTTATCAAAGTTATTTCTAGTGTATTGATTGCTAACGCATTAATTGGGCTTGTTCTTCCAAAAGTTAACCAAGCGATTACTCGTTCTTATCATAAAAATGATAAAAATAATTCTGTAATGCCAGAAGAACAAACTCCAGTTGCAAATAATGTAGTTCTTGCAGATTCGAAAGTTAATCTATTTGTTGCAAGACCTACATTTAACAATTTTGCTCAAACTAATGATGAAAAAGAAAACAAAAAAGATATTTCATTTGGTTTGAATTTATTAACTCTTGCTAATAAATTTGAAAGTGACAGAAACTGGAAACTGTTATCTGTTGACGTTGGTACATCTACAGGCCGTGCTTATTCAGCTAGAAACAATGATGAAAGAGTAGAAATCTTATTCAGAGATATTGCTTCAATTTACTTCTATATGTTCAATATGAGTAATATGAATACTTGGTTGAACAAAATTGAACAAAGAAATGAAAAATCTAATATGCTTAAATACGGAACAAGACTTGATCCAGTATCTGCAGAGTTTGCAACTAAGTATATGGAAGGTTATGTCAACTCAATGGAAGGTAAAAAAGTTGATATTGAAACCTTCAGACGTGATATGTTTGGTCAAAAAGTTGAAATTCCTGAAGCTCTTAAAGCTAAATTTACAGGTGATGATATTAAAACAATTTCACTTGAAAACTTTAAAGAAGCTCTTAAATCAATTGTTTCACCTTCTGAACTTAAAGAATTTGAACAAACAGCTGAACTTATGTCTAAGCTTCAACCTCAACTTGATGGTGTGTCTAGGTTAACACTAGAACAAGTGGAAGATATTTTAGCTGGTGGACATATTAATAACCCTGAATTCTTGAGAGAATTCTTCAAAAATAGATTTGGAAATAATTTCTTGAAACCATATAAATTCATTTCTCAAGCTGAAATTACTGCTCATAAACATGAACTTATTGATTATGTAAATGCAGTAATTGAAAGTGCTAAGAAAACAAATGCTGGAGAAATTACAGAAAAATTATTACACAAAGTTTCTAATAATAACTTGAAGTTGAATGCAATTAACTGGGGTAGTGGATTTGTTGTTTCAGCATTGTTCTTATCAACAATCATTCCAAAAGTCCAATACCTTATTACAAAATGGAGAACAGGTTCTGATCAATTCCCAGGAACTAAGGAATTTAGGGAAGAAGAACAAACAAAACAAGTTGCATAAAAGATTAAAAAAAGACCCAACCATTTTGGTTAGGTCTTTTTTATATCTACAAATTAGCTTATACAGCAACTTTCATAGTTTTTTCAATGATTGAGTTGAAGCTATCAGCTTTAAGTGATGCACCACCAATTAAAGCACCATCGATGTCTGATTTAGACATTTGTTCTTCGATAGTTTCAGGTTTTACAGAACCACCGTAAAGGATTCTGATAGAATCAGCAGCAGCTGCACCAGAAACTTCAGCAACAACGCCTCTAATCATTTTGATAACTCTGTTAGCTTCTTCAGCATCACAAGATTTACCAGTACCGATAGCCCAGATTGGTTCGTAAGCGATAACTGATTTAGCAACATCTTCAGATGAAATTCCTTCTAATGCAGCTCTGATTTGAGATGCGATGTGAGAATCTGTGATACCGCTTTCTCTTTGTTCAAGAGTTTCACCACAGCAGATAATAGGAATCAAGCCACCAGCCAAGATAGCTTTAGCTTTTTTGTTAATCATTTCATCTGTTTCTGAGAAGTATTCTCTTCTTTCAGAGTGTCCAATAATAACGAATGAGCAACCAGCATCTTTTAACATTTCAACAGAAATTTCACCTGTGTAAGCGCCTGAGTTTTCCCAGTGGCAATTTTGACCAGCAACATATAATTTGCTTTCGCCACAACCACAAGAGCAAGGAATTTCTGCAACTTGGTTAATTGATGTGAATACAGGTGCAATTACAACAACAGGTAATTGAGGTGCTGTAAAGTTGCTAACGAATGATTTGATACCTTCGTATAGAGCTTTTGCATCGCTTTGGCAAAGGTTCATTTTCCAGTTCCCAGCGATAATTGGTTTTCTTGACATAATTTTCTCTCCTTTGTAAGTAACACTTAACGCAACTATCTTAAATCAAACAAATAATGTTCGCAAGTGTACAAGGAACTAGTTTCCCCTAATCTTCCTTTTTTATTGGCATAAAATGATAAACAAGTAGCATAGATAAAATTGCAATAAGCCCTACAGTTTTAAATTTTAAAATTGCAAAAGTAACGATTGCACCGATAACAATTGCCAAGAAAAGTCTTTTTATAATTTCCTTAATTTTTTCTTTTGTTTTGTTTTCAATTCTGTATTCTTCTGCCATTTTTTTAATATTAGATTGTTCTTTGGCTTGTTCTTCAATAGATTCATCGATAAGGTCAGATGCTTTGAGTTCTTCAACAGCATCATTGTATGTTCTATTTACAAATCGTTCCACTAATGATAAGACAACAGCATCTGGAGCATCATTTTTTACACAGGCATACATAACTTCCCACATTGCATACCATATTTTTTGCATAACACCTTTCCAATATCTTGGTGGAATGCCAGAACGAAACAAATCAATTTCTTTGTGGAAAGACCATTCAGCTAATATTTGGATATAAAAACATTGTTGTTCAAAACTCAATTTACTGAATTCATCGTTATCAGGAATTGAAGTAGCCATGAGCATAGCAGACTTTCTGATATTTGTTATCAGATAACTTTTTTGCAGTTCGTTTACATCTTCCGGAAGTAAAGGTGAAACTTGCTCTATTAGATTTTCAATAAAATCGGTGTATTTTTTATCGATTGCTACTTCTTCCATTCTACTATTATAGGAAATAAGTGCTTAGAATTTGTCATATAGATAGACTAATTAATTTAAAAAGCGGGATGAATTTTTAAATTCGTCCCGCTTAAATAATTATTATTTGTTGTTTATTCTGAAATTACCCAACCGTTTCTCATAACTTTATATAAGCATCCAGATGCATAATCTCCTACGTGGTTGTATGAACTAACTTTTTTATTACAAGAATCAGCGTTGTTTGACCAGTCTGTTACCTCTCCAGTATTCCCATTGATTACAGCAACAAAGGCATCAAGACCTATGATATTTGGTTGGCTTGGGCCATTAACATCAATAAACACGTTCATAACTTTAGTGTTTGCGTTATACCCCATACAAATACCAGCACCATTTGTTGTTTGGATACAGTCTTCGCCAAAAATGCCGTTAGCATTTGCACCATTAATTGATTTGTATGAGCGACTTGCACATTTTGTTATTTGTGTCCCTGACGCACAGAGATTTGCAACTTTGAAATAATTTCTCAAAAAGTAACATGCCCCAGCATCTTTCCCATCGTTGTAACCACATCTACTTGGTAAACTTGCAGAAGTAGTCGCAAATGTTTCTGCCATTTCATCTACCATAATAGTGTTGACGGCATCAGTAATTTGTGAGTATGTTTTTTCTAATGCGGCAGAATAAGTTTTATATCTATAATTTTTGATTATATACGGTAGAGTTAGTATTGAGACAACTGAAATAATACTAAGAGTAATTAAAACTTCTGCTAACGTAAAACCAAATTTTCTCATTATTTTAACTCCTAGTATTCCATTTTCCAACCAGCTTCAATAACATTGTTCAAACATCCTGAAGCTGCAGAGTAAAGATCCATTGTTCCTCCAGAGGTGCAGGAAGCTGCAGTAGCGCCAATATTATTTGGAAGGCATGCACTACCATAATCTGCTAATGTCCCGTTTGAGCGAATATCAATAGTGAAAACGTCACGTCCTGCAACATTCGGTTCGCCCATTCCGTTAACGTCTACGATAAGACTAGTACAGTTATTTGAAGCGTTATAAAATCCGCCAATAGATGCACCAGTAATTGTTTGAACGAAATAATTTCCATGAGCACCTGCAATATTTGAGCCACTAACAGATTTATAAAAACCCTGTGTTGATGACATACAAGCTTTGCTATCACTACCTAAACAATTCTTTTTAATGGTTTTAAAATATCTTGGTAAGAAGTAACCTAAACCTGAAGTACATTCTCCTTTATCAGCATTTGTACAAACTGTAGCGCCACCTGCAGACGTTTCGTAGAAATTATCTACGTGTTCATCATTCATAACGGATTGTACTGCATCTGAAACTTGTGCATATACTTTTTCAAGTTGTGCTGTATATAATCTGTTTTGATAGTTTTTCATAACTCCAGGTATTGTTAATACGGCAACTACACCGACAACACCCAATGTGATTAAAACTTCTGATAAAGTAAAACCTTTTTTCATATTTATCCTTCCTAAATTAATAAATAATTTCCCAATTGTGTTCTAATAACAACCCAAAGCATCCTTGTCCTGAAAAATGATTATGGCAAGTATCCACAGAATGAGGTTCATATACTTGATTAGTTTCTTTATTAACCCCTACGATGAATAAATCTCTTCCCCCAACATTTGGCCCGTCTAAGGAATTTACATCTATGCGGAAACGGCAATATGACTCGTTAGGAAGACAAGCCATAGAAATAGCTTCTCCGCTGGCAAGTTTTCCATGCCCTACGTTAGATTCAAGATCGTTTAATGAGCCTGTAGAGGTTCCGTTTATTGATCTGTATTCATTTGCGAAAGGTTTTTTAGTTCCACTACTGATTTTTTTGAAGTATTTATCAATAAAGGCTTGCTGGTCTGCTGCACTAGAAGCTTTACTATATGTAGTTTGACTAAAATAAGAAACATTGTTATCAACACAAGCTTGGTTAACAGCTATTTCAATAGTTTCTATGGTTTTTCTTAATTTGGTAGCATATAGCCTATTGTGATAATCTTTCAAAAATCCAGGTAAAACTAGCATTGCAATAACACCAATAATCGCCATTGTAATTAATAGTTCACCAATAGTAAGGGCTTTTTTCATACTCAATAATATCCTAGATTGTGTGTTTATAGTAGAAATTATACACTTTTTTACAGATGTTTTCAAGTGTAGAGTAAATGTTAAAATTTAGTATAAAAGATGACCACAGGTGCAGAATACGAATAATTGAATAGTGTTTTGAGTATGAGATATATTTTAAGGGTTATTTATTAAATTTCATTTATTTTATATTTTTTTGTTAAATCATCAAGAATAAGTTTTAAATCAGATGTGTAGATATAATTTTCTTGATTAAATATTGGGTTTTGATATTTTGGACATGGGTTTAATCTGTCAAAAAGTCTGCTTGCGTTTTGGTTTTTTGCTTCTGTACACCAGATTATTTCAGATATTCCTTCTTTTTGGAGGACATTATGTATTTCTTCACCCATTTGGAATAGAAGTTTTATACCTTTTTTGGTTCCTTTAAGTTCTGGAGCAAGTGTTAAGAAATCTACGACAGCATTTGTTTCTTCTTTGTCTAAATACATTGAATAGCCACCTACGATTTTGCCGTCAGTACTTTTTGCAATTGTAGTGATTGAATCTGTATCCTGAGATGTTGCTATAGTTATACTTTTCCCAATTTTAGAACTTATTTTGTTAAAGAGTTTTTGGAACCAATTTTGTTGAATATCTTCTGTTTCGCGTACAGTATGCGCATAAGAATCATAGAACAAGTCTACAAGTTCTTTTATTTCAGCTTTATTTTTAGTTTGAACTAGTTTGGGTACTCCTTTGAATGTAACTTCGTCAAATGATTGAACATTTCTTGTTTTGTTAGATTTTGAAGAAGTTAATTGAATTGGGCTTATTCTTGGGGTATTTGCAATACTTGTAATCATACCGTTATAAAACCGGTAAAAAAATTTTTTGCTACTTAATTTTTTAAAATTGATAATTATCTTGAATAGTTTCAATCATTTCTTTCATTACAAGATTATATGGGGTTGGGATGTTATGCTTTTTCCCAAGTTGAATTACTGTTCCTGCAAACATTTCAACTTCGGTAATTCTTTTTGCCTCGACATCTTGAAGGGTCGAAGTTTTACCTTCTGGAATGAGGGTATGCAAAGCTTGTAATGCCTCAGGTATCATATTTTCGGTATTTTTAACCCCTTCGGCTTTTGCGATTGCTTGAACTTCTTTCATTATACTTTCAAGCATTTTCATAAAACTTTTATTTGAAGTCATTTGACCAAATGTTAAGTTCAATATGGCAGAAGGTTGGTTTGTGCTCACGTTAAGCAAAAATTTTAGCCAGTATGAATAAATCATATCCTCTGGAATTCTATGAGAAATATTTGCGTCTGTAAAATACTTTTTGATACATTCAATGATATTTGGGTTTGTGTGATTTTCTTTTGCCCCAAAAACAACAATTCCTTTTCCGTCGTATATGATGTGGTTGTTTTCATCAAGTTCACTATGTCCAAGAAAATATGCTAATGGAATATTTGTCCAATCGTATTTTTGCGCAAGTATTTCTTCGCTAGAAATTCCGTTTAGCAAGGACATTATAATGGTATCTTTATCAACAAAGTTTTCGATATTTTTAACAACTTCATCAAGCGTGTTGAACTTTGTTGCAATTAAAATTAAATCTGCTTTAAAATTTTTTTCACTTGGTAGTACATAATTTAGATTTAATTGTTCACCATTAAAAACTTTAGGGTTTTTTGTATAAGATTCAAATCTTTTTTCGTCGACAAGGATTCTTAAATTTTCGTTGTCGAACTTGCTGATTTTATGGGCGAAAATTGAACCTATTGCACCAATTCCGCATATTAGAACTTTTTTGATTTCTTTCATATAACTAGATTTTATCACATGAATTTTTCTGTATTAACTTTCATTACAAAATATTTAATAAAAGAGGCAATAAATTTAGAAAAAAATACTTTATATAAGAGTAAGGTAAGTAGTAGTATTTTTTAGTGTGGAAATCTGATGGGAATAGATTTAAGTAGTCTATACAATTTCAGGGTAGGCTCGACTCCAAAAATAAATATTAACAGTTACGGTAGTAGGGTAACTTTCGGAAACTCTCAAACAGATAGTTTTCAAATCAATTCTCCTGCAAGATTATTCAATGAAGTAGAAATTAAAAATATGATTGCTACAAGTCCTGAGGTTAAAAAGATTTTGAGTGAGAATAAAATTTCAGGCAACTTGAATATGGCAGAACTTCACGCATTACAAAATGGTCACTGCAAAGATACCCAAGATGTTGCAGTTGCTATCGCGAACTATTTGCCCCCTGCCTTGAAGCAACAAGTGAATATAAGAGATCTTAAAGATGGCGCATTGTTGCACGATTTTGGTAAAGTGCTTATTCCTGCTGAAATTCTTAACAAAAACGGTAGATTGACTGATGATGAACATAAAATTATGGATTTGCATACAGAATTGGGATACTACTTGCTTAAAAATTCTGGTCTAAATGATAGTGTATTGAATATGGTTCGTTATCATCATGATAATTATTTGAAAACAGAAACTGGTAAAAATTTTGTACCAGATATTAACTTGCAAATTCTAAATATTGCAGATAAATATTCTGCTCTAACTGAAAAACGTGTTTATAAAGATGCTTATGATTCTAAAAAAGCTCTTATGGTAATTTATGGTGATGTTCAAAGAGGGGAAGTTCATCCATTCCTATTTAACGCACTTGTGAAAGCCGTAAGTGCAGAGCAAGTTCCAGTAATTGTTAAGTAATATTAAGCGAATATATACGCTTTATGGCAATTTTTTATAACAAAAATTGTTTATATATATGTAAGGGATAATTAAGGGATGCACTAACGGGGAATTTCTTAGTCTTACAAAACTAATTAAAAATAATTTGGGGAAAATAAAAAACTTTAGGGGAAAATAAAATCGAATCATCCATCATAATCAATCTTTCTGGGTTGCTGATATATTTCAGCGCCCTTTTTATTTTTAGATTTTGTTTGCAAACTCGTCTAATTCTTTAAATGCGAAAAATTCATTCATATTAATCCCAAGTCCAGAACAAATTTTTAAAATGGTATATGCTCGAGGTTCTTTCATATTTCTTTCGATTTCACTCAAGCCACCTTTTGAAATTCCACTTTGGTATGCTAATTGCTCCAATGTCATTTTTCGTTCTTTGCGTAACGATAAAATTCTTTGACAAATTAATTTGTTAAATTCTTTATTAGTCATAATTTACATATATTCATACTTGTGAACTTTATGTTGATATTACATCTTTTTGTCAATAAAATAGTTCATACATATGAACATATGTTTGAATAATAAATTTATAGCCACTTGGCTAGATAGATTATTAAAAAGATAATTATATAATTGTGTTGTTGGAGGTAAGAATATGAAAAAATTTATCAGTTTAGTATTAAGTCTTTATTTTGTTTGTTTGCAAGCTTCTGCAGTAATTTTACCAGAAGGTAAAGCTATTCCAGTAAGACCCGTGCAGGAACTTGATGCAGATGATTTAAAACAAGGTGAAACTGTTATACTTGAGGTTGCTCAACCTGTAAAGATAAAAGGAGAAACTCTTATTAAGCAAGGTACTAAAGTAACGGCTCAAGTTGCAAAATTAAAAAACAATTTTATTTTAGGTATTCCTGGAGAAATTGAATTAACAAATTTTCAACTAGTTACTAATGGTGATGATTCTATTCCACTTAGCGGAACTGTTAGTGATAAAGGTGAAGGTAGATATTGGGCTCATGTTGGTTGGTTTTTCTTGTTCCCACTTTTGTTTGTAAAAGGCGGAGATGGTAAAATTCCTGCAACTGTGCAATATACAATGTACACAATGGAAGAGGCAGACTTATAATTAATATTCATAAAAAATACGGCTAGATATTAGCCGTATTTTTTTGTCTTGAATAAGATATAAATTTTATTTTTTGACTAGACCAAAGCCAATTCCTTATTGAAAGGGTTGGAGGAACACACCTGTCTATCACCTAGAATTTCTGATTTAATAACAGACAAATCGTGCTGCATTAATCTTCTTGGTGACCCTTCTTCCATTGAGTGATTTCTCAACAAGTATGATGGGTGGAAAATAGCCATTGCGCGGTATTCTTTTCCGTTAACAGTTACTGTGAACCAGTTTCCGCGAACCTTTGAAATTTGAACTTTTTTATCTTCCCAGAATGATCTTAGTGAAGTTGCACCACAGAAAATAATTGCTTGTGGGTTCATAATATCGATTTGTGCAGTTAGGTATCTTTCGCATAATGCTTTTTCAACATCGGTTGGAACTCTGTTTTCAGGTGGTCTGCATTTAACAGTGTTGATTATGTACAAATCGTTTTCTCTTGAAATTCCAGCTTCTTCTAAGAATTGGTTTAATAGTTTGCCAGCTCTGCCAACAAATGGTTTTCCTGTTTCATCTTCTGTTTCTCCAGGAGCTTCACCGATTAATACAATTCTTGCAGTTTCAGGGTTACCATCTGAAAATACAACATTTTTACGTGTTTTTGCCAAGATGCAATCTGTACAATTTTCGCATTTTGCTTGAACAATATCCAAACAGCCTTTTTTAATCATTTATAATCTCTCCTCTTATGTAGTCTTTATTGTTCTTTAAAAAATCCGATATTGTATTTTCTACAATATCTTTTTAATTCTTTTATTATTATATCAGATAATAAAAATACTGCAATCAAATTTGGAACAGCTAAAAATAAAGTGAATGCATCTGATAAATCAACAACACTTTTCAAATTCATTGCTGAACCGATTATGATAAATAAACAATAAATAATTTGGAAAGTTCTTGTTGTCGCTTTAGATTCTCCAAACAAGAAAGTCCAACTTTTTGTACCGTAATATGAACCACAAAGCATTGTAGATAGTACAAAACAGCTTGCCATAAATGTTAATAATATTGGAAAGAATGGGCAAACTGTTGCGAAAGCTTTTGAAGTTAATTCAATACCTTCGATGCCATTTGTATTTAAGTATGCACCTGTAACAACGATAATAAAAGCAGTTGCAGCACCAACAATTACAGTATCAACAAAAGGCTGTAACATTGCAATAAAAGCTTGTGCTACAGGTTTACTTGTTTTAACCGCTGAAAATGCAATTGGAGCAGTCCCTAAGCCTGCTTCATTGGCAAACATTGCACGTCTAAATCCCCATAGCATACAACCGAATAATCCTCCACCGACTATAGCTTGAGGTTTAAATGCTTCTTTAATAATTAAGCAAATAGTTTCTGGTACGTGGTGAATGTTTAATAAACAAATTATAAAAGCTGAAAAAACATACAAAGTACACATAACTGGTGTAACTTTTGATGTGAATTTTCCGATAGATTTTATTCCGCCAATTACTGTAACATAAGTTATAATTGCAACAATTAGACCAAATATCCAACGGCAACCTGTAAATAATCCTGTGACATTTGATATTTGTGTTGTGATTGCATTAATTTGGAATAAATTCCAGCCACCAATCATTGCAAATACACAACATACAGCATAAATTTTTGCTAAATATGGTGTGTAAGGTTTTATCCAAGGTGCACGTAATCCATTGATGATGTAATACATTGGACCACCTGATGAAGAACCGTCTTTATTGATTTGCCTGAATTTTATACCTAATAAGACTTCTGCAAATTTTAACGCCATTGAAAATATTCCGGCAATAATCATCCAGAAAATTACTCCTGGTCCACCAACAGAAACGGCTAAGGCTGAGCCTACAACATTTCCCATACCTGCTGAAGCTGAAATAGTTGCGGTCAAAGCTTGGAATGAAGACACTTCACCTTGTTTCTTTTTGACGATAGTATCGGTATGTTTATATCTTTTTGTGATTAAATCAATTGCGTGTTTAAATCCCCACAACCCGATAAATCTTGTTCTGAAGGTGAAATATAGCGCAGCAATCATTAAAAGTACAATTAAAAATTCTACTTTGACACCATTTATCATTACGTGTGAAAAAATGATTCCTGAAATTTTATTCGCAATAGGCGATAAAAAGCTATCAATTTGGCTATCTAAATTCATAACCTAATTGTATAATAAACATGAATATTGTACAATTTAGCCCTAATTATTTAACGTCTAAAGACTCAAGTTGTCTAATTTTTGTGTTAATTTCATTCATCAAATTTACGTTTTCTGTTTGACGAGCAAAAGATTGAGCTTTGACTAAAAGGTTGTGAGCTTTGCCAATATTGTTGAATTCAACCATAATATCTGCTGCTGCAAGGTAATTTTGAGCAGCTTTTAATGGAGTTTCTGCATCTGTGTAATTTTTTACAGCTTGAGAGTATGATTTTAACGCTTTTTCTGGTTCATCAAATCTCATATAAGCTTTGCCTGTGTTTGATGCGACAAAACCTTTAAGATTCAAATTATCAGTTTCGTTTGCTAAATTTTCTGCAACTTCGTAATAATCAAAAGCATATTTTTCATACATATCTGTATAAATGTTTCCAAGTTTTGTCAAAGAAGCTGATTGAGCAGGAAGGTTTTCAGCTTCACCGGCATGAGAAACTGTACTGAAATAATGATCGATTGCAGGCGTAATTTGGTTTATATCATCATAAATTTGTGCCATTGAGTAATGTGCTTTTGTTTTTACATTTTCGTCTGTAGAAAGTTGTAATGATTGATGATAACTTTTTAGGGCTTGGGCAATATAATCGTGATCGTCATAGATTTTGCCAACTTCATAATAAATTTTGCCTGAAGTTTCAGTATCATCAATTTCCAATGCTCTGTTTAATGCTTGTTCAAAAGATTTTATTGCATTTTCAGGATCTTTTGCATAAGCATATTTTTTTGCTTGAATGAATAAACTTTTTAATTGTTTATCTTGTGGAATTTTTGTTGAAGTTGTTTGTCCAGCTACAGAAATTGGAATCACGTTAGAATTTTCTTCTGTTGCTTGTTGTGGGATTTCTTCAACTTGGGCAGTTTCTTTTAATTCTTCTTGACGTTTAGTTTGGCTAGTTGTTCCGTCAGGGAATTTTACTAAAAATCTTTCGTTAATATCTTCTTCATTGTATTTAAGGTCGATATTTTGTAAGAATAAAGTTTCAACCCAGTTTTCTACAACTTTAGAATCCTTACCTAATGTTTCTGAGATGTGTTTATCAAGAACTGATGCCGCAGTTTTAAGGGTTGATTTAACAAGTTTAGGGTCAGCGTTAGTTTTTTGAACTTGTTTTTGAACAACTGCCAAATAGCCATCTACGATTTCACTCAAATCATCAGGAGTACCAATTGCTAGTGATGTATTTTTAAAATCTTTTAGAATTTGGGCAATATTTATTCTATTATCAATTGGGGTATAAGCTTTTTCTTGAGCAGGTGCTTGAGGCGCGATTTGTTGTTGAATTTGTGGTCGTGCGTTAACGTTTACACCTGAATATGCGTGCGCAGCAGGCATTGCAAATTTTTGTTCATAAGCTGGGGTGTAATTTGGTTTTTGTTGATCAACGTATTGAAGCCCTTTGCTTTTTGAATTTTGACCAGACTCTTGTTCTCGTTGGGCGTTTGCAGCAGACTTTTCGTCCTCCTCTCTTTTTTTGATAGGATTACGGTTTTCTTGTCTAACATAAGGTCGTTGATATATGTTATTTAGACTAAGTCCCATTTTATTTTACTACCTGCCCAATATCTAGTTCTTACCATTTTATTTGTAACATATTTCACCCTGAAAGTAGTCATTCTTTCGTATGATTTATGCCATGTATAATTTAAGTTTTTTCTAAAAAAAGTCAATAAAAAAACCTGCACAAAGCAGGCCTTTTTTATTGGTGGAGACGGTGGGAGTCGAACCCACGTCCAAAATGGATCAAAATAAATATCTACGTGTGTAGTTTCTTATTTTCTCGACTAACTCAGGAAAGAATCAATACCCGACAAGTTAGTCCTAGGTTTTATTTAAGGGAAACTCTAAACCCCACAAAGTTGTCTTGATACGTCTACTTTGCATCAACGTACTGCGTCTTGCATAAGGGCCTTATAAAACCGGCAAGCTGGGCT
>JAFUPZ010000036.1 GCA_017472545.1 bacterium | reverse complement strand
CCATTGTCAGAAAGTTTATGTCCATCGATTATTTGGGGCTAACCAAATAATCCGCTCGACTTCGTTTTTTAACGCTAACTTTGTTCGCGTTTCGTTCTTTTGTCCGTCGTGCTCGCATTAAACAGTTTCGCTTTCGCTTCCATCTTCTGCTCGCACTCGTGAATCATTTTTCGAAATTAACAAGTTTTTTCTGTTTCACAATATTGCTATTGTTCACACTCGTTTTCAGCTATTCTGTTTTCAATGTTCAGTCTTTTTGTTGTTCGCCGCCAACGCTACACTCAACACATATCACAGTTGACTCGCTATCGGGGCATTATCAGACCGGCTATTTTTATTCCGGTTCCCTCATCTTACTACTTCAATTTTTATTGTCAAGTAGTTTTTTTGATAAATTTTAAAAATTTTGCTATTTATATTTTCAAAATTCGATGTGCAATGTGCACGTTTTTCAGTGTAAAACAAAAAAAAATAAAAATCAAGTGTTTTTTTGCATTTTTTTGAAAAATTTTTTAAATCGATTACAAACCTCTGAAACACCTATATTTACTGAGGTTTGGAACATCAAAGCATTGATGCAAATAAAAAATTTGAACAAAATAACAAAAAATTTTTTCACATGCTTTATAAAAAACATGGATATTACTATTAATAATATTAACTGTACATGTATTAATAATAAAAAAAGTTCTAACTTTAGACCTAGTTTTGCTGCAAATTCTCAAGAATTTGTACCTAGTCATAAATTACAACAATATAAAAAAGCTCAATTATACGCAGATGAACTAAAAAAAAGTGGTGAAATTTGGGATTTGAATAATTGGAATCTGAAAAAATTAGAAGGGATTCAGTACGGAATTGACGTATTTGAGGGAGTTAATATCAGACAAATCTATCTTCTTTACAAACATTTAGGAATGATTACCACTTCAAGAGGTTGTTCTAATGGATGTATACACTGCTATGTAGATGCTAAACCTACACAAATCAGTAAAAATGCCGAACAAATTAGTGCCTTCACATGGGAAGACTTGTCTTCCATTACCAAAGGTTTTAAAACACTTAATCAACGATTAGGCTTATCACCACTTCCGATACAAACAAAAAAAATCTTAGCCCCATTTCTAGATTCTGATAGCATGGAAATTATTTTGAAAAATAAAGATAATATCGAATACGACATGACGGAAATTGTGCATGAAATATATACAAGCATGGATAAAAAAGTTTTATTCGATACTGCAGGTTGGAACCCTAAATCAACAAAAATGCAACAGCGTGCAGAAAAATATGTCCAATACATGTTATCTAATGAAAATGAATTCTGTGGATTTAATATTTCTCTTAATCCTTTTCATAAATTGAATGCTAAATATATTGAATATATTAAATCTAATCCTGCAAAAGCTCAAATTTTTAGAAATCTTTATACCGAAAGAATGGCAAACGTTTTCTATACATTCACTCCATTATTTGATAAAAGTTTATTTAGGATATTAAATAGAGCATTGCCAAACGACTTTGATTGTGACCCTAATTTCAAGGTTGACGCGCATAGACAATTAATAAAAGAAATTAGAGAAAAATTAGAAGAAAAATATATTTCTAGCAACATGCCATCAGAAGAAATAAAAAAATATCTCCAACTTTTTGATGAAAAAACTTCTGAAATTGCAGAAAAAAGACTTTTCCCTCTCGGTAGACTTAAATCAATTGTAAAAAATTTTACTGAAGATTTTAATTTTATTAAAAATAATCATCTTGAAAATTTGAAAGATCCTACTAATGCAATCAATCATTATGGTGGAGAACTCGTTCTTGATTGTAACGGTAGAGTTTATTTATTTGATTTAATTGACACAATTCCAACAGATATTCAACTTAACATAAGCAATAGAGATAAACAGACTCCGCAGTTTATCTCTACAATAAATAAAACTCTTGATACCGATAAGCTTATTAAAAAATCTAATCAAACTAAAATGTTCATGAAATTGAAAAATATCATCCGCAGATTTTTTAAATTCTAATCAATAATCTTACTCAGCTCCATCATTAGTATTCATAACTTGAATACCGAATCTTGTTCTGAACAAGTGTTTTACGGTATCGCTTTGAATTTCGTACATCATTCTATTGAATAAGTCATAAGCTTCTTTTTTGTATTCAATAAGTGGATCTTTTTGTCCATAAGCACGCAAACCAATACCATCACGTAGCATATCAATATTGTGCAAATGATCAATCCATTTGCTATCTACAACTTTTAACAATACATCTTTTTCCAACTGTCTAACAACATTATTAGATGCAAATGGTTGTTGTAAATCATAGTCTGCACCATAATCTTGAATTACTTGGTTATAGAAATTGATGATTTCAATTTCGTGCGCTCTATATGCTTCAACTACAAAATCTTTAATCTTGTTAAACATTGGCATAAAGCGCATGTTTTGAATATCTGAAACCTCGAAACTTGATAATTGAGGTACAATTGAGTGTAGTTCTCTTATCATTGCCTCTAAATCTTCATACACATATTCTTCAATTTTTTGTTCAGGCGCTATATAACTTTTCATAAGTCTATCAATTTCGCGCTCAATCATGTAATAAATATCATCCTGCAATCCTTCACCAGCAAGAACTTTTCGTCTTTGACGGTAGAATTTTTCACGTTGAATATTCATAACATCATCGTATTCAAGAACAGATTTTCTCATATCAAAGTGGAAAGTTTCAACTTTTTTCTGAGCAGATTCAATTCTTGTTGTAATCATTGGTGAATCGATTGCCATATTTTCAGGAACATTTAACATTGTCATCAGTTGAGTAATTTTTTCACCGCCGAATATTCTCATCAAGTTGTCTTCTAATGACAAGAAAAATCTTGTTGAACCAGGGTCACCTTGACGTGCTGCACGACCTCTCAATTGGTTATCAATACGACGTGATTCATGACGTTCTGTACCAATTACGTGCAAACCTCCAACTGCTACAACTTTTTCGTGTTCATATTCTGTTGTACTTCTTGCTTTTGCTAATGCTTCTTCTTTTAATCTTTCATATTCAGGATGCTCTTCTGTAATTCCTTGTTCATCCAACTCTGCTTTCGCCAAGTACTCAGCATTACCACCTAACAAAATGTCTGTATCACGACCAGCCATGTTAGTTGCAATTGTAACTGCTCCCAAACGTCCAGCTTGAGCAATAATATAAGCTTCTTTTTCGTGATGTTTTGCGTTCAATACATTGTGTCTGATTCCGCGTTGTTTCAATAATGCTGAAACATATTCTGATTTTTCAATACTGATTGTACCAACCAAAACAGGTCTACCTAGTTTGTGTTGAGCAATAATATCATCAACTACAGCTAAATATTTTTGAACTTCTGATTTGTAAATTACATCAGCATGATTAACCCTAATGTCAGGTTTATTAGTTGGAATAGCTGTAACTTCTAAATTATAAATTTTACCAAACTCAGCTTCTTCAGTCATAGCTGTACCTGTCATACCTGAAAGTTTTGGGTACAATCTGAATAAGTTTTGGTATGTGATACTTGCTAAAGTTTGTGTTTCATCCTGAATTTGAACCCCTTCTTTAGCTTCAACAGCTTGGTGCAAACCATCTGACCAACGTCTACCTTCCATCAAACGTCCAGTAAACTCGTCAACAATCATAACTTCGCCATCTCTTACAACATAATCAGTATCTTTTACAAATAATTCTTTTGCTTTTAAAGCTTGTAATAAATGATGAGCATATTGAGTTTGAATATCGAATAAGTCTTGTACCCCAATCAATTCTTGGGCTCTATCAATACCTTCCTCTGTTAAAATAACGTTTTTATTCTTTTCATCAACAGTATAATCTGTATCTTTTTCTAATTGAGGAGCAACTCTTGCCATCATCTGATAAGTTTCTGCAGATTGCGCCAATCGTCCACTAATAATCAACGGTGTTCTTGCTTCGTCAATCAAAATACTGTCAACTTCGTCGATAATTGCATAGTTGAATGGTCTTTGTACAAGCATTTCCATTCCACCTGCCATATTATCTCTCAAATAATCAAAACCAAATTCGTTATTTGTACCATAAGTAATATCGCATCTGTAAGCATCACGCTTAACATCAAAATCTCTTGCACCTTCTCCATTAGATAGAACAACACCAACAGTTAGACCTAAGAACTTGTAGATTTTACCCATCCATTCACTATCACGTTTTGCCAAGTAATCGTTCACCGTAACAACGTGAACCCCTTTTCCTGTCAATGCGTTTAAGTATGCTGGTAAAGTAGCAACAAGAGTTTTACCTTCACCAGTTCTCATCTCTGCAATGTGACCATTATGTAAGAAATAACCACCTATCAACTGAACATCAAAGTGACGCATATTCAAAACACGTTTACCCGCTTCTCTAACAGTCGCAAATGCTTCAGGTAAAATCTTGTCCAAAGTTTCTTTTTCTAACTTCAAATCTTCTTTGAAATTTTTGGAAGTTGGACGTTTTGCCAATATATCTTTGAACTCTTGGGTTTTTGCCTTTAATTGTTCATCACTCATCGCAGCAAATTCAGGCTCTAAAGCATTAATATGCTCAACAATCCCCATAATTGCTTTAACTTTCTTCTCGTTAGGATCCCCCAAAAGCTTCAATAGCATTTTTATCATTATTAATATACCTCTCCAAGTTTATCTTATTACACAAAGTGTAACATAAATATTAATATTAATAATAAATGTTAATGAAAAATTAAGGATTTAGAAGTTTTTTCAATATTATTCACACTTAATTATAACAATTGGGATATTTTCTTCCATTGCTTTTCTCAAATATTCTTCAGGTATAGTGTTAATATCATCGGTATAAAGTGCAGTAATTTTAGGGTTACTTACAAGAACTTCGTTGTGAGAGAAACCATTCATCAAGAAGTTACCCTCTTCGTTATAACCAGCTTCTAGTAAAGCTTTGTATGCTTTTGCAAACTCAGGATCAATTTGTTCTAAATTTTCAACAGTCATTGTTTTAGTACCTAATTGTTTTTTGATATTATCCATACGCTCTACATATGCTTTATCAATTTCTTTCATTTGTTTAAATTCAGGTAACGCCTCAATTTCTGCATTTTGTGTTCTTCTTAGTTTTAGAATATCATCTTCAAGCTGTTTCATTTCTGGCAATTCTTTTAACTGTTGATATTGAGCTTGAGTAATAGAACCTTTACCCATTTTTTCTTGGATAAGAAGTTTACGCTTAGATTCTAAGCTACGTATTTCAACTTCATATTTATCTATAATTGCCTGTTTTTTAGTCGTGAAATCTGTCGCTAAAGCTTTATAATCTGTACCTGTTAAATTTGATTTCAAATTATCAGAAATCATAGTTCTATGACGGCGTTTTTCACCTTTATGTTGGGCAGCTTGTAATCCTTGATCAATATAATATTCGTTTAACATGTTAGTGGTATTTTTACTTAGTGAGAAAATATCATTACCATAACCAACATATTGGTGATCATTTGCTACGTCAAAAATAAATCCATGATGGAATTCTTTAACTAACGCAGCTTTTCCATTAGTAACATAACTTGTACAAATTACTTTATCATCTGCAAAATCTTTAAATATTTCAAAGTTTGCAAAGTTTGCAGCTCTTGAGCCTCCAGTTGTATAACCTGCTTCTGGAGTATGAATAAATGCGTAGAAGTTTTCAATATCTTCAGAATTTACAACGTTGATATTATATTCAACTCCGTCACGAACAACAGTTTGTTTTTTAGCATGTGCCATATAGGTTTCTGCAGTAGTCTGTGGAAGCACAAAATCAGTAGCTTTCATATCGTCTACTCTTGATTTTATTGCTTTATCTAAATATCTTGTTAAACCATCTTTTTCTTTTGTTGAATACAACATCTGCGCAAGATCAAAAGTATTACCTTCTTTTAATCTAAATGCCATACCATCAATAAACTCTCGTCGTTCTGTCCTTCCAAATAAATTTGAAGTTAAACCTTTTTTAGTTGACATATATGCATCAATTGCGTCTGAAGCTTCAACTATTTTATATACTTTTTGAGCTTCTGCATCTGAGATATTGAATTTTTTTGCAATGAAATATGCATCAAATGCAGCTTCTGATGCTGAACCTGACATTTTATCAGTATTATGTAATAAGGTAGCTAACATTAATGTTTTTTGATCACTTGGCGATAAACTATCAAACGCAGGATTTTGAACAATTTTTTGCATTGATTTAATCATCTTAACTGAGTTTGCTGAATTATCTATTTGATTAAATATTTCTGGCATATCAGCAGATAAAGTTTTTAACATTTTATTCAATTCAGGAATGTCATTAGTTGTGACAAAGTTAGAATTTGTATATTCATCAACTGTTGACTTCATATTTTCAATTACTTGAATAGTTTTAGCATCAGTAATATCCAAACTTGCTAAATCTTTAGCTCTTGTGTTTGGATAACCACCCAATTTACCATCTTCAATTCTGAAACCAAAGTAATCTTGAACTTTAGCTTGTTCAATTGGAGATAAATCTTTCATCATATTTTGGACTCTTGACACAAATTCTTCATGAGGCATTGTTAACTCAATTTTTCTCAAACCTGACAAATCCATTGTTTTTAATGAAGTTGCCATATCGTTCAAATTAGCATCAAACGCTTGCGCTCTAGCTGCTGACAATGGATTGAAGTCTAATGATAAACTTTGTGTAACACCTTTCACAAGTTTTTCATATCCCAAATCGTCAGACGGAAGAAGTTTTATGATATTTGTTAAATTATTATCTTGAATAGCATTTTTACTTTTCAATAGAGCAAGTAACAACGCTCTTTTCTCTGTTTTAGTTAATTCGCAAATATTATTTTTGCCCATAAAAGGTTCAAATGCATCAAATAATCTGTAATCGTTAGTCTGTAATTTTGATACCGTATCAATATCTAAAATACTATTCAATTTTTGTAACCTATCAACAGTAATTGCACCCACTGCAACGTCTCTTATTTGATTTGGTAGAATACCTAAATTTTTATAATTTGCATATAAATCTTCGATTGCCTTTCTTGTTCTAAAATCATAACTACGTAGCAACCTTGTTGCATCTTCTATTTTGAAATCAGGATTGTTAGCAATTTTTGCAGCTAGGACACTATTCTCAATATGTACACTACTCAAAAATCTTGTAGCTTGTTCTGCGGAATAGCCTCTATTTAAAATAATATCTTGAGCATATTTAGCATTATCAACGTTTACACTCTGAAGCAAAGATGAAACTTGCTCTGGAGTAAAATCTGGACTATCAATAATTTGTTTTGCAAAAGATGCATTGTATCTGCTTACTCCACATAAAAGATTTTTTGCATCTTGAGGACTTACATTCCTATTATAAATAATATCCTCTGCATAAGACACGTTATATTTATTTACACCAGTAATCAATGTCAATTTTTCTTCTGTTGAAAATCTATTATCCATATATATTGAAGAGGCTAACTTGGCGCTTTCTTTATCTCCCAAGCAACCTAAATGATGCCATAATTCATCATTAGGTATATTTGGATCTGCCAACATTTGTTCAGCTAGAGGCACTCTATAATCTGGGGTTCTCATTAAGATACCTTCTGCAACATCATAGGAAATTGATTTGTCAAAATAAAGTTTTTCTACAAATCCTAAATTATAATCTTCAGCCCAATCCAAAATTAGCTCAGCCTTTTCAGATGAAATTTCAGGATCATTACAAATTTTCTTCGCTAAATCAGCATTATCTGCATTTACTTTTGTTAGGATAGCTTTTATCTCATCATCAGACAAGTCATGATTTTTAATTTGTTCGTATAATTCTGTTTTTAATTGACGAATTTCTGGAGAATCCTTAGATTTCATTACAGATTCAACATTAAAACCTTCTTTAACTTCGGCTTTTTGAACATCTACTGATGCTTTTGTTGGGATTTCAACAGTTTTTGTTTCAAGTCCTAATTTTTTACGTAGAATATTTACCATTGGTAGATTTATATCATCTTCCATTTTAACAAGAACTTGTTCCAATTTATCCAAAGTTTCGGCTGGATTTTCTAACTGACCATCGTAAGCTTTATCCATAATGTCATTGATTTCATCATCTAATGCTTGCATTTCAGCCTCAGACATTTCAGAAACGTCTTTTGCTAGGAATTTATCCATAGTTGTTTCTTCGGAAACATTTGGTTTTACCGCAGATTCTGTTGTTACTTCAGATTCAGGTTTTGGAGCTGGAATTTCTGTTTCTAATTTTGTAGTTGAAACTTCTGCAGGTTTTGTTTGAACATCAGCTTCAACTTGAGGTTTAACTTCAATTTGTGGTTTTGCTTCAACGTCTATTTGAGGTTTTGTACTAGCTGGTTTTGGAGCGCTAATATCTGGTGCACCACCTTTGATATGACCTAATCTTGCAAGAGCCATGCCTGTTGCCAAATCAATAAACGCATCTGATGAACCGTAATCATCACCCGCAATTTTTGTGATTCCATAAGAACCAGCAGCGTTGATGATTTCTTCTGCAAGTTCATTTGCAATAGCTTTATTAATTCCAAACGCACTCATCAATTTTGGAGCTAATTCATTTGCACCAACACCGACACCAGCAAATGACATATTCATTAATGTCTTTTTCATTACAGCTTTTGCATCATCACCATTTGTTAAACCAACAGTTGCTGTTGCAATACCTGTTGTTGCCATTGAAGAACCAACTTTTGCGGCTTTTGAAGCAATTTTAGAAGTCATGCCTGCACCTTGTTGGAATTTTGTAACAGCAGCAAATGCTTTTTCTGCTTTTGCTGCAGCATTAGCAACTTTAACAGCTTTTGTACCCCACTTAGCCGCACTTACTGCTAATTTTGCAGCCGCCATTTGACCCAAACCTGGAACGAATTGTAATGCAATTGTACCAGCAACTTCAAATACACTTTCTGCAACCATTTCAGTTACAACCATATTTTCATTGAACTGAGCAACGTCTTTTGCAATATCACTTGTTCCAAATGCACTCTTATGCAACAACTCTAAGTCTTTGCCCATTTGTTCTAATGTTTTACCATTAGTTAGAGTTTGATATTCTGATTGGGAAGCTGATTTAGTTTCTTTCAAGAAATGTAATAACATTTCACGCTTGTCAGCTTCTGTTTTAACCTCTTTACCAGTAACTGCACCATAATTTGCAATAATTGTATCTGCTATTTCATCATTGATTTGGAATTTTTCTTTAATTTCAGCTCTTAATTTTGCATAATCTTTAGAATCTGAATTTGCTAAAATACCATCAGTAACCTTAATTGTTGCATCCATAGCATTTGCTTGTTGATATTTACCCAAAGCTACATCTCTTGCTGCAATTTTATTTTTATCAAATTCTATACCGAAAACTTGCTTATATCTTACCTTGAACTCTTCTTCAGATTTAGCAGTAGCAAGAAGTTTAGCCGCTTTTGCGTTTGCTCCTAACTTCTTGTCCATATCTTCAACTGTT
>JAFUPZ010000035.1 GCA_017472545.1 bacterium | reverse complement strand
TTCTTTCAAAATCTTTAGGTTCAAAATCACCTCTAAATGCTGCTAGTGCTACTATCGAAGCTCTAAAAGCTCTTAAACCTTTCAGCGAAGTTGCTAAAAAACGTGGCTTAACAATGGCTGAACTTTTAAACTAGTACGAGTAAAAATTTAAATTATAAGGAAATAAAATCATGGCAGATAAAAAATCAAACACAATTAAAATTAAACTTGTTAAAAGTTTAATCGGCTGTTCAGAAAAACAACGTAACGTTGTTAAAGGTCTTGGTTTAACTAAAAAAGACCAAGTAGTAGAACACTATGAATCAGCTACAATTATGGGTATGGTTAACAAAGTTTCTCATTTGTTAGAAGTTGTTAAATAGTAGCCCACAAGAAAGTATCTATATAAAATAAAATATAAAGAAAGAAGGAAAATAATATGTCAAATATTACATTAGAAGATTTAAGACCTGCTCAAGGTTCTACATCTAAATCTAAAAGAGTAGGACGCGGACGTTCATCAGGACATGGTAAAACTTCTTGCCGTGGTCATAACGGTGAAGGTCAAAGATCAGGCAACTCCAGCAAAAGAGGTTTTGAAGGCGGTCAAATGCCAGCATATAGAAGATTACCAAAATTGAAAGGCTTCCAAGTTTATTCTAAACTTAACTATGCTCAAATCAATGTTGGTAGACTTGATGATCTTGGTTTGAAAGAAGTTTCTTTTGAAGCATTAAAAGAAGTTCTTACAATCCACCCATCTTGTGTAGGTTTAAGAGTTTTAGGTAATGGCGAAGTTAAATCAGCTATTACTGTTAAAGCTGCTTATGTTACACCATCTGCAAAAGAAAAAATTGAAGCTGCTGGCGGAAAGGTTGAGTTAGTATAATGGCACAACAAAGTGTTAAAATGCCTACAACTGAAGATTTGATGTCAATGTGGAACGCTTCCGGATTGAAACAAAAAATTCTTTTCACTTTTGCAATGATTGCTGTTTGGAGATTTGGTGTATTGATGCCTTTGTATGGTATTAATAACGAAGTTTTCAAAAACATTGCAAGTGGAAATAATATTGTTGGATTCTTGGATTTGTTCTCTGGCGGTGCTTTGAGTGATGTTTCTATTCTTGCTCTAGGTATTGGCCCATTCATTACATCTTCAATTATTGTTCAACTCGTTTCTGTAGTTATTCCAGCATTGGAAAAATTACAAAAAGAAGAGGGAGAAGCAGGCAGAAGAAAATTGTCCCAATATACAAGAGTATTCACTGTTATATTGGCTATTTTCCAATCATTTATTTTCATGTTGTACTTGCATCATCTACCAGGTACTGTAATCTCTACAGTTAACCCTTACGTATTTTATGCTAGTTCAATATGTGCATTAACAGCAGGTGCTGTTCTTGTAATGTGGATTTCTGAATTGATTACAGAAAGAGGTATTGGTAATGGTGGTTCACTTATCATTTTCTGTGGTATTTTGACTAACATTCCAACAATTATCAAGAACACTTCTAAATTGGTTCAGACTAATGGCGCTATGCAATTAAAATTACTTTTATTGTTAGCTATATTCTTTGCAGCAATGGTATTCATTGTTATTATGCAAGAAGCTGTTAGAAAAGTAATTATCGTAAATCCAAAAAGACAAATTGGTAACAAAGTTTATGGTGGTATGAATTCATTCATTCCATTTAAACTTAACCCAGGTGGTGTAATGCCAATCATCTTTGCGATTGCTATCTTGTTGTTCCCATCAACTATTTTGCAGTTGGTAGGTCAAGCAAATATTAAATCTGTTGCTTTAAGTAATTTCATTGTTAAATTGAATAACTATATGAGTGCAGATGGGTTGTTATATTATGTTTTATACATTGGTTTAATTATTGCATTGACATTCTTCTATGCTTCAATTATGCCGAATATGCAACCAAAAGATATTGCTGATAACTTGAAAAAATATGGTTCATCAATTCCTGGTATCAAACCTGGAAAACCGACAGCTGATGCTTTAGATAAGATTTTATCTAAAACAACTTTTATTGGTGCTATAGGTTTAGGTATCATTGCATTGGTTCCATCTTTAGCAAGTTTCTTTACGAAAATTGAGACATTACAAGGTATTGGTGCTACATCTCTAATCATCATGGTTGGGGTTGCGCTTGATTTAATCAACCAAGTAAAAACTCACTTGTTGGCAAGAAATTACGAATCATTCTTAAAAGATATGTAATTTATAAAATAACTAAAAGAGGTTCAAGTTTATGCTTGAACCTCTTTTTTATATGATTTCACCGTATAAGATATTATTTTCGTATTTTGTTATTTTTACCTGTTGTAGAGTATTAAAAATATCATCTTTGTTGGATTTTATTTGTACGGTTAGGTAATTTCTGGTAACTCCTTTTAGATTTCCTGAATGTTTATCTCTTCTTTTTTCGATTAAAACTTCGTGTGTTTTGCCTAAGTTTTTAGAGATAAATTCATTATATTTTTTCTTTGAAATATCTTTTATAATTGTTGCTCTTTTGTTTTTTATCTCATCGGAGTTTTGGTCAGGTAGACTTTCTCCAATTGTTCCTTTACGCTTCGAATAAGGGAATGTATGAATTTGAGTTAGTCCAGATTTTTCGAGATTTTTTCTTGTGATTTCAAAATCTTCTTCGGTTTCACCTGCAAAGCCTGCGATAATATCGCTGCCTAAAAATGGTAAATCAAATGTTTTATTTATTTGGTCAATTTGGTTTAAGTAAAATTCTGTTTCGTAGAATCTGTTCATTGAACGAAGAGTTTTATCATTTGCTGATTGTAGCGAAAGATGAAAATGAGGACAGAATTTTTTTGAGTTTTTTAGATACTCAAGAAGTTCGTTTGTAATCTCTGTTGGGTTTAGCGATCCTAGACGAAATCTTTCTATTGTAGTTTTTTCTTCAATCTCTTTTATTAAATCTAAGATAGTTAATCCGAATTCTTTGCCCCATTGACCAATATGAATCCCTGTTAATACAACTTCCTTGAAACCTAGTTTTGAGAAGTTGTTAATTTGTTCGATAATAAAGTTTGAATCAGCGCTTCTACTTTTTCCGCGGGCTTTCCAAATAATACAATAAGTACAGCGGTTATCACAGCCGTCTTGAATTTTTAGACTAGCTCTAGTTTTTGTAGTGTCGATGAGTTCAACTTTATTAAATTCTGCCAATTGCATAATATCTTTTGCGTGAAATCTATTGTCAGAATTTATATAGTCAAACATTTGTAATTTTTCATCGTTGCCAATTACATAGTCAATGAAATCGTATTCTAGTAGAGCTTCTTTTTCAATCTGCGCAAAGCAACCTGTTAGAACTGTTATTAATTCAGCGTTTTTGTGTTTAGCTGCTCTGAGTAGATAAAGAGCTTCATTGTCGCTTTTATGCGTTACAGAACAAGAGTTCAGAATGTAAATATCGGCGTCATTTATGTCTTTTACTTCCTGAAGTCCGTGATTTTTCAAGTTCTCGATTATGATAGAGCTTTCAAATTGATTTGATTTACAGCCCATTGTGTGAATTTTAAATTTTCTCATTTCTCTATCCTATAAAAAATAAGGAAAATTGTAAATATTTATGACTTTTTGTTATATGTATAGCAAAAAATTTTACTTTCCGTTTTTATATGTGTATAATCAAAGTGTGAAAGGGAATAGGTGTTATATGCAAGTAAATCCAGTTTCTAATTTGTCAGTAAATCAGAAATCTTTCGGAAATAGAGATTTTCAACGTGCAATACTTGAAGAGTTTGCAGTAATTGATGATAAAGGTTTAAGACAAGCGGCTGTTGAAATCACAGATCAACAACTTGAAACAAAAAAACATAGGCGTATTTCAAACGCTCTATTTTGGTCAATTCCTATGTTTGCAGGTCTTGCGGCGGCAGCTGTAGCTACTGGCGGCAGAGTTCCAATGTTGAAAGCTTTTGCAAAACAAGCTGCAGTTTGGACAAGTGCTTTTGTAGGTTTAGAGGCTGTAAATGCAGGTAGAAATGCTTTGGCTAAACATAGTGAAGGTTTTGAAAAATTCCAACGCAATAATCCAGGTTTAGCAACTGTATTATCATTCGGCGCAGCAATTGCAGGATTCTATGCAGGTTCTGCTGTAGCTGGAAAAGCAATTTCAAAATATGGTAAAAATATAATTGCTAAAGCTAAAAGTTTAAAGATTGATAAATTCGTTAAAGAATCAAAAATTATTAATAAATTAAGTGAAGCTGTTGCAAAAGTTCCATCTTCATTAAAACAATTTGGTAAAGTTGTTTTAGGATGGACTCCAATAACATTAGCTTTAGGTAGCTTTATTCATACAGTTGATCATAATGCGGCTAGATCAGACAGAGCTGTTGAAAATTATGAACAATTAAAAGCAACTCAAGCTCAAGTTAGAGCAGCTTTGGCTGTAGCAGATGAAGTTGAAGCTTAATTAGTTAATAAAAATAAATAAATTTTAAAAAGTGTATCAAATTTGAACTTGATACACTTTTTATTTTATAATCGTTTTATGAGAGTTGTTATTTTGGGCAAGGGATTAATGTTAGCAAATTTAGTGCTTGGCGCACGAGATGCTGGTGCTGAAGTTGTTGTTGTGTTTAGATATGAGCATACAAGTGAGAATCCGTTATTATTGTTTTTGAAGGATACTTTTAATCCAGCTCCAGAGGTTACTTTGTTAAAAGAGTTGGGTGTTAATCAAATTAGGTTGCGTAGTGCAAATAGTCCTGAATTTAAAAAGTTGCTGATTTCTCAAAATGTTGATTTGGTTTTGGTAGGGACTTGGAAAGAACGTCTAAAAAAAGATGTGTTCAATATCCCAACAATTGGCACCGTTAATGTTCATCCATCTTTGTTGCCGAAGTATAGAGGTCCAAATCCTTATATGCAAACTATTTTGCGCGGGGAAAAAGAGTCAGGTGTAACTTTGCATCTTGTAGATGAGGGTTATGATACTGGGGCGATTTTATCTCAAGAAAAAGTTGAGATTTTAGACTCTGATACTTCAAAAGAATTAAGGGAAAGATCTGTAAGAGTTGCTAGAAGGCTTGTTAGAGATTTTATAACAGATTTGAACGATAAAATGATTACACCAATCAAACAGGCTGAGAAATATGCATCTTATTTCCCTAATGTTTCAGGAAATGAGAGAATGTTAGATTTTACATTTCAAACTTCAGAAGATGTGTTAAGAACTGTTAGAGCGCTTCATCCGTTTTTACCATGTTATATAACTTGTGAAGATAAATTTTTGGTAGTAGATCCTTATTCGATGCAGGTATTGCAAGACGAA
>JAFUPZ010000034.1 GCA_017472545.1 bacterium | reverse complement strand
GTCATTGTTCCACCGATTAAGCCACCGTTTTGGGTAGAATCAATGCCTGAATATCTTTGACTTGCGCCGTTATATCCGATGTAGCCTGTCCATACTCTATCCCAACCACGTTTTAGAGATTGCATTTCACTATCAAAGCCCACTAATGTACCATATGTAATATTGCTTACTTTTGGACCGTTTTTAAGTGGGACGTTTTCAAATGTTGCATAAGGTTTTACCCAAACTGATGAACCCTCGTCACTTGGTTGGTATAATGGAGAGAATCTTCCCATATCTGTTGCATCGCCTGTGATTGATAGTGCGTATTTGTTTCTATCTCTCATTGATACACGTTCTAAATATGGAATATGCATATAGTCTGCTGAGTGTTGGAATGCATAGTTAAATGCTTGGTTCATTGTTCCAATTGCACCTACTGTTGCAGATGTTGATGAACCTAATACCGCTGGGTTGAATACTTCTGATTGATTACCTGAGCTTGATGCTTGTCTTGCAAACACAAAGTAACCTGCATCATCTCTATTATCATAAGCTACGTTATATTTATAAATTGGTGTATAAAGTGTTGTTTGGTATTCATTATGAGGTAATTCTTCTCCGCCATAGGTTACGTTATCTTTTAAACCTTGTTCGGCAAACAAAATTTCTGTATTATCGCTCACAGCATCAGATAGCAAATTCATGCCTGCAACATTCAAATTACCGCTATGACTGCCGTATTCTGAAGCTGTGAACCTGTCCATTGTCTGATTTTCTAAATCAACGTCTACTAATACATTTGTGTCACCTGTGACGGTTAAGCTGTTTAGTGCCGATACGCCTGCTTGGTTGTTAATCATTGATAATGTACCAGAATTTAGCGTTAAATTATCATTATCAAAGTTTGTATCTTTAGCCAACTGAACAAAAGTATCACTAATTGAAATATTCGCTTTTTTAACTGCATTACCAAAAATTACTCGACCCGATCCATCGCCTGTAACATCGAGATTGTAGGCAAATTTTTCTTCAGGGAGTGATTCTTGTTTCATTTCATATAAATCACCATATTTAGAGATTTTTAAAGAAGTTTTTACAACTTCACCATCAATAGTTCCGTCTAATGAAATTGTTCCGTTATTTTCTGTATGTAAGTTTAATACAACAGGATTATAATCGTATTCATTAATTGTAGGTTCTTGAGGACCTTCATCGCTATAGTAATTGTTTTCAACAATTTCAGCAAAAGTTCTATTACTTACAAGATGAATATCATTTAACTGTTCTGAACCATTACTAATGATTTTATTATTAGAAAATACTACATTTTGGCCTTCAGCTAAAATTTTAGTATTCATATTTGTATAAATTGCACCACCTTTAGCTGTATCACTATCAGTAGATGTTGCTATATTATTTACAAAACTTGTATTTTTAATTGTTAAATTATATTTTATCTCATCTGATGCCTGAACAAATGATGTCGAATTTGTTGAGTTTACAACATCTTCAGATTCTGTATCAGGAAGTTCAAGAGATGCAGGCATAGGCTTTTCTTCTACACCCTCAACCTGAGCATACACTCTATCAAAATAAAGCGCGCCACCTTTTACAGCTTTGTTTCCAATAAACGAAGAGTTTTCAATATTTACCAATATATCAGGCATATTATCAGGATCTACAACCGTTGGAAGCTCAGGAGCCATATCTAAAGGCATCAATGATTCTTCGACAGGTATATCGATACTACCTGAAACTTTTACGATATATTCACCAGCAATAGCGCCACCTAATTTAGATTCGTTGTCTGTAAAAGTAGATGATTTAATTTCTAAATGCGGAATTGTAGAATCAAAGTTAGACAAATTAGAATCACTAGTATCAGGTCCTGCATTATAGAAACCAATATCTAATGAATCATAGCTAGGACCATTATCATTACCTAAACGTACTACAATATCTAAATAGTCATAGATTGCACCACCAACATAACCACTTTTGTTAGCGGTAAAAGTAGTTTTATCGATAACTAATCTTGAAGTCAAACTACCTTCATCATTGTCAAATTCACCTAAATTTGCAATCGCACCACCAAAGCCACTTGAAAAATTGTTGTCAAACTGAGTATTAACTATGACCAAAGGTGTTTCTGATTCATTATATATAGCTCCACCGTAAGAAAGATTTGATTGTTCGTAAGTTAAAAATGCATCTTCAGGAATAATAGCTAAAACATCATCAATTTGAGAATCCCAAGTATAATAACCATTAGATACATAGTTTTCATAGGTTGCTTTTTGGCTAGCCCAATTATCATCACTTATGTTATATTCATACTCATACGGTTCTTTATATTCAATTTTATAACCTTGAGAGATTAAATCCTCAATGGTTTCCTTATCATAGTAAACATTATAAACAGTAAAACTTTCACCGGTTGTAGTATTTTTATACGTATACTTATACTCTCCAACGCTTACATATAATTCAGTATTAGGAATATTACTATCCATTGATGAAATGGAATTGTTGCTAAATGTAGAATTTGCAATACTTATTGGTAAAGGTTCAAATTTTGTAGGATTTTGAGTAAGTATATTTTCACCTTGAGAATTTGCATAAGTTAAAAATTCCTCAACAGAATTGAATACTTCATCATTATCACCTCTCAATTCATCAAGAGGTATTGTAATACTCTCTACTATTTCGTATTTATATTGACCCTTTTCTATTTCCTCTTGTGTTAAATTGTCCATTGTTGCATATAACGTATCTAACACCTCTCCAGAATTAGGATCAATAATTTGTAATTGTATACAATCTTGTAATTCTAAATCTTCAATAACACCAATGGTTCCAGTGTTATATATTGCTCCACCATAAGCTGCTTCTTCCGTACTAATATAATTGCCAATATAATTTCCAGATAAGGATCCTATAGTATCAGAGTTATATACGGCACCACCATGAGCATTAGAAAGTGTATATAAATGATTGTTTTTAAAATCACTATTTAAGTTATTTATTGTTCCAGTATTATATAAAACTCCAGCATATCCGTAATTAGCATCTGAGCGTACGTAATTAGAGTCAAATAAGCTAGATAATTCATTAATTGTTCCTGAATTATATAACGCGCCAGTATCCGCACTATTACCATTAGAGCCTTTTGCATAGTTACCCAAAAATTGTGCACTAATTTTATTTATTGTACCTGTATTATATAATGCGCCAGCATATCTTGCAGTATTTCCCTTAAAAGTACCGTATACTTCTTCTATTGTTCCAGTATTATATAATGCGCCAGCATAATAAGAGGATTTATTATTTTCAAAATGAGCGTTTACTGAATTTATTGTACCAATATTACCCACAGCACCACCATAAACATGATAAGAATATTTCTCACTAGCTACAATATTATTTGTAAAAGAGCCTTCTATTGCCCCAATATTCCCTTTGTTATAAATTGCACCACCAATGCTTTCTGAATATGGATAACGAGAATATTCATCACCTGACAAAGTTGCTGAGTTAGAATCAAAGTGGGCATTGATTGATTGTATTTCTCCGCTGTTATATAATGCTCCACCTTGTACATAGGCTTTATTTTTACCTGATGAGGCACCACTAATCGTATTGGATATAAATTCTCCACTTATATTTGCAAGTTTAGATGTATTGTAGATTGCTGCACCACCATAGAAGTATTTATACCCACTTGTTTGGTGATCGTAAGAAATCCATTCACTACCACGACTATATGTAGTAGTATTGCCATAAAAAACACCGTCAATATTGTTTGCAGTTCCAGTATTGGTTATAGCATCATTGTTAAAATAAAAAGTCCCAATTATATCACCAGTTAGTGTACCACTATTATGTATTGCACCACCTTCGTTTTCGATAAAGTTTCCGGTAATACTTCCCATTGTGGTATTATCACCATTAGATATAGCACTTCTGTTTTGTATGAAATTACCTATAACATTACCAATTGTACAATTAGCTTGAGCACCCCAATATATAGAATTTCGTATTGCAGTATCATTACGAATAAAATCGCCAGTTATATCACCCATTGTATTGGTAGAACCGCTTCTACCAATATTGTAAATAGCTGTGCCGTTATTAATAAATACGCCAGTTATATTTCCAATTGTACTTGTATATTGTTCAGAAGTTTCATTATAAATAGCTGTACCTGAATTATTAATGAAGTTTGCAGTAATATTCCCAATCTCTGAGTTGTAATTATCTATCACAAGCCCTTTATTACCCAAAAAATCACCTGAAATATCACCGATTGTTCCAAGGTTATAAATTATATAATTATCACTTGATGTACCTTCATTTTCAATAAAATCACCAGATATATTACCAATGGTACCAGTGTTAAATATAGCCACACCTTTTGCGTAAGCATGTGATTGACCACCTTCAGATTTTGTAATTTTATTAGAAATGAAATCTCCTGTAATGTTACCTATTTCACCACTATTGTATAAAGCTCCACCATAACCGTTATAACCAACATCAATTGAGTTTTCAATAAAATTCCCATTTATTTCACCAATCTTGCCAGTGTTATATAAAGCTCCACCGTGTAAATCTACAGTATAGCCGGATCTATTCGTAACATCATAAAGATGATTGCCTACAAATTCAGCATTAACAGAAGCAATTTCACCACTGTTGTATAATGCACCTCCAAGTGCGCTTAAGTTTGCATAGGATGTTGAAACATCTGCTTGAATAGAATTATTTGTAAAATATCCTGATAATTCGGAAATTTTACCAGTGTTTGCAACGCCACCTCCAACAACAGAAGCGCTTCTTGAATCGTTATAAAAACCCCAGTCAGAACATATTACCTGATTATCTTTTAATAAATAGTTAGTATAATTGGTAATTGTTTCGGATTCATGCACAATACCTGTTCCACCTAATTGAGTATAGCTAGTTGCTTCTTCTGGAAAAACAAATGAAGAAACATCTTTGATTGCTCCTGTAATTGTGGTAGATGGTGTATATTTATCAGATGAATTATAACTATAAGTTATAGTTTGTCCATAAGGTGTTGTTGGATTTTTTACAAAACTTCCAGCGGTACCATCTTCATTAGTTTCAATACCATAGGTAGTTGATATATCACCTTCATTATTTCCATATTCAGTTTTGTTAATAACTATTTCATATAAACTTTTAGAAAGGGTACCTGTTTCAGAGTTGTATTTATAATTTGTAATTGTTGTATCTGAATTGGTATCAGTCTTATTAAAATTAATTATGCTATTATCACCCAAAGTAGGTGTGATTGGTGCTTCAGTAGCTTGTGCACTATTTGTAGCGCAAAGCCCTGCTAATCCAGCTAATGCAGCAACAGACAATACTCGATAATTTGACTTCATCACCATATCAATATCCTCATTGTTTTTAGTTCGGTCATAGCGTACTTGATACGCTATCTCACCATTGAACGACTTTTCTGTTATGTTATGAGATCCTGAATCTAGTTCAGGATGACTGGCTATTTTGTCATTGCGAGGACTTGTCCGTCGCAATCGCATTATTTGCTAGTTTCTGCAATTACTACGCCACTTTCGTGGCTCGTAATGACATTGTTTTAATGTTCTACCTCGTGATTATACACAAGGATTTTATCGGCTATTTGGCAGGGGTTCTTTAAAACTTTAGGACCATTTTTTACAAAACTAAATACTATATATCCCGACAGATATATTATAACACTTTTTTATTAATAATTCAAGTGTTTAAATGGCGCAATTACAGAATTTCAACACAACTTAAGTTTTCTACCACGTATTCTGATACAATTTTTAATTCATCAACATCAATTTGACCTGTTGCAACTAAAATTGTTCTATCCACCCCAGCATTTTTTGCAGAATTATAATCCATTGGAGCATCCCCTATCATAATCGTTGTTTTCGGATTTGCATTTAGCTTTTCAAGCGCAATTTTAGTTAAAGCACCACTTTCTTTAGTCTGGCTAGAAGATTCTCTCCCTACATAAATATCAAACAAATCCTCCCAGCCAAAGCTTTTCAAAGTTAACTCCGTTGATATTACAGAATCTGAAGTCACAATCCCTAACTTTACACCAGCAGTTTTTAATAGGTTTATAAATTCGATTGCCTCTGGGATTGGTTTTGTATATTTCACCATATCTTGATAAAAAAATTCACTTACCTCATCAAAAATTTCAGCCAATTTTTCTTCAGTTGTAAAAACACCAAAATCTTCCAAGTTTTTCCTAAATATTTCGATAATTTTGGAGCGTGAATATAGTGCTGTAATCCCATCTGGTAACATTTTTCCAGATTTCGTATCATAACCAAGACAAAGACATAATCTCTCAAAATTATTAGCCTCAAGCTTATAGCGTTTGATAATTTCTTGAACTCTTAGTTCTGTCATCTTGCCCCAAAAATAATGCAAATCAATAAACGTTCCATCCTTGTCAAACAAAACAGTTTCGACATTATCAATTTGCCAATTCTGGGTTCTTAGACTAATCATCCTTCATATTCTCCAAAGAAATATCAATCAAAGTTTTTGCAATAGCAACAGCTTCAGCCATTTTCACTTCATTTGTCAAAATATCATCCATTATCAAATAATCTTTAACAATTTTTCTAGCATATGAACCAACAGCCAAACAATGAGGTCTAACCCCACAAAGTTTTGCAAGTTCTGTAGATTTGGTATTAGTCCCACCTGACATCATTATATATAGCGGAAGTTTCGAATTTTGGAACAATTGAGCAGTCGCTACAGCTTGCAAAGTCGTACCGTATTCATCATTATTTCCACTCATCGCAACACCATCGGCTTGAATAATTGTAGAGTATGGCTCACGCCCTTTTAACATTCTTTCAACCCTTGATAATAACTTCTTATCCCCTAAACCTGATCTGTCTAATGAGATACACAACATTCCACCAAAATGCTCTTGTATTTGTTCCCATTTTTTATCAACATCAAATTCATCATCAGAAATTGCGTGAAATTCTATACAATCCAAACCTTTGTCAACTAACTTAGGTAACATTTGATCATAATCCATTAGCTGAGATTCAGTATAAATTGCACCTTTAGGACAATTTTTTAAACATAATCCACAACCTATACATCTTGCTTTTTTAACCTTATATTTATCAAGTTCAATTATTGCATCATGAGGACAAACAAGCTTGCATTTACCACATTTGACACATTTTTCTTGGTCAATAACAGCCTTTGTAATATGCGGATCTCCATCAATACCAACACTTACGCATAAATACCTATCTTCAGCAATTCCAGCGTTTGCTAAACCTCTTTTTGCGGCATCAACAATCTCTGGTTTTGCACAAACATCAAAAAAATTGCACCCAGCTTTTGAATATATGGTAACAAGTCTTTCGACTTCCATCGCATCTTCGTTTCCTGCTCCACATACCAATTTAAAACATTTTTTTGCGTCTAATAAATCCTTTAGCATCGTTGATATTTTCCTTTTAATAAATTTCCAACAAAATTTTATTACAGAGAAACTCAAAGTGCAAAAATTAATCCTGTAAATTTTGTAACAAAAATATATAAGTTTGAAATCGAAAAATCTAAAATAACTTTATATACATGAAGAGAGATTATTATGTTTAATTCTATTGAACAAGTACAAAGACAATACACTACAGCAATTCAACCTGTACAGCTTTTTGAAACAAGAAACAACAAAGCTGCACAACAAAACACTTTTGAGTTTGTCGAGCAACTAAAAAAGTCAGGACATAATCCGTTTCATCCTGATGTTTCAAATTCTGAAAAGGGTGGACGCCTAGATATTCTAGGTTAACAAGTCCAAACGTTATTTGGTGTTACATAATCAGACCAAAACGGTGTGCCATCTGCATATTTTGTTGGAACTGTATCGGTTACAACAGGCTGCTTTTCATAAGCTATTGCAGCATAACCTTTTGATTTAAAATCAACAGGCTGAGTAGAAGTTCCACGCACAGCCGCCGGCGAACCTGTGGTTACCGTTAAAAATGGATTTGTTGAATACTGTCCAAGTTTTTTTGTTGCGTCTAATGTCATAGAAATCCCCAAAGTTTTCCCTTATATATTTAAAGTATATTATTTTTGAAAAATTGCATATTTTCTAGACTCAACGTAACAAAATTTAACAAACTACATCAAAAAGAAATTATTTTTGTAATTTGGTTTAAAAATTTGCTTGTTAAAGTTTATCGCTGGAATTTGATAAGTAGGAGCATAATCTTTTTTGTCCTTAAACTTTGTTAGACCAACGGCAGGGACTTCATCTTTGAAAAAAAATTTAATCAGTTCCATAATACACATCCTTCTTTTTTTGTGTATAATGTTTTTAAGGATTTTTAGGAATAAGTCAAAAGGAGATAAGATTATGGCAGAAAAAGTTACAAAAGATATGAACATCTTAGAAATCGCACAAAAACACCCTGAAGCAATTGAAGTTTTCCACAAATATGGTTTAGGTTGTCTTGGCTGTGCTGCTGCTAGATTTGAAAACTTAGAAGCTGGCGCAAAAGTTCACGGTTACGACCCTGATGCTATGGTTGCAGACATCAATGCTCTAATTGAAGCTGCTGAAGGTTAATAATAAATATTACTAACAAAAAAAGACTTACTCAAATGAGTAAGTCTTTTTTTGAACAATTTTGAATAATTCTATCTAACGCCTTGTCCAATGAATCCTGCCATTGTTGGAGCATTTGTAGCAGCCATAACAGGAACAGCTGGTTGAGGTGCTTTGTTAGCAGTTTCTTCTGCTAAACGTTTTTCTGTCATTTTTTGACATACATCTGTTAACCATATAATCAAACCTGGAACAAGTAACAATGTAGATACAAAACCAAATGTACTGTTACAAGTTTTAGCTGCTCTTAACAAGCCGTTATCACCTTTAAATAGTTTGTAGAAGTTTTCCATCAATTTATTATTTTCAATTGCATCCGCAGCTTTTAATGCAGCTTTGATTTCATCAACAGTAGCATCCTTGAATGATTTACCATTGAAATCCTGAAGAATAGAATTAACAGCTTTCACAACTTCACCATCTCTTGAGAATGCTTTTTTCACATTACCACCGCTATTTTCGATGAATTCCATAAATCCACTAACACCATTTTTGTATTGATCGATGTTAGTATATTTAGAATCAAGTTGCTTACTTGATAATACGGCATGTCTTGTATCGTTTGGATTTAAGTAATCTCCAATTTTTTGAAGAATATTTCTGCCTGCCATATTTTTGTTATTCAAAGCAAGACCTGTCAATTTAGTAAATCCATCAGAGAATAATCTTGCCAAAGCTTTTGCACCAAATAACAATGCAGTAAATGCTGTCATATCACGTACAAAGATTTCTTGGTAATCATATTTATCTTGAGCTTGGAACAATCTTGGAGGAATACAGAAGCCATACAATAATACAGGCATTGCTGTACCAGAAATAATTGGTCCATTAAGTTCAAACATATCTGAAATACCTTTTGCAAAATTACCATTGAAGAATGTTTTACCTGTTTTTTCTAATAATGTTCCCATACCAGTAAATGAAACATCTTTTTTATCAGCTTTTGCTTCAACTTTATCATTTTGTGTTGCTGCTTGAGCATCAGCATTACCTGCTAATGCAGGATTACCTTTCAAGCCCCAGTTATAAAGTTTTGGAATCTGAGTATAGAATAAAGCTACAGTACCGAAAACACCTAAGTTTGTTAAAACTCTTGAACCCATTCTTCTATTTGTGAATGATTTTACAGCATTTTCAATCTGTTCGGATGACACACCGTCTGCCAATGCCTTTTTAGTACTATCAACAGCATCGCCAAAGTAGTTTTTCATCGCTTTTAGTAATTCGCTAATAGAACCACCTTTTACAGTTCCATTTGAAGCTGAATAGTGAACAGCCATTTCATTAACAGTACCGCCAACTCTATGTTTCATCATCGCCATAAAGTCATCTTCTACAGATCCAATTTTAGCAAGTTTTTCTGCACGAACTTTCTTACTCAACGACTTATCTGCATTAATTGCCTCTACATTTAATTGTTTTTCAGCAAATTTTGCTGCCTTAGCTTTGATTTCTTCTGCTGACATTCTATCTGCTTCTTGAAGTAATTGACCGTTAACACTACGTTCGATTACATCTTCAAATACATTTTGATAGAATACAGCTTTATTTGGAGTACCACTAACAACTTCATTAACGTTTGAATTAACGAAATTCATAAATGGTTTTTGGAAACCGTCAATATAGTTCAATTTAACGCTGTTACCAGTACCACCCCATTTGTTGATACCCCATAGCATACCCATAGGAATTAAGAATGCACTCGGACCTGTTACAATCTCACGAATACCTTCTTTTCTTGCATATGCCCAGTTTAAATTACGTTTTGGTTCACCATTACTATCAAAAATAACGTTACCGTTTTCATCTTTTTTCTCTTCGCCACCACGAAGCAAACCTTTACCTACACGAGGTGCGATAAAACCAATACCATCTTGAATAATAAATGACGCAGCATATCCACCTGCTTCAATAAAATCCATTAATGAAACAATTGGGTTAAATCCGCCAGCACCTGTAAAAGAAACTGATTTTGCTGTTGATACAGATGTTGTAGCTGGAGTATATGGTGTCGACATTGGCTTTTGCGCCTTCAATTGCGACGACTTTTTATTATTTGAGTCTATACTTGGTATAATTGGTTTAACTGACATAATCCCTACTAATTAATATATACTTCTACACAGTTAAAAAAACAACAATCCTCTGTTAATTGCTATTTTTTCGGGTAATGTTTCAAAACGTTTACAAAAATTTTGCCGAATTTTGAAAACAAGTGTACTTATTATACTTAATCCATACATGCTTGGCAATACCCTTTACTACAATTATAACACTTTTGTAACATTACTATACAATTATGATTTGACAGGGTTTTATATCTTAGCTAAACTACAGGAATGGAAGTAAATGTTATTGGTGCTGGTTTAGCAGGCTCAGAAGCAGCTCTACAACTAGCGAAACAAGGTTTTAAGGTTAATTTATACGAAATGCGCCCTGTTCAAAAAACTGGCGCTCACACCACAGAAGATTGTGCCGAATTTGTATGCTCCAATAGTCTAGGGTCATATGATATTACAAACGGCAGTGGCTTATTAAAACACGAAATGGAATTATTAGGTGGAGAACTTATAAAAATTGCAAAAGAATGCCAAGTTCCAGCAGGAAACGCTCTTGCAATTGATAGACACAAATTCTCTCAAGCTGTAACTGAAAAAATCAAACAAAATCCTAATATAAATTTGATTAGAGAAGAAGTTACACAAATCCCTGAAGGTCCAACTATCATTGCCTCAGGACCATTAACAAGCTCTAAATTTACAGATGCAATTAAAGAGTTTACCAAAAGCGAATATCTGCATTTTTTTGATGCCATCGCACCAATTGTAGAAAAAGATAGCATCAACTTTGATATTGCATTTTGGGCAAGCCGTTATGATAAAGGAGAAGCATCCTATATCAATTGCCCAATGAATAAAGAGCAATATGAAAATTTCTACAACATACTAACAAGCGCTCCACGTATTGAACAACACGATTTTGAAAAAGGTGCAAAATTTTTTGAAAGTTGTTTACCAATAGAAGTTCTTGCTTCTCGCGGTGTTGATACTCTAAGGTTTGGCCCAATGAAGCCTGTTGGCTTAATAGATAAAAGAACTGGTGAAAAAAATTATGCTGTCGTTCAATTAAGACAAGATAACTCCGCTAAAACACTGTTCAATTTAGTTGGCTTTCAAACAAACTTAAAATGGGGTGCCCAAAAAGAGTTATTACAAGCAATTCCAGGGTTGGAAAACGTAAATATTGTACGTTATGGAGTTATGCATAGAAACACCTTCATAAACTCGCCAACACTTCTTAATCCAACATTGCAAACTCGTGAACGCAAAGATTTATTCTTCGCTGGACAAATCACAGGAACGGAAGGCTATACAGAATCTATTGCTTCTGGACTTCTTGCAGGTTTAAATATGGCAAAATTATTGAACAATGAACCTCTATTAGAGCTTCCTATAGATACGATGCTAGGAGCTTTAACACACTATATTACAAACCCAGAACACGACAACTTCCAACCTATCAATTCAAACTGGGGTATAGTTCCTCCTGTTGAGTTACCGAAAAAAGAACGTAAAAATAAAAAACTTAAAGGTGAACTAATGGCAAATAGAGCCCTAGAATCACTAAAACAATATTTGAATAAATAATTAAAAAAGAAGGCGGTTTTGAAATCAAAACCGCCTTCAATTCTTATAACCTTTGTTCAAAAAGATTAGAACATTAAACCAGCTTCTCTAGCTGCTTCTGCTAATGCTGCAATTCTACCATGGTATAAGAAACCGCCACGGTCGAATACAACACATTCAACGCCAGCTTTTTTAGCTT
>JAFUPZ010000033.1 GCA_017472545.1 bacterium | reverse complement strand
TTGGGTAGAACCAGGAATTCCAATGGCAAAAAATGCTGATGGAAAATGGGAAGTAGCCGTAAAATCAACAATGGACGGAGTCCTAAAATATAAGTTCTGGTACAAAGGAACATATATTTACGACTTCAAATCACCAGACAAGGTTGATGACGGTTTCGGTGCTTTCAATGGTCTTGTAGAAGTTTCAAAAGTACTTGCAAAACAAAAAGCAAAAGAACTTGAAGCATCTGGAGACGCAGCAGGTGCTGCTGCATTGTTGGCATCAGTTGGTGGAAATGATCCTGTAATTAGATTTTTATCAGCTACAAACTTTGATATTGAAGCTAAATTCCTTACACAAGGTGCAAAAGACAAAACAAAGAAAGGTATGGATTTGAACCAAGTGAATTTCTATACAAAAGCTTATTCAAAGTTCAATGGTGAAATCGTACCAGGAGTTCCAGTTTATGCAGAATTAGCTCTTGCTGATGGAACAACTCAATTTTATAACAGAAAGACAAATGGAACTGTAGATGTTAATTTCAAAGATGCATTCAAAACATTTATGAATAACACAATTGCAGGACCTATTGGACCTTGGTCTAATGCTGGTGATAAACCAATGCTTGGAAACTTCAATTTTGGTGTTGATACAGCTTATGTAAATGTTCTTACAGGTTGGAAATGGGCAAAATTGAAAACTCATAATCCTATCATTTGGGAAACAATTGATGGAGATACTTGTGCTGGTCACAGTGCTGCAGATGGTGGTGGATTCATATTGCTTACAAATGGTAGCGAAGCTAAAAAAATTGGTGATGTTAGTTTAGATTTAGGACTTTCAACAAACAAATCAGCTGACGGTGGTACAGGAAATAAATTTGGTATTTATACTTATGCTACAGTTGGTGTTGCTGGAGTTACATTCGACGCACAATATAGCGTAGCATTTGATGGAGCAGGTTTCTTTGATAAAGCTTCAGCACATGATGTAATCTTTGGTGCAAAAGGTAGTGTTGGTCCTGTATCTTTAGCTGGACAAGCTCTTTTTGACTTTGACAAAGCTGATGACAAATTTGCTGTAACAGCAAAAGATATGGCATTTGCAGGAAAGTTTGACTATGCATCAGACATCTTTGAAGGTGGATTGAAATATCAATTCAGAGGTGCAAATGCAGAAATGATGTATGATCAAAGCAATGAAGATCAACTTGGTACAAAAGGAAAATCAAAAGTTTCTGGATATGCAACATTAAAAGCAATCTACGGAATTGAGTTGAAATTAGACGGTTCTGTTGCTTATGCAAATGAAGATGCTAAAGGTGTATCAGTTGATTTAAAACCTAATGCAATTTTCAGTCTTCTTGACTTAGTTGGTTTTGATGCTTCAGTTGATATTTACACAAATCTTAACCTAACAACAGGAGATGAATCTAAATTTTCTTACAACAATTTAGGTATGAAAGTTGGAGTTGGAGCACTTAACGATGTTGTAACAGGTATTGATGTGTTCTACGGAATGGTAAATACAGACGACTTACTCAACAATTCTATTATTGCACGTGTTAAATTTCCTAATGAATTAAATGCAGATGTTGGATTCTTAGTAAGAGGTCTAAAAGCAGATAGTAAACTTGTAAAAGAAGAATTAAATCCATTTGGATTTGCTGTAGGTGTTTCAAAACGATTTAAAGCACATAAAGCACCATACGCATGGGCACAATTTGTTTGGAACATGGATCCATTCAACAGTGCAGGTGATGGTCGCGAAACTTTAGATCTTGATGGATATCTCCTTGATGGATACGGAGATTATGATGGAGCTGCATCATTCCGCGTAGGTATCCGCTGGGACATCTAAGGTAAGGAGTAAATTGAGATGAAAAAAATTATTTTTCTTGCACTTACAGTGCTTATGATTTTTGGTTTAGTTGGTTGTAATGGTGATTTGCACGACGTTTCTGATGTTTATATTGTAGGTTATAAAATTGTTAATGTTCCTGAAAAATATGAAGGAAAAACAATTTATGCTCATGGACAAACTGTTGGTGATAATGTAGCACAACCAGGTAATGAATGGGGTGATACAACACCACATAAAGCAGTTGTTACAGATGGAGAAGCAACTATCAATTTTTCAGAAGATAATATTTGGATTCCTGGAAAAGATGTAAACGTACAAATAATTGCTAAACACTGGGATGACAAAATTGTTGCAGGTGATTATGGCGGATACGATAGCGAAGGTTTTTCATCATTAGAAGCTGGTGTAAACTATTTTATACATGTTGATTGTTCAACAAACAAAATTACTTTCGTAAAATAATATTTGTATTTCTAAGAAAACTTAATTACAGTTTTCCTTTGAAATAAATTAATTTTACCGCTTGCCCACTTTTGTAGTTTGCTAAAGTGGGCATTTTTATTCTTAGAACTTTTCTCCGGCGTTTAATATATTTCTAATTGTATTTTCAGAAGTGATGATAAAAGGCGTTGCAGAAAACCTTCCTTCAAGATAGCATTTTTCGGCGTTCATGTTTTCTCTAAAATCTT
>JAFUPZ010000032.1 GCA_017472545.1 bacterium | reverse complement strand
GCAATGGTACAAAACGGCGGACGAAATGGTATCAGTTTAACCGCAGGTTTCAGATGGGCATTAGGTCACGATTGTAAGTATAAAAACCAAAAAGTTGATGCTAAAAAACAAGATAAAATTTCTTCAAGTAATGAGATTCTTCGCTCCGCTCAGAATGACAGGGGTAAAAGTATCGGTCATTACGAGGAGCAAAGCGACGTAGTAATCTCCTCAAATAATGAGATTGCGACGCCTTTGGCTCGCAATGACAAGCACAAAAAGATTCTAAAACAAATGACACCTGAACAACGCGCAGCATACGGTGGTAAATACCAAAACACCTCACGTACAGCCAAATCAGGTTCATTAAGACAGTATTAATTAGGTTTTTTATAAAGACTCAAGCACATACTTCATACTTCCAACTTCACGGAAGAAGCGGCGCACTTTTTAATATATCCTCGCGCCGTTTTTTTTTATTTTATTGGCTTGCCAAAAATTATTCTAGCTCCTCCAAAGCGTTGCTTTAACGTATTTTTTACTCCAAGTATTATTTCATTTATGTTACACATTCCTAACTGAATTGTGTCCACAAGTTTACTTAGTTTTGGAACTAACACAGAGAAATCTCCGCTTGATTTATTGAAGTTTCCTGTAATTCCTACAAATTCTTGGGTCGAATTTGCAAGATTTTTTGTTGTTATTTCGATGTTGTTTGCAGAATTTCTTATCATTTTATCACTTATCTCGTTATTGATTTTGTATGTGAGATTTTCAAGGTTTTTCATACTGTTTTTTAGTGATGTTGTTGAATCAAAAATGTTGCCTCTGTTTTCATCCAAAATACTATAAATCATATCAAACAGAGATGTTAGTGATTCTGTTGTTTCTTTAGCAGAAGATAAAAAGGATTCACCTTTTTCCGATAAGTTATCAAGGTGTTGTTGGTTGGTTTCTGAAATTCCGTCCAAATTGATTCCAGAAGGTGGTTTTCCTTCTATTGTGTCCCCAGTTTTTATATATTTTAACATTGGGGCTGGAGGATAATTTATATCAACATATTTGGTCGATTCATCATCTTTATCATATTGTTTAATACTTGCGGTTATGTTTTTTGGAAGTTCTAGTCCTCGTTGATTTAATGTAATGAAAAGATATGTTGTTTTGAAATCTTTTGAAATTTTAACTTTGCTCGTTGTGCCTAATTTGTAACCTTTGTAATAAACCCCCATTCTATCTGGCATTGGGTCCATATCCTTAAATTCTGCTTTAATATAGGTATGGTTGCAATAATTTATGATTACAAATACTAAAATTACAGATAGTAATATTAGCGAAATTATTTTTCCAAAAGTAAGTTTATCCATAATAAGTTTATTATTATGAATTTGAATGTTTTTTGTAATTATCTTATTGGGTTAGTTTAGTATATTTTGAAAAGTTTTATGTATTTTTACGTTGTGAACGCGGATAATATCAATGTTTTGATTTATTAAAATGCTGTTAAGAGCAAGTGTATAAAGGTCTTTTTCTTCATTTGTTGCATCAGGTAGTTCTAGTAGGCTTTTCCTAGATAACCCCAAAAGAATTGGGCAACCTAAAGTTTTTAACTCTTGCCAACGTTTGATAATTTCGAGATTATGAGTTTTTGTTTTGCCAAAGCCTATGCCTGGATCGATTATTATATTTTCGAATTTTATTCCTTTGGATATTGCAAATTCAACCTTGTTTTTTAGAGAAATATAGATTTCATCCATTAAATTCTCATACTCTGGTGAGTTTTGCATATTCTCAGGTGTCCCCTTTGAATGCTGGATAATGATTTTTACTTCAGGATGTTTTGCTAACAAATCTACCATATTTGCGTCATGTTCAAGTCCTGATACATCATTGATTATACTTATTCCATAATTGATACATTCTTGTGCAACTTGAGAATTTCTTGTATCTATGCTTATTGGTGTTTTTATGTTATTTGCTTTTATGTATTCTAAAATAGGTATCAGTCTATTTAATTGCTCGTTTGCCGTAACTTCTTTTGAATAAGGTTTAGTTGATTCTGCACCTATGTCGATTATGTCTGCCCCTTCTTCAATAAGTTTGTTTAGATGTTTAATTGAATCTTCTAATTTAAAGTGTTCTCCTCCATCAGAAAAAGAATCAGGTGTGATATTCAATATACCCATAATTTTAGTTTTTTTTGTTTGTTGAGGGGAGCATTTTTCAGACAATAGATTCCCAAGTGTTTTAAGCCCAAAAGGTTGTGCTTGAAGTTTTTGTGAAATTTTTGTTAATTGAGCGATGCTGCCACCTAAAATACAAGATGATTTTTCGATTTTTCCTGTAATAACTTCTCTATGAGTTGCGCAATCTGCACCAATAGATAGAGCTGTTTGTTTAAGGATGTTCGCTTGAGCAACTGAAAGATTGAAAATTTTAAAATTTTTGTACTCAAATTTATCTTTGGCTTTGTGACGATAAGATTTATCAAAACCAATGATTTCGAGTTCTTTTTCTATGTCAGTATTAGATATTTCTTTCAATAAAAAATCGTGCATAACCTTAGTTTAGCACGATTTTTATTATTTCTCAATTATTATAATTAAGCGTTAATATCTTGTAATTTAGCTTTTAAGTCGCCAACTGCAACTGTGCCAGTTTTGAAAGCTTTGTTAACTCCAGTAACAAGTACGAAGAATGCCAAGCCTGCACCAAATACACCTGCAGCTTTTTTAGTTAATGGGCTTTCAATAAGTCTAGCAATATATTTGTTTGTTTTTAAGCCTTCTAATCGTTTTAAAATGTCTTTTGTGTACATTGTAATATCAGATTTGAATCTAGCCCAAAGACCTGTAGCAACTTTTGTGTTTTGGTTTACAGCTTTAGTTGTGTTAGTAACTTGAGTCATCATTCCCTGAAGAACTTGTTCACCAGTTTTTGCTTTAACAACTTTACGGCTAGCCATTTTAGAAGCTGATGCTGTAAGACCTGCGGCACCACCAACACCTGTTGCAACGTTTTCACGTCTTTCAACACGTTCTTCACGAGTTAGAGGCCTTTGTTCTGCGCCTGTGAATGCAATGATTCTTGTCATATTATTCACCGTCCTCAATGAAGTCTTCTAATTCTTCTACTTCACCGAATTGGTCAACTTCTGTCTGAATATTTTCTGCTCTTTCGTCAGCTCTAGTAGCTGCGTTATAAGCTCCTGCAACACCTGCACCTGCACCAAGTGTTTTTGATGCGATGTTTGCAGCTTTATCGTACGCTTCGCTACCATTCATTGCTTTAGCTTTTGATGCTACTGCTTCATAAGCTTTAACAAGATTTTTGCCAACCCATTTGAATGCTGAGCCAACTAGTTCAAAGCCTTTAACGATATATTTACCAACTTTGTTATCTCGCATTTTGCCAACGAATTTAGTGAATTTTTCAGCTACGTCAGTTGCGAATTTAGAAGTTTTGAAGCTTGTAAATTTTTCTCCAATAGCTTTCCAAATTTTTCCACCAGTTGTTTTGAAACCTTCAATAATTGGGTTCATAATATTGATAGCACGTTTAGTGAAGTCACTAGTTGCACCTTTTACAGCTGCGGATTTGATAACTTTAGCACCTTTAGAAGCACCCCAAGCTACCGCGCAACCTTCAAGCAAGCCTTCTGAAACTACTCTAAAACCTTTTAAAACTTTTTTGAATGCATTAGGAGTGTGTTCATCTTCGATAAGAGTATCGAATTCGCGAATTTGGTCTTTGTAGTATCTTGTTTTGTCTTCATAGAATGAATCTTCAGGAATACCAACCATTTCAGCACTCTTGAATGCGATATTGTTTCTTTGTTGTTGTGAATACTGTGTAAATTTAGGTTGAATTGTTAACATATCTGTCCCCACTACTAAATAAATTTCTGCTCGTATAATACGTCTGAAAATTATTTTTTGCTAACACACTTGAAAACCATTAACAAAATGTTACATTGTAGCAACTACATTATCCCATATTATTCAATATTTGTAAAGTGTTTGAACCCTTGGTATGTATTTCTTTTTACAAATTCTCTATCAATTTTATTAAGGCAATCTAATTTTGCTCCAAGCCAACGAGGTGCTATTAAATTTTTCTTCAAACCATTGCCTGCTAATCTATGAATAGTAGTTGTTTGAGGAAGAATTTCTAAAAAGTCACAACATAAATTTACGTATTCTTCTTCGCTCATAAAATCGATTTCACCAGCTTCGTAAATCTTGGAAAGTTTGGTGTCTTTCAATGCGCAAAGCATGTGTATTTTTACACCGTCAACGTTTAATTGTGCAAGTTTTTCTGCTGTTTGAAGAATTTCATCACGAGTTTCCCATAACCCAAAAATTACGTGGCAACACACGTTAATTCCTTTTTCTTTTGTTCTCTCATAAGCCCTTAAAAAGCAATCAAAATCGTGTCCTCGATTTATTTTTAACAAAGTTTTGTCATGTATTGATTGAAGACCATATTCAACCCAAGTGTAGTAATCTTTTGCTATATCTGAAATTAGATCTAATTTTTCATCTTCCACACAATCTGGTCTTGTGCCGATTGATAAGCCAACGATGTCTGGGTGGTTTAAGGCTGATTTGTATATAGTTTCAAGTTCTTTAACTGGTTTGTAAGTGTTTGTGTATGCTTGAAAGTAAGACATGAATTTTTCGGCTTTAAATCTATTTTTTAAAGTTTCAGCACCGATTTTTACCTGTTCTTCTATTGGTAAAAGGTTAGAATGTGCTTGAGAAAAACTTCCGCCTTCATCACAAAAAATACAACCACCTGTGGATATTACACCGTCCCTATTTGGACATGAAAAACCTGCATCAAGCGTAATTTTATAAACTTTTGCGCCGAATTTGTTCTTCAAATATGCACTAAATTGGTTGTATCTTTTGTCTGTATTATTAAACATAGTCTATTTAAAGCAAAAAATATTACGAGATTCCACAGGCTTGTACCCTCTGAATGACACGTAATATTTTTTACATATCTTTCTTATAATTTTCTATTTTTGTTCTTCATCGTTATCGTAGATTGGATAAACATAGTGTTCGCCGCAGTTTGGGCAAACTACTTCTTGTTGTTTCCCATCTTCAAGTTGAGCTACTTCAAATAAGCATCTGCAACCTGATTGTACACATCTAACAGCCCAAGTAGGTCTGATTAATCTTGCCATAATTAAAACCCTCATTTCTTTATTTACAAGTTAATTTTATCACTGATTTTGTGAAGTTGCAAGGAGTTAACTTTTGTTATCTTTATTTATAAACCTCATCATCCCAATATTGAAGTTCTAATTTGCCGACAATAATGGTATCTCCGTTCTGGACTCCAAGACGTTTAATTTCATCCATAATTCCCATACTTATCATAATGTTTTGGAATCGGATTACTTGTTCGGTACTTCTTGGGTCTGTGACTTGCGAAATCCTGATAATTCTTCCGCCAGTTACTAGATATGTATCTTTATTTAGTTTTTGTACATCCCAATAACCGTCATCGTTGTTAGTTGCGTCTAAATCTTCTTCTACAGTAACTTCTGATACTGGTTTTTCGATTGTCTCAACTTTAGATTCTAGTTCGTATTTTACCTTGTCTAAATTTTCTCCTGTAACTGCTGACATTACAAAAGGTTCAACGCCGATAGCTTTAAACTCTTTTATAATTTCTTCCAAGTGTTCAGAATCGATTGCATCAATTTTATTGATAGCAACTACTTGGTGTAGCTTTGCCAATTTCTCTGAATATTTAGCAAGCTCGTTATTGATAATTTTGTAATTGTTAACAGGATTTTCTTCTGTACCATCAACAATGTGAAGTAAAAATCTGCAACGTTCAACGTGGCGCAAGAACTCATATCCTAAACCAACACCTTCTGATGCTCCTTCGATTAAACCTGGAATGTCTGCGATAACGTATCCGTCACCATTTGATTTTCTAACCATACCCAAGTTTGGAACCAATGTTGTGAATGGATAATTTGCAATCTTTGGTTTTGCAGCAGAAACTCGGCTGATGAATGTTGATTTTCCTGCGTTAGGAAATCCTAATAATCCAACATCTGCTAAAAGTTTTAATTCTAATTGTAATTCACGTTCAATGCCGGGCTCGCCAGGTTCACAATATTGAGGGGCTCTGTTTTGTGGGGTGCAGAAATGTATATTTCCACGTCCGCCACGTCCACCTTTTGCAACAAGTACGGTTTGTTCGTGTACTGTTAAATCTGCTATTATATTGCCTGTTTTTAAATCTTTTACAATTGTTCCTGTTGGAACTTTGATGTATAAATCTTTTGCGCTTTTTCCGTGCATAGATTTTTTGAAGCCATTTTCACCGTTGTCAGCTTTAAATATTGAGCGATATGTGAAGTCTAAAAGTGTTGATAAACCTTCATCTGCGATTAAATAAACGCTTCCACCTTTACCACCGTCACCGCCTGCTGGGCCGCCTCTATCAACGTATTTTTCACGGCGCCAAGCAACGACTCCGTTTCCACCTTTTCCTGAGGAAATTTTTATTTTTGCTTTATCGATAAATTGCATAGTATAAATCCTTTTCAAATCAATAATACTATAAACAGTTTAAATGTAAAAGATTATATTTACCCCTACCCCTCTGGAATGTAGATTGGGTTCTTGTTTAAGATTTCTCTAGTGTGGTCGTAACAACAACTCTTTTTGGTAAGTTGTTGATATTCCCTTATTATGTTTAATACGTCATCTGTAGTTAGTCTAATAATTCTTCTTTTTCCTTCTAAAATTCTTGCCATAATTTCTCCTCTTTTTCTGTCAGGTATTGTCTGACCTACTACGTGTTTTATGTTATGTGATTCTTTGGTTAGCGCTATTGTGTGTGAATTGAAGAATCATACACAAGACCTACCTCAGAATGCCTATGTTGTTTTTATCGGTAAGTAAAATCAAAACTTTAAAAGGTTAGGGTAAAAGGTTTAGAAATTATTGTTCAAATAAAAAAGAGGACTTGATGTCCTCTTTCTT
>JAFUPZ010000031.1 GCA_017472545.1 bacterium | reverse complement strand
GTCGCAAAACAAGTTATATCATAAATACCAACTTTATTAAACTCATTTATCATTTCTTCAAAAGTTGAACCTGTTGTACAAATATCATCAATAATCAGTATTTTCTTATCTTTAATCAATTTATCAAAATTAACCTCAAAAGCTTTTGACAAATTCATCATTCGCTGAGCTTTATTTAATTTATATTGAGGTTTTGTATCTTTAACACGTTTTATTAAATCGAAATTAACATCATACCCTGACATTTTGGCAAATTCTATCGCCACAAGCTCCATGTGATTATATTTTCTTTGCTTTTTACGTTTGGCAAATATCGGAACAGGAACAATTTGAAAATCATCTTCTAACATATCCAACCTTTGCCAATATTGCCACATAAATTTTGCTTGATAATATGCCAAATCAGATTGTTTATGATACTTAAGACCTCTAATCATTTTTTGAAGATTTTTATCATAAACTCCTGCGCAATAAACTTCTGAATTCAAAACTTTTCTATTTAACCCAACTGGCAAAAATTCCAGCTCATCAAAACATTTTGAACACATTCTAACTGACTCTTTTGAAGATTTGCAAAAGTAGCATTTTTTCTTATAAATCCAATCTAATAAACCTAACAAAAAGTCCTTCATATTAAAAAGATAACATATAATTGAAATATTGTAAAAATATAGTTCAATCGAACATATTGTGATAAACTCAAATTATGATGAAAAAGATTTTATTAACAATTATCGCAGGTCTAGCATTACAAATCGCAACACCTGCCCAAACAAATTTAACATTTTTGTACATAAATGGTTCTAACAACAACGATACAAAAATGAAGGACTGGTACATTAAAGGGGTAAACAAACTTCACCCTGTAATGAAAAAGAAATTTGAAAAAAATTCTGAAATAAAAAAATGGTCAAAAGAAAATAATCTTGTTATAAACCCAACTCCACAGATATTTTTCTGGGGATATGAAAGCAAAACAGACTTAGATTTTGTAAAAGATAGATTAAATATTTCAAAAGCATTCAGTTCAATCCTTGCCTACGAAATAAGAAGCCTATTAACCCAATTTATGCACGACGCAATATGGGTTCAAAAAACACACAATATGTTACCAATTTTGGACAACCTAAACGATACCGTAAAAGCACAAGCTGACAATGGGCAAAAAGTAATTCTTTACGGATATTCGGCAGGTTCATTTGTTACATATCAGTATTTGCTATATAAACTCCCATATATAAAAATGGAAGAACTATTTACTGCAATCGAAAAAGATGAATCAACTCTTGAACTTGTAAAACAAAATCCAAGAAAATCAACATGCCTGTCAGCTCTATCACACAACAAAGGTGGAATAGGTACAATTTCTAACACTGGAAATCTAATTTTAAACCAGAACAAAGAAGAGCTAAAAACAAATTATCTGAATATGGATGAAGCAACAGAAAAATACTGCGCTCCTGAAGGTTATGTAAAAGGGGTGGTAAATTTTGCTAGTCCAATACCATTATTTTATTCAGATTTAGGGGATAAAAATTACGACTTTAATCACTACAACAAAAGAATGTTTAAATACGTTTTAGAAAACGGAATCTATTTCCTAACCGTGAACTTTAGAGAAGATCCATTAGGTTTTCCATCTAATAGAAACCTCACACACCAACAACTTGAAGAAAGAATTGGTATAGAAATAGAAAATCCAACAGGGGTTGTTTACGACTATTCTAGCGTATGGTCAAAACGTCCAGCTTTCTTGGCTCACACATCATATTGGTCTGCTAGAGGGACTTTTGCCAATGGAGTTGTAAAAAGCTTTGTTAATGGAACAAAATTCCATTACAACAAAGAATATCAAGAAAAAGTTTTAAAAAAGAAAAGTAAAAAATCAGAGGTATTATAATGACAAATTCAACCACACAAAATGTATTATTCGATCCAGGTTATGCTCAACACACAACAATTTTATCAATTAGTGCTGAATATTTATATTCAAGTATCAACCAATTCAAAAATCTTGGACAACGCAAAATGAAATTCAAAATGCTTTATCCTCAAATTACAAGAATGGTCGATAACAATGTTGGTTTTTGCTTGGGAAGCTTACTTTGGGCAACATACATTAAAACATTAGGAGATGTAAAAATTGATAGAAACCCTTGTCTTGGCGGAACATATGACAGGGACGAAACAGTAGAAGAAGTAGATTACTCTATAGAATTTTTTGAACGCCTTAAAAAAGATATTAAATATTATCTTGGAACAGATTACACAATTAATCCAATTCACATAAAAATTTTGGAATTATACAAAGAGTTTTTAACATTAAACTCAGGATTTGTTAGTACAAAAACCACAGTAGACGTAATTTTACCACAAGGTTTCCAAACACAAGCAAAAGAAGATGCAGAAAAAATTCATTCAAAAATTCAAGAGGTTATTCAAACTGGAAACTTACTAGATTTGTTAGAAGTATTTGAATTAGCATACAAAGGATAAAATGGAAAATCTTAAAGATAAATTATACCAAATGTTCATTATAGGAACAGAAGGTGGACATCTTGAAGAAGCATTATTAAATAATGTCGGCGGAGTTATCTTTTTCACTAAAGATATTCAATCTGCCGACCAATTTAAAAACCTTACATTCAAAATAAAACAAAAATGTAAAACTCCTCCATTTTTATCAATTGACCAAGAAGGCGGAAGAGTTGAGAGAACAGAAAATATTCACAATGGTAAAAAATACCTATCAGCAAAATTCGCGTACGAAAAAGGAACTGAGTTTTTAAAACAACAAACCAGTGAAATTGCAAAAGAATTAAAATCTTATGGGATAAACCTAAACTTTGCACCTTGTATTGATACAAATACAAACCCAAACAACCCAATAATCGGAGAACGAGCATTTTCCTCTAATCCTAACGAGGTTATAGAGGCTGAAAAAATTGTATCTTCAACTTATAAAAATTTTGGAATTATTCCATGCGCAAAACACTTTCCAGGACACGGAGATGCAAACGCAGACAGCCACTTAACATTACCACAAATTGATTTATCACTAGAGGTAATGGAACAAACTCATATAAAACCATTCAAAAAATCTATTGAAAATGGAATTGATATGATTATGGTTGCCCACCTGCATTGCACATGTTTTGAAATGGAAAAAATCCCAACTTCGCTCAGCAAAAATACACTAACTTACCTGAGAGAAAAACTAAATTTTCAAGGGATAGCCATTTCGGATGATATGATAATGAAAGGGGTTGCTGAATTTGGCGAAGTTGAAGCCTGCGAAATGGGAATTCGTGCAGGGTTGAATATGTTCATCTACAGAAACTGCGATGATTCAACAATTAACATAATTGAAAAAATCTATCAAAAAGCTATAATCGACAAAGAGCTTCAAGAAAATATTGAAGCTTCGCACAAAAAAATTATACAGGTCAAGAAAAAATACTTAGGAGAAATATAGATGAAATTGGACAGGCCTAAAATTATCATACTTTTTATACTTGCAATATTAGTTTTAACTGCAATCATCTCAGGACATAAAAATATTAAATTAAAAACCACAACAGCAATAGAATTTAAAATACCAAATTCAGCTACAGAAAAACGTATCCCTAGCTATTATATCTCTATTGCAAAAAAATATGATGCCTTTAAAACCATATTTAATCATGATAAAAAGACTTTCGTATACGGATATTCAACAACTTCATTTAACAAAACTCAAAATGAGCACTTTCATAATGAGATGAATAATTTGCTAAAAAATGAGAATCTAGACTATGAAATTATTCAATACAAAGATTGGGATAAAGAAAAAAGAAAACTTGAGATTGACTACACAGACAATCTTGAAACTTGCACCCTAGAAACAGAAGAAATAGATAGAATTGTAGAATACCTAGACTTCGTAGAAGAATGTATGACATACGCTTGTATAATCAACACAACAAAAAAACGTGTAGTCGTAATCAGCCGTGACGCTGAATATATTCTAGAAGTATTAAAAGGGGAACAAAACATTATAAGAGAACTTGATTAACAAACTTGCGTTAATCTAATTTAAAAGTATAATTAACTTAAAAAGGGGAGAGTGTGATGAATCTAGAAAATATAAAAAAAGTTGACCCACAAGTTGCGGAACAAATTGAATTAGAATTACAAAGACAACAAAATAATATTGAACTTATCGCAAGTGAAAACTTTACTTCAAAAGCGGTAATGGAAGCTTGCGGAAGTGTTTTAACAAACAAATACGCAGAAGGAAAACCTAACAAAAGATATTACAACGGTTGTGAACATATCGACGTAATCGAATCAATCGCTCAAAAAAGAGCATGCGAATTATTTGGCATGGACCACGCGAACGTTCAACCACATAGTGGTGCTCAAGCAAATATGGCAGTCTTTATGGCAACTATGAAACCTGGCGATAGAGTTTTGAGTATGGATTTATCAAATGGCGGACACTTATCACACGGTTCTCCTGTAAACTTCTCAGGCTTATATTTTGACGTAAAAAGCTACGGCATCAACGAATACGGCGAAATTGACTATGAAGATGTTAGAAAAATGGCTCTTGAACATAAACCAAAACTTATCATCTGTGGTGCAAGTAATTATTCAAAAATAATTGATTTCAAAAAATTCAGAGAAATTGCTGATGAAGTTGGAGCATTATTATTAGCTGACATTGCACACATTGCAGGCTTGGTAGCAGCAGGAGTACACCCATCACCAGCGCCATATTGTGATTTTGTTACAACAACAACTCACAAATCGTTAAGAGGTCCTCGTGGCGGTATTATTATGTGCAAAGAAGAATTCGCTGCGGCTATTGATAAAGCAGTATTTCCAGGTTTACAAGGTGGACCTTTAGAACACATTATTGCAGGTAAAGCTGTTGCATTATTAGAAGCTTCAAAACCTGAATTCAAAGCTTATGCAGAACAAATCGTTAAGAACGCAAAAGCTCTTGCTCAAGGCTTGATTGATGAAGGTATGGACATCGTTGGTGGAATGACAGAAAACCACTTAATGACATTAGACCTTAGAAGAACTGGAAAAACAGGAAAAGATATGGCTAATGTACTTGAAGTTGTTGGTATCACAGCAAACAAAAATACCGTACCAAACGACCCTCAAAGCCCATTTGTAACTAGCGGTATCAGGCTAGGTACACCAGCAGTTACAACAAGAGGCTTCAAAGAAGAAGATATGATTGAAGTTGCAAAAATTATTGCATCTGCAGTATTTTCATCAGATAATGAAATTGCGCTTAAGAATTTAAGAGAAAGATCTCTTAAACTTTGCCAAAAACACCCACTTTATAGCTAAAAAGGAGCAAATACCATTATTATCAAGTTAGGACACTCTCATATTATCGGAACAATAATAGCCTACATTTTTGGGGTATTTATTGTGCCAATGGTTATTAGTTATTCTAAAAAAGAGGGGCTTGTTGACGTACCAAATGAACGAAAAATCCACACAAAACCGATTTCAAGAATTGGTGGAGTCGCAATTTGGGCAAGTACAATGCTCACATTCTTATGCTTGGTACTAATGAGTTATTATCCATACGGCAAATTGATGTCTGGGATTTTATTAGGTAGTTCACTAATGTTCCTATTGGGTTTAATTGATGATATTTACGGATTAGGAGCAAAATTCAAACTACTCATTCAAGTTTCAATTGCAACAATTGTATATTTGCTAGGTGTTCAAATCAACACAATTCCATTCTTGAACCTAGATTTAGCTTGGTGGTTGTCATATCCAATAACATTGTTGTGGATTGTCGGAATTTCAAATGCTGTTAACTTTATCGATGGAGTAGACGGACTTGCAGGTTCAGTTGTAACAGTAAACGCATTAACTCTTGCAATCCTAGCAATTACCCTAAGCCCGCCAAACCCAATAAGCGCATTGATTGGATTTATTTTAGCAGGTTCAATGTTGGCATTTCTAACATTCAACTTTAACCCAGCAAAAATATTTATGGGAGATAGCGGTGCATTATTTGCAGGTTTTCTACTTGCAACAATCTCAATCACTGGAGTAATGAAGGTTGCAACTTTATCACTATTATTACCATTTGTAGTATTAGCAGTTCCAATCATTGATATTACATACGCAAGTTTAAGAAGAATTTGCAAAGGAAAATCTCCATTTGTTGCAGACGCTGAACACATTCACCATAAATTATTACACGCAGGATTTTCACAAAAGAAAACTGTTGTTATCCTAACTTCAGTAGCAATCCTAGCTGGTGGCTTGGCGTGTTTGTTCGCAAGTCATCACGCTATAAAATATTATTTCTATCTAACAATTGCATTAGTATCCGTTATGATTTTCTTAAATTTAGTAAGGGTCTTGACAAAAAAATAACTTTCGTTTATAATGCATACATTAAAAATGAGAATTTGATTACTCAGTTTTAGACGGATATATAAGCCGAATAGAATATTTAAGTGCAAGTTCTTATCATAGATGTCAATTAAGCATAAAAATAAGGCTTAACTGATGGGTGTATTGTAACTAGACGTAGAAGGGTTAAGACAATGACAATGACAGTACATGCAATACAATCAAATGATAGAAGACGTAGTTGTTTCGTACCAGTAGCAGAAGGTGCGGCACTTGGCACTGTGGCTGGTTACGCTACAAAATACATTCTTCCACTAACTCCGGAAGAAAAATCAACTGATGAGTATATCAAAGTTAGAAACAAAATTAATTCACAAAAATCTGAATACAACTTCAGAACAGCTAAAGTTATCAACGAAATGAAAAGCAAAGAAAAAAGATCTTTGGCTGAAGACGAGTTTATAAAAATGTTCGATGGAATGAAAGACGGCGATCACGTAAAATCAGCTAATCTTCGCAAAGCCATCAAAAATCTACAGGATAATCCTGCAGAATTAAGAGAGTTCAAGAGAGTATGTAAAGCTACATCAGAAGTTGTTAACTCAACAGCTAAACAATGTATGGATGCTTATAACTTAGTAACCAAACACATCAGACCTACTGGATTTTTCCTAGTTACAGGTGCTGTAGTTGGGGCGGTTATAGCACTCATCAATGATGTATTAAAAACAGAAGTGAGATAAAAGTTTTATTAATTGAGTCTAATAAAATAAAGACAAGGCGGGAACCTTGTCTTTTCTTTTTGTTACCAAGTAACAACCTTATCAAACTCACTTTCATAGCCAAATTCAGAAAATAATTTAATCCTATTTTGAGCCATATCTTCTTGAGTTTTTTGTTCGTATTCTAAGATTTTATCCCTTAGTTGTCTATCTTGTTTTGGAAACAATTTCATTAATTGTTCTAAATCAAATAAAAATAAACTAATTTCAGGCATTCTCAAATCTCCTCATATACTTCACGTATATATAAAAAATTTTTTAAACACCTAATTGCCTAAAAGCCCAAAAATATAAACTTATGTAAAGAGTATATAAAAATTATTTAAGGTAATTAAAAAGAATACCAATTGCAATCACAATAACAATACCAATAATCCACGCTAATTGATAAGTTCCATTCAAATGACACTCTGTCACATCGGACATACAGGTATTGATATTGGATTTCTTTAAGGCTCTATTAATTTCGTTAGCACTATATTTATTTTGAACAGAAAAATTAATAACTTCACCTGAGGATAAATTAAATACAAAAAGGCCGTTAAACTCCTGTAAACGAGTTGCAAAATCATTCCTAGAACGCAACCACCAAGGCTTAGGCGGAACTGGTTCAGATTCCAAATACACACTTGAAATTGCCATAAAAGGCACCTCAACAGAATCATCAAAAATTAATTTATAATTATCAGAATCTATAGTGATTTTTTGGTATCCATATGTTTCCCAGCGTCTTGCTTCTTCCCACAACGCATAAACAACAAAAGCATAACCACCAAGTATAACCCACACCTTAGGGCTTTTTGTTACAATATAAAACCCAAAAAGCACAAGCCCCAAAACAATACCCACTGAAACCCAAACTAATGGATTAGCGAATAAACTTGATCGATATTGTGGTTTCCAAGATTGTTTCATATCTTCATTATAAAGACAATATCCCCATCCTCAATCATATATCAGTTGGATTTTCTAAGATTTTGCAAAATAGTACAAACAATACCAATAACACCTATTACCAACAAAATTACAGAAATTAAAACAGCTATTGGAACATTTCCAGCAATATTCAAAGCACTATCAACTCTAATTTGTTCAACAAAAAATCTTATTAGAGAATAAACACACAAATATGCAAAAAACGGAATCCCACGATATTTTTTACCAAAATTTAATACCAAATAACATAACAAACCAAACCCAATCAAATTCAGAATACTCTCATATAAGAAGGTTGGGTGAAATAGCGAATAATTCGCATACTCAGCAACACGTCTTGCTTCTGGGATAAAAAGCCCCCAATGTTGACCTGAAACAGGTAATCCATAAGCTTCTGAATTAAAATAATTACCCCAACGACCAACAACTTGCCCCAAAAGCATACCACAAGACATAGAATCCATAATACTCATTATTGGAATTTTAATTCTTTTTGCAGTCCAAATCATTGCAAGAACACCACCAATAATTGCGCCATGTATCGATAGCCCACCTTGTCTTATATCTAAAATCTGCAAAGGATTTGCAAAATAATAACTAGAATTTAATAGGCAAAAATATAATCTTGCACCGATTATACCAGCAATGATTAGCACTGGGGCATATTCAATAATTACATCCTGATGAAAAGAAGGGTTTGTAAGATTATATAATTTATTCCCAGCCAACATCGCAACCAAAATTGCGAAAGCCATAGTTATCCCATACCAATATATTGGGAAATTAAACACGCTAAAAGCAATTGGGTCAGGTGCGGGAATTACAAACATTAGTCGTTATCTGACTCACTTTCAGGGTTTGTTGCCTCTTTAATCTTTTCAATCTGAGCTTCAACATCAGCTTTATCAGAGGCATTTGGATTCAATTCCAAATATTTTTCATAATTTTCTAAAGATGCTTCGTATAAATCTTCAATATATTCTTCTTCGTTTTCAGTTAGTTTAATCTTTTCTTCAAAAACATCATCATTTTTCTGTGTATACAAGGATCCATCCGAATTCAATCTAACCTTACCTTGTTTCATATCAACCGCAAGATTATTCTGCGCTGTTGCTAAGGAATAATATGAATCAGCCATATTTGGCTTCATAGATATAACTTTTTTAAACTCTTCTGTTGCATTAACATAATCTTCAGCTTGGGTATACACAACCGCCAAATTATAATGAGTTTCAAAAATAGAAGGGTCTAAATCTATACTTGATTTTAATCTTTCAATCGCTTGAGTGTAGTCACCTTTATCTGCATATACTTTTGCTTTATTGTTCAAATCCTGAACTGCTAAATTGTTAATACAAGCGGTAGAAGCAACTGCCACAAAAAGTATACTTGCAATCAAAATAACTTTTTTCATTTATACCCCTCTTCAAACATGTTAAGCTGATGTTAAACTAATTATAAATTAAGCATAAAGATATGGCAAATTTCATAAATTTAAGTTACAATAGTGGAGTAAAAAAGGAGAATTTATATGTCAGATGACAAAGTAGTCAGCCTAGGCTCTAAAAAGAAATCTAGTGAAGAAAAATCTCAAGAAGATAATATCGTTTCTGAACCTGTCTATTGTAGTTTTTGCAAAAGACCAAATACACAAGTTATAAAAATGGTAAAAGGTCCTGGTGTTAATATTTGTTCTGAGTGTGCAATGATTGCCGTTCAATACTTGATTTTACAAGATAGAATGCCTTCAGCAGAAGCTCAACACATCTTAGATGCATTTTGGGGGAAAGCGAGATAACCTAAAATGACAAGCGCTAAATTTAAACAATTGAATCCTTTTGAATTAAAAAGTGCAATCGCAAGTTTGTTATCAAAGATAAATTCTGTTAATGATATACAAAATTGCCTTGCTGATTTTGATCTACTTGATGCACAAGATGATAAAAAACTTATTTCAAAAGTTTTGTTTAAAGAGCTTGTAAACTCTAGCGAAGAAAAAATTCCAATTATTTGTTTTCTTTTAGAACATTTTGTTCCAAAAGAAGAACTTGTAAATAAACTTTGGGAAACCTTAAAAAATCAAGAGCTTCAAACTGAAGTAAAGATAACTATTTTAAACCTCTTGAGAGAATTAGATGCAGATTGGTCTTACGAATCATGTGAAGAATATCTTGATGATGCTAATGAACTTTTAGATGCAAACACCAAACAATTATTGAATTCTGCGGTAATCAATCCTGAAATCCAAATTGATTTTATGGACTTTTTAGCATCAATAAGAGTGCAGGATAAAATCACACTGTTAAATTCATTTGCAGATGATTTTACATCAGATGTTCTTGCAAATATTTTGATACCAGTTTTCGTATCAGATCCAAGCAGCGCAACTGGGAAAGAAGCACTTAAACTTCTTGGAAATACAAAATCTCAACTTGCTCTACACGTATTAGAAGAAATGGTACCTCTTGCATCAGGAGAATTATTGCAAGAAGTCAAACGAAGCCTTTCGACAATCAAAATCTCAGGAATGAGAGAGGACAATACAAAAGATTTCTATAAAGAAGTCTTATCAAACAGCAAACCTTACAAATTCTACGTAACCTACCCAGATGGACATGGCGATCAGGCAATGATATTTACAAGAATTACTGAAGATGAAAGAATTCGTTTTGTTTCTATTGTTGTAAACGTAGAGACAGGTATTCGCGATTGTTTCGGATTTTTTGATATTTCAAAATTTGAATGTAGCAAAATCTTAGAAAGATTCTTGCGTGATGAAAAAACCGTTGATATTGATCCAGAATCATTTAAAACAATTCTATACAACGCAGAAATGACAACTATCAAAAGTAATCACAACAACTGGAAGCTTCCTTACGAATACGTATGTTGGAAAAACTTGCTAATCGATATTGATTATGATGAACAAACTTTGGAACAAATCGTAAAAGAACAACTCGTTCCAGCTAAAGTAGACTCAACTATCTTTGAAAGATTAGCAGAAATGAAAATTTCTGCACACTGGTTTATGGATTATGAATACAGCGACGAATTCCAAAATGTACTAAAAGCTCTTAAATCTGAACAAAACCTCGACAAACTAGTTGAAGAAAATCTTGAAAAGGTATTTTATGAGCAAGAAAAATATTCTTGGTACTTAAAAATAATCATGGCAGCATACATTAAACTTGCAATTGGAAAAGATGGGGAAGCAGCTGAAGTTTATGGACTTTCACAAAATGAAGATTTAATGAATGAGCTATATAAAACAATCTTGCAACAAAGTATTTACGAATATTTAATGGTTGTAAAATACAACAAAGACATAGAACACTACAGCTTGACTATCGATGAGATAAACGATAAAATCAAGTACATCGAAGATAAGTGGGTGCATAATGTATAAAGTTATGGCTCTAGACATTGGTACCAAACGTATCGGAATAGCCCTTAGCGACTATTTATTAATGCTTGCTAATGGACACTCGTACATTCAAAGAGAACCTGAAAACAAAGCTCTTGAAACAATCCAAAAAATTGCAAAAGAAAACAATGTAAAAAAAATCGTAGTTGGAATTCCTTTAAATATGGATGGGACCAAAGGTTTTCAGGCAGAAAATTGCGAACAATTTGCAGCAAAAATTCAGGGATATGAAATTATTTTTGAGGATGAAAGATTAACCTCAGATGCAGCTGAAGAAAATCTTCGCAATAAGAAAATAGATTTTAGAAAAGACAAGGGTCTAGTTGATATAGAAAGTGCTTGTATTATACTAGAACAATACCTTGCTCGAAAAATATAAGGAGAAAAATTATGGCATTTGATGAAGAAAACGTAATTGAAATTACAGATGATGACGGTACAGTATTAAGATGCGAATTATATGACATCATTGAATACGAAGGAAAATCATACGCATTATTATTAGAAGAAAACAGCGCAGATTCAGAAGATCCTGAAGTTGTTCTAATGAAATACGTTGAAGAAGGCGAAGAAGTTTTCTTTGAAACAATTGATGACGATGAAGAATTTGAAAAAGTTCAAGCTTACATCGAAACACTTGAACCAGTTGACGAAGACGAAGAAGAATAATAAGGAAAAGAATCTTGTTTGAAAAATTTACTGAAAAAGCGGTTAACGTAATCGTAGAAGCTCAAAATATTGCAATTTATGACCATTCTGACAAAGTTTTGGCAGAACATTTGCTCTTAGCTTTAGTTAAAGAAACAAAAGGGTTTTGTGCAAAAATCTTCAAAACTTATGATCTAACTTACGAAAGATTGGCACAAGAAATTTATTTGAGCCTAAATATCGAAGAAGCTGACATGAATTCAGCAATCCCTTTCAGTGAAGACTTCAAACGAATCTTAACCAACACAATGGACTTGATTGAAAAATCAGGAAACCCCACTGTTCACTATGAACATTTGGTTCTTGCGGCAATCAATGATACTCATTCAAAAATCCCACAATATTTAGAAAATATTGGATTTGATATTGAAAAATCTCGTCCACTAATCGAAAAACTTGTACAAAGAAAAGTTAAAAAAGATTTTCACCCAGAACTTGATGAAAACAAAGAAAAAGAAGTTAATTTAACTCAAGAAACAGACTCTTTATTTGACAATGAACAGTCATCTAAAGTGTTTGAACGTGCAGTTTCCAAGCTTTCTACATCAAATTATGAAATCTTAGGTACTGAACAAATTATTTCATCAATATTGGAAGATAAAGAATCTGATTTAACAAAAATTCTTGAACAGTTTGGTATTACCGAAGAAGTTTTTGAAGAGAAATTATCACACATCAATTCTCGACAAGCTGAATACGAAGGTCGTCAAATCGTATTTACACCAAACGCATTTATTGCAATGAGTTTAGCTCTACAAACTGCAAAAGAGCTTGGTTCTTCAGAGGTTTTACCAGAGCACATGATTTTAGGATTGTTAAAAACTAAAAAAGGTGTAGCGTATAACATCTTCAAAGAATTAAATATCAATGATGATGATTTGGCTCACGGAATTATTAAACCAATTGAAAAACAAATGCCAGAAACTCTAACAATCCTAAGACTAGCAAAACAAGAAGCTCGCAGAATTGGTCGTGGTGTTGTTGGTACAGAAATGTTCTTGCTTGGTATTATTGGTGAAGCAGCAGGAATTGGCGCAACTGTATTAAACGAACTAGAAATCAATATTCGTGATGCAAGAATTATCGTTGAAAAAATTATCGGTTACGGTAATGAGTATTTTGACAACGAAATGGTATTTACAAAACGTGCAAAACGCGTTCTAGAAACAGCTTGGGAATACGCTAAAAAACAACATAAAACAAAAATTGAATCAGCAGACCTACTTTGGGCAATCACAACAGAACCTGATTCTCTTGCAATGCAAGCCCTAGAGCAGCTAGGTACAGACGTTGTAGAAATCAGAGAAGGCATTAAAAAGCACACGCGAAATAACAATTAAGAGGCTCATCCCCTCGCCACCTTTAGTTGGAGAGGGCAAGGGTGAGGGGGAACTTTGAAACAAATCCACAAAACAATTAAATCTTTTTTAGAAAAATACGATTTGAACAAATCAGATTTAACTTGTCTTGTAGCTTTTTCTGGTGGATTTGATTCAATGTGTTTACTACACGCATTAAAAAAAATCTGCAAAATTAAAATCGTAGCAATTCACTTAAACCACAAATGGCGCGGAGAAGAAAGTGATTTAGAAGAACAAAATTGCAAAAACTTCTGCCAAACACTTAACATTGAATTCTACAGCGAAAATTTAGATACAAATATTCCAAAAACAGAAACCGCTGCTCGTGAAGCCCGTTATGAATTTTTTGAAAAATGTGCAAAGATTTTCAATAGTAAAATTATTTTTACAGCCCACAACAAAAACGATAACATAGAAACACTAGTTTATCGAATTTGCTCTGGCACAGGCATTTCAGGTCTACAAGGCATTTCAGAAAACAGAGGAATCTATTACAGGCCACTAATTTCAATTCAAAGAAAAGAAATCGAAAATTACTGCAAAGAAAACGACTTAAAACCTAACAATGATAGCTCAAATGCGAATACCGAATATAAAAGAAATTATATCAGAGCAACTGTCATGCCTGCATTAGAGGAGGTGAACTCTACAGCACAAGATTCAATCACTTCTTTATCTGAAATTGCAAAAGAAGAAACCGAGATTATTGAAGAATATCTAAAGATTTTGACTGAAAAAATTACAGAAAACAATAAAATCAAGACAAAAAAATTTCTAAAACTTTCTGAGCCAGTACAAAAAAGGCTTATCTATAACATCTTTATACAAAACAATTTAGATTATGATAGAAAGAAAATCTTAAACATCTATGAATTTATCCAAGAAAATTCCAACTCACGCGCAGGCAAAACTTGCTCTCTAACAAAAGGTTTATGGATTTTTGTTAGTTGTGAGAACATAGAAATTATAGATAAAGATAAAACCCAAACTCCATATTTCCATATTACAAAAGAAGGTAAATATGAAAATAATGGATATATTTTTGAGATAGAAAAATTCGAAAAAGAAGTTCGCAAATTTCCAAAAGACAGCGATTGTTCAGCTTACGTAAACTTTAAAAATTTACAGTTAGACTTTGAAATAAGAACACGCCAAGATGGCGACATTATCAAACCTTTTGGACTTGACGGAACACAAAAATTAAAAAAATATTTGAATGAAAAGAAAATCCCAAACCACCAAAAAGACAACCTACTTTTTATGACTCAATATAACGAAGTTTTTTGGGCAATTGGCTTAGGGATTAGCGATAAAATCAAAGTTAATTCTAAACCGACACATCATCTAAAATTTTATAAGAAGGGACAAAATAATGGAAATTAAAATTGAAGAATTGAAAGTTTTATTTAGCGAAGAACAACTTCAAACAAGAATAAAAGAACTCGCAAAAGAAATGAATGAATTTTATAACGGAGAAGAAGTCATTGCCATTTGCGTTTTAAAAGGTGCTGTTATGTTTGCTGTTGATCTCGTAAAAAACTTAAATATGCCATTAAAATTAGAGTTTATAAGACTTTCAAGCTATGGTTCTTCAACAACAACATCAGGCAAAGTTAACGCTGTTGATATTCAACTTCCAGACTTAAACGATAAAAATGTCCTAATTATTGAAGATATTGTTGACACAGGATTAACCGCGAAGTTTTTAATTGACTTTATGAACTGTAATTTCCATACAAAATCAATCAAATTTTGTTCACTTTTAGACAAAAAAATCACAAGAAAAGTTGAAGTTGAACCTGATTACTACGGTTTTGATGTTGATGACAAATTCGTTGTTGGATATGGACTAGATTATGACGGATATTTCAGAAACTTGAGATATATTGGCTATAAAGAGGGGTAAATATAAACACCTTCTAGCAAAAATATTTTTTATAAGACTTATACAAGTATGAAAATTTATAATATGGCATTTACTGGAACTAAGATAAACACCTTATATTATAACGATTTGCACAGTTCTATAAAATATGTTGACACTTTCTTAGAAGAAAAAGACGAATTTTATAGACAAAATCAAGATACCCTAAACTTAACCCTATGCGGTGGGGATATGTTTTTAGATGAAAATTCAAATAACGAAATCGTTGCCCAAAAACTAGGACCACAAACAGATGCCATAAGCGTTGGGAACCACGATTTAGAACAAGGAGAATTTCTTGCCACAATAATCGATAAGTACAATTTAAAAAACAAATTTATAAGTACAAACCTCAAATACACAAAACCAACACAATTAAGAGAAATACCAAGAAGCAAGGTTATTGAAAAAAGAGGTGAAAAAATAGGTTTTATAGGTGTTTCACCATTTGATTTTAACCATATTACTTTTATGAATAACCTAACAGATTTTATCAGAGTAAGACCGCTTGATGAAACAATAAAAATTATTAAAGAAGAAGTGAAAAAACTTGAAGCCAATAATATTAACAAAATATTCCTTCTTGCTCATACTGGCAACCAGAGTAAATCTGGTGAAATTGATTATTACAAAGAATTGGCAAAAATCGGAGGAATTGATGTAATTATCGGAGGTCACGACCATAACGAAACGGACCGTTGGGAGGTTTCAGATAGAGGCGAACCTGTAAAAATTGTTGCAACAGGGAAAACTCCAACGAAACATTTTGGGGAAAACCTTGATGTGTACGGCATATTAAATCTAGAATTTGATGATAATGGTGTACTTATCAAAGATAATTGCAAAAACACATTCAAAACATTATCAAATGATGGAACCCCTCAAACTGGAGAAACTATATTCACCCTAGATAGAGCCTTAACAAAATCCAACCCATTATTTGAACATAGTGAGATTGCTAATATTATTGCAGATTCAAGTTTATGGTACGTAAACACATACACTGAGGGGGAACCAGCTGATCTTGCTTTTGTAAATCCTGGCACAATTAGAGATAATTTCGACGATCCATATATAACAAAAGCTGACATTAATAGTGTTGTACCTTTCACAACATCAACATTAATTAAAACAACATTAACTAGAAAACAAATTATAGACACCCTAAACTGGTGTGCATTATCAACTTCTCTTGGTAAAGTTACCCCTGGTATTATGCAAGTTGCAGGATTAGAATACACAGTAAATCCAGACCTCAAAGTAACTTCTGTCCATATCCTAAATCCAGATGGAACAATAAAAGTTGATTTGACTAAATGCGATGATGATGAAGAATTTACAGTTGTTTATGATGTATTCCTAGCAACAGGTGTTGCTGGACTTACTGAAATGAAAAAAGACTTAGAAAACGATAACAATATTGAATATTTTGAAGCATCTAGACAAGATGCCCTTTATGAATATTTAACAAGCAGTTATAAAATTCAAGATTACAAAACCACACGCATCCATAAAATAGAAGTTCCTGCAGAATGTCTATAACAATTCCTGCATCTAAACGAATTGATAAAATTTCTTATTTATTATAAAATTAAGAAAAAAGGAGAGCCAAAATGGATCAAGAAACTTACATGAAGATAATGGGTTATGTACCTACAGTTATCGAAGCTTCATCTCGCGGTGAACGCTCATTTGATATTTTTTCAAGATTACTAAGAGAAAGAATTATCTTTTTAGGTACAGAAATTGATGACGAAGTAGCTAATTCAGTAGTTGCACAACTTCTATTGTTAGATAGCGAAAATTCAGAAAAAGACATTATGCTATACATCAATAGTCCTGGTGGTGTTATTACAGCAGGTATGGCAATTTATGACACAATGAACCTTATCAAATCAGATGTTTCAACAATCTGTCTTGGCGAAGCTGCATCTATGGGTGCATTCTTACTTTCTGCTGGCGCAAAAGGAAAAAGAATGGCTCTTCCTAGTGCAAGAATTATGATTCACCAACCTTTAGGTGGCGCAAGAGGTCAAGCTACTGATATTGAAATCGAAGCTAAAGAAATTCGTAGAATGAAAGATATGTTAATCGGAATTATGGCAGAAAATTCTGGACAATCATTTGATAAAGTTAAAGAAGATTGCGAACGTGACCACTATCTATCAGCTCACGAAGCTATGGAATACGGCTTGATTGACAAGGTTGTCGAACGCGGAACAAAATAACAATTGTTAACAAATCTTAATAAATGACCAAAAACATGCAATCGCGCGCGGTTGCATGTTTTTATATAGATGTAGGTTATAAAAACAGGTTAGTTATTAAAAATTGAAAAGGTAGGGTTAGTATTATGTGTATTCTAATGTTCAATGCGCGTGTACACGATCTGATTTTCCAGAGAAGTAATATTCAGTATCGTCTACAAAAAATCACGAAGAGATTAATGGATTTACAACAGTATTCAGCTATCATTAGCGGTGGCGAAATTAGACCTGAAGCATTAGCTGCAGTTCCAGCATCAATGATGGGTAGTGCAATGACTTATCTAATCAACGGTAACAATGCTGCAATGAACTATATGCAACAAAATGCTCCATACATTCAACAAATGTGGATGCAACAACAACAAAATTCAGGTGCAGCACAACAACAAAACCAAATGATGAGTGTCTTCATTATGCAAAAATTATATGATCAAGGTAGAGATCAATATATGCAATTCGAAACAAAAAGAATGAAAATCGAAGAAGACAAACTTACTCAAGAAAAAGAAAAATTGGAAGCATTAGCAAAATCAGTTGAACAAGAATTGAAATCAGCTAAGGAAGCTAGAGACAAAGGCATCCAAGATATGGCTCCAAAATATACAGCATAGTAAATAATAACCCCCTTTTATAAACTAACTAACCACAAAATAAAGACCCGTCCAAGACGGGTCTTTATTATTATATATACACTACATAATTTACTGGAACATCATAAAAATTATGCGGTAAATTCTCGTTAACTAACTCTACTGGCATTGCGCATAAGGTTTTTACATCCGAATCCTCAAGACTTGTTAGCAACCTATCATAATAGCCATTACCATATCCAAGCCTATAACCCTCTTTATTAACCATTAAAGCTGGAGTAATTATCAAATCTATTTTTCTTGGATCTACTGGAGCAGAAATTGGTTCTAATAAGTTAAATCTCGAAACCACCAATTTGTCCCCTAATTTATACGGACAAACCGCCAAAATATCACCTTCCACACGAGGTAAATAGAAATTTTTATTATCTTTTAGCAAATCTCTTAAATCTACTTCATAAACTTTTGGATAATACAACAATACATTTTTTGCACGAAAATAAGATTGATGCTTACGTATCAACCCAACAAGTTTCTTAGAAACATCTGTAATATCTATGCTTCTTCGAATATTCTTTGCTTTGACTCTCAAATCAGTTTTCTTATCCACAATTTTAATATATAATAAAATGATAAATATTGCTACTAATAAAAATTTTACTTAACAATTAACAACGATGACTAAATCTTGCAATAACAACTTAATAAATCCAAACTGGGCACAGCACGGCTATATCCAAGTTTACACAGGTGATGGCAAAGGAAAAACAACCGCATCATTAGGACTTGCAATGCGCGCACTTGGTCGATGCTGGAAAGTCCTAATTATAATGTTCACAAAAGGTGGAAATGATTATGGAGAACTTAATTCTTTCACAGAACTTTCTCCAACAATTTCTGACAATCTGCAAATTGTACAAGCAGGGCTCGATAGGGTAATCTACAAAGAAAACCAAAACGAACAAGATGAACTTGAAATCAAAAAAGGTTGGGAGCTTGCTAAAAAAGCAATCCAAAACCACGAATATCAACTAATTATCCTTGATGAAGCTAATATTGCTATTGATATGGGAATCCTCGATGTTGATGATGTCGTCAAAACCCTGAAAAACAAACCTGAAGAAATGGAAATTGTTCTTACAGGTCGAAATGCCCATCCGAAAATTGTTGAAATTGCTCATCTTGTTTCAGAAATCAAACCTGTAAAACATTACTGGGATACTGGTATTGCCGCAAGAAAAGGTATAGAATATTAATAAAAAAAGCCGTACTAGACGGCTTTTTACCTAAATAAACACGAGGGAAATAAATAAATTTTATATTAACCAATATAGCAAGACAATAAAGTTGCACCAGATAGTTTCATCTTTTTCAAAGCTCTCAATTCAGTTTGACGAATACATTCTTTTGTAACACCATAAAGATTACCGATTTCTTCTAGGGTATAACGTTCAGAATCATCCAAACCGTATCTCATTTTTACAACTTCTTGTTCTCTTTCTTTCAAGGTTGAAATAACGTTATTAATATCATCTTTTAATGATTGATATTCAACATTTTCAGCAACTACAGTTTTGTTATCAGCAAGAATATCTGCGACATTTAACTCTTTACCATCATTTCGTTCCATACCATTTTCAATAGAAATAGTTTTTGTATATGCGGATAAAAACATTTCAATTTTATCTGGAGCAATATTCATTTTTTTTGCAACATCTTCTGTTTTTACAGGAGTATTAACTTCTTGTTCCATTTGAGATTTTACTTTTGAAAATTTAGATAATGTTTCTTGGATATAAACAGGAATTTTCATACAATGGGATTGTTCAGAAATTGCTTTAAACATAGATTGCTTAACCCACCAAGTTGCATAAGTTGAAAATCTGTAGCCAAGTCTATAATTGTATTTTTCTGCCGCAATCATTAGACCTAAATTACCTTCTTGAATCAAATCTACAATCGGTAAAGATGACATATGAATAGTTTTTCTAGCTACAGTAACAACTAATTTCAAATTAGCTTGAATAAGTTTTTTCTTAGCTTCAGCATCCCCTAATTCAATTTGCTGAGCTAATTTCTTCTCCTCTTCAAAGGTTAATTGAGGATAATCTGCGATTTCTCTTAAATAAACTTTCAAATCATTGTCATTAGATGCATCAATCACTTCATTTCTTGCTGGATTTGAATTTTGAGGACCAATTTTCATTTCAACTAGTGCGTCTGGTTTGTTCATAGATAAAACTCCTTCTTATTTGCATCAGAAATAGCACGACCCTGAGGCTGGTCGATATGGGGAAATGTAACACGAGATAAATATATACTTTGTATATACCCAAATATATATTGAGCGTTACATTATGTTAATAAATATTAAGAAAAAGTTTTGTTAAATATTCTTAAATATAAGATATAATGGGATTTTCGTATTATAATTAACTTGTAGAAGAGGAGAAAATAAATGGGATTCAATTTAAAAGAAAAACTACAAAACCTTAACAGAAAAAACATTGCTATTATCACTGCAATTCTTGTAATCATAGTTATTTGCGCAGTAACTGGCTATGAATACTACAATTACACAAAAGTTAAAGCTCAAGCAGAAGCTGCTATTCAACAAGCATTTGAACAAGCTGGACCAAATTTATCAGGAGAACCTAAAAAACCTTCTGAATACCAAATTGGTGATGAATACAACAAAGCTATGAAAAGCAAAAAACCAGTTGTTGTTCTATTTTATGCAGATTGGTGCGGTTATTGCGTAAGATTTATGCCAATTTATCAAGCTCTATACGACAAATACAACGAAACTTTAGATTTTTCAAAAGTTAACGTTGAAGACAAAAAATATGAAAAAGTCGTTAGAACTAGCGGACTTACAGGTTTCCCAACAGTGTTTATTATCGACCCTAAATACGATAACAAAGTATTACTATCAAATGCCGTATTAGGAAACATTGATTCTGTAAGTGCTGAACTTGATAGATATATTAGAATCAGAAAAATCCTTGATTCTAAGAAATAATAGCAATAAATCTTAATAATAGGGTTTAAAAATAAGTATGTGTCTAGTATAATTGCAATGTTTCCTATCTGGAAGCATTGCAAAGACACAAGTTATAATTGGTGAATATAACTAAAAAAAATCGTTTCTTTGCATTATAAATAAAGAGTTAGGGGAATCTGTTAATATTTCTTCACAAACGAGGAGATAACTAGCAATTTTTTTAATTTTTGGGATTCTATATATATAGAAGGTCATAGTAGGTGTAAAATGAGTATCGAAAAGATTAAAAACAAAGTGGACACACTTTCAGGTCCTAATCTGTTCAGCGCGAAAGCTGTCAAGAACAGAGTGCATCTGGATTCTCCACAAGATAGCGTAAGCTTTACTGGTACAGGGAAAGCTGCAGCTAAAGCAACAACCGATATTACTGAGTATTTATTAAGCATCATGCCAGGTGGCGTAAAATGGATGAAAAATGCTCACGAAGGCATGGGGGAAGTTCAAAACCAACTGATTAACGCTATTGGTACAGGTTTAGTTGCTCCAATGTTCATCAAGTTTAACCCATTTTCTAAAACTGATGAGGACACAAGAACATACACAGCATGGAGACAACCTGTTTCTGCAGTACTAGCAGTTTGTACACAAGCAGCAATCGTTATTCCGTTTAACAAACTAATTCAAGAACTCTCTGACATCGGTTACTTTAGAACTGGATTAAACGCATCTTTATTCCCTTCTGATAATTACCTCAAAAAAGAAGTTAAACAATTAAATCCAGGTAAAAAATTCACAAAAGACGAAATGAAAGAAGCTATCGAACTTCGTAAAAAAGAATACTCCTCTCGTTTCGTAAAAATGATTGAAGAAGATAAAATCGTATTTAATACAACAAACGGCGTTACTGATGGTACTTTAGAAATGCCAAAAGCTGAATTCAAAAAATTATTTGAAGAAACTTTAGATGCTATCATCAAAGAAGAAAAAGAACAAAGACTTCAAGCCGTACAAAAGAAACTTCCTAAGAAAATAGAACGTGGTATTTTCCTTCACGACAACCCTAATGAAACAATCGTTGTTCTTCAAAGATTACAAGGAAAAATTAACCAACTATACAACCAAACAAACATGAACAATTCTGAAGATATTATCAATGCAAACAAAATCTTCAACAAAGAATGTAAAGCTGTAATAAAAGGTTTAGAAGAAGAAATCAAAAAAGATTCAACTAAAGAAAAATTAAACAAATAACTAATCAAGATAGTAAAAGAAATCAGGGATAAAAACACAGGTTCTGACCCTATTTCATTAAAACTATTAGATGAAAAAATTACAAAAATCTTGAACAACATTGAAATAATGCGTTCAAAAGACACAAAAGAAATCATTGAATATGTAACAGAAACAGTTACAAGAAGAACAGATGCTATTGACGGCACAATCGCAACATTAGAAAAAATTAAAGATAAATTAGCTACTTCAGATCTTACAGTAAAAGAAGCTCAAGCTATTGTTAATGAAGAAATTGCAAAATCATTCGGCTCTGTAGCTGAAAGCTTGAAAGCAAAAGGTAGTTCAGAAGCAGAAATCAAAAGTGCTATTGAGTGGATAGAATGTACAGGTTCAAGACTTACTGAAAAAGCTAAGTCATTGGCAAAACGTATAGCAGAACAGCAAAAGAAACACGTTAAAGCAAACATCGACGGTATGAAACGTTGGACAGGCTTGGGCGTATCTCTAGCAATTCTACCATTCACTTGTTGGCTATTGAACAAAATTTATCCTTGGTTCATGGATTTAGCATTCCCTGAACTATCAAACAAAGCTGCTTCTGCAAAGAAAAACAAATATAACAAACCACAGGAGGTAGCAAATGGCGACAATAAATAGACTTGGACCAATTAAAAGAGCTACCGGCTGGGTATTAGACAAAGTTGCAAACTCAAGACTTGCAAAATACTCTGGTACACAAGTATTTAACAATAACAGAGACTTCATTGATGGTTTAGGTGTTGCTTCAATCATCGCAAAAGACGGTCTTGGTTGCTACTTGTACGTAACTCAAAGTTTAAATAACAAAAATATTCCAGATGACAAACGTAAATTCGTTGCATCATTAGACTTGACAAACGGTTTATTGATGATTTTATTCCAAATCGCAGTATTCAAAATGTCTAAACCATTACTAACTAAGTTATTCAACAAAACAGTTGGTAAGATGTTTGAAAGACCACTTAGAAAAACTTATCACGCAATGGTTAAAAACAAACCTGAATTTGCAGATATTTCTGGACCTAAATTTAGCGAAGCATTTGCAAAAGTTAATAACGGTGTTAAAGACGCATTTATCGGTATTATGTCACTTGCATCTGCAGCTATCGTTGGTAAACGTATGTTAGTTCCTCTTGTTGCAACTCCACTTGCTGGTTCAGTTGAAAAATGGATGAACGAAAGAGAAGCTAAGAAAAACGGAACTTATGAAGAAAACAAAGCAACTGACAAATCTCAACCATCTATGCAAGGTGGTATGAAAGAAACTCAACCGGTTGCAGAGGCACAACCTGCTCAAGTTGCAACACACTTTGATACAGGTTCTACAAACTTATTAGACAAATATAGAAAACAACAATAATATATTTACATCTACAAACGAGAAGAGCTAATCCCTTTATAGGGATTGGCTCTTTTTCTATACGCTAAAACTTACATAATTTTATTTACAAGCTCTTGAATATACATTTTTACTGCTGGAGTAATCAACAAATGAGGTTCTGCCATAGCAAACTCATCTAAAACAAAAATAGCTTTTCTAATATCGCCACTTTGCTCGTATAATAGCCCAAGCATAACTTTGTCATATGGGGTTTCGTTTTTTGTCTTATAAATCTCCAATTGTTCAGAAGCTTTACCCAACGCAGCATAACATTCTACAAGATTTCTATAAAATTCAAAATTCAAATTGTATTGGGTTATAGAATTTTTAAAACAATCTAGCGCCAAATCTGGATAACCAATTGTCATATAGACTTTCCCTAGATTATTAAAATACACTGCCGTAGCCTGTGTTTTTGGGCAAAGGCTAATGGCAATTTTGAACTCCTGAATTGCAGCATAATAATCCTTTTCTTCAACGTACATAATTCCAAGATTATTATGTTCATAAGCATTTTTTTCAGGATCAATAACATAAGAAACTACAGTACCTGGCGCACAACTAGCAGGTAATCCTAACAAAATTATTGATAATATCACCAAAAGTTTCTTCATTATTTACCTTTTTAATTAAACATTTAGAATTTTCAACTTATGACAAGTCAAATTCCAAGCCTTCATAAGCCATATGAATATTTTGAGAACCAGAAGCATAGTGTTCTTTAATTCTTGAAAGCTTCGTATCATCATATGATGGGTCGTAGTGGAAGAATACTAAACTTTTTGCTTTAGTTTGTTTCATAACCTCAACTGCCATATCATAAGTAGAATGACCATAACCTTGTTTTGGTGAATGAGGGCTTAAATAGTCTTCTGTAGTATATTGAGCATCATGAATCAAAATATCACAACCTTTTGCAAACTTAGCAAACTTACTATCTCCGCCAAAATAACATTCCTTATCTGTTGCAAAAACCACAGATTTACCTTTATAAGATATTTTATAAATCATTACACCATCTTGAGGGTGAACAAATGATTTATAAAACGTGATTAAAATATCATCTTTACCTTGTTCTACATCTGACAATTTTACCAATTCGGGTTTTTGAGCAGGTTTAATAAGAATAGCTTGTTCATCGCAAATGTCACGAATCTCCAACTTACAAGCAATATCTCCCAAATCTAGTGGGAAAGTTTTACCAAAAATCAACTCAGATAAACTTTTTGCCAAAGGATAATCAGGAGTTCCTTCTCCAAAAATCATCAATTTAGCACTATTAATATGAATAGGTTTGAAGAAAGTTAAACCTAACAAGTGATCTTGATGGATATGCGAAATTAAAACAGTTGCATGAATTTCTTTTCTATCTTCAGGACGAACAGCAGAAGCTATATAATCTTGCATCAAATCATCCCCAACACCGACAATACCAGTCCCAGCATCAAGAATAATCAAATGACCACCAACATTAACTTCTACACAAGAAGTATTTCCCCCAAATTTTAAGAAATTCTTATCTGCAACAGGGAAACTACCTCTAACACCTCTGAATTTTATTTTAAATTCGCTCATCTCTTTTTTGTCCTTTTATCTTTTCTTTATTTCATAAATTCCGAATTGATCTCTATCTTCACCTGCATAGATTGAACCAGAAAATACTAGGATTTTTGCCATTTTTTGAATAGTAGTTTCTCTAGTTTCCTTCCACTCAAAATCAAAGACAACCTTATCTTTATGGTTTGAAACATTAACAACCCTAAACGCATTTGGGTATGATACAAGCGCTGGAGAGCTTACATACAACACGTTATTATGTTGAGTAATTTTCGCAGCATGATAATGCCCTTGAAAAACTGCAATAGGATTTTTATAGCTTTCAAGAAGATATTTTAAAGTTTCAGCATTTCTCATTCTGTGATTTGGACTAGCAAAAGGTTCAACAACAGGAACATGCATAAATATCAACACCACGTCATTGCGTGAAGAATCCAATTCTTTACGTAACCATTTTAATTGTTCATCATCAATGCGACCATTTGAAGTTATTTCATCTTGAATAATATTATCTAGAACGATAACCTTATAATTTTTCTTAGGCACGAATGAATAATATGCTTTTTTGAATTTAAACTCAGGATTTGCTTGATTGATAATGTTTAAATAAACTGAAGTAGTTAAAAAACCGCCAATACATCTATCATGGTTTCCAAAAGCAACATACCAAGGTGCATTTAAATTCTGAACGTGAGGTAAAAAGGCTTTTAACTCTTGGTCATAAGATTTATCAATTTGGTCACCTGTAAACATTACAAAGTCCATATGACTATATTCGTTAATCTGATTAATTGCATCATCAAGTAATCTTGGAGATTCTCCAATCATCTTAAAAGTAGTGTTAGGAGCATCCTTCATAAAGTGAACATCGCTCACTTGTGCAAATCTTAAAACTGCATTAGAATTTCCAGAATATGCTTGCAAACCCCACAACATGCCAGCAGTTAACGCAATTGTGATAATAGTATTAAACACCTTCTTTGCAAACGAATCTTTTTTCTCTTTTCCTTTTGCAGCTTTTTTATTAATTCTTTTTCTAGGTACCATCGTTATTACTTTCTAATATTGCCTTAATTTCATTATACTTATTTTGCAAGTATACGTCATCATCAGAGAGTATGAGAGCTTTATCAATATTCATCAACGCACTCATATAATTTTTCATAGCAAAATCGCAAAGCCCCATATATTCATAAGTTTTAGAAGTTTGAATATCTGGTAATAATTCGCTAAAAATAGTTTTTGCACCACTAAAATCTTCTAATTTATACAAAATTTTTGCTCTATCAAATTGATATTCAGGACAATTATTCAATTCGATTGCTTTATCATTATCTTTTTTAGACTCTTCCAACAAACCTAATTCGAATTCAGCACGAGATTTTACTGCATAAGCTAAGTCATCGTTAGGATTGAATGTTAAATATTTATCTATAGGGTTTATAACCGCCTGATAACGCCCAACATCATATAAAGTCAAAGCTGCTGCCAAATATGCTTGAGCAAAATCAGGTTTAACAGACAACGCTGCATTATATGAATCAATTGCCTTTAAAAAATTATTATTATCTCTATAAAAATTACCCAAATAATAATAAGCTAAATACGCATTTTTTTCTTGAGCACCTGCAAATAAAGATTCAACTTCTTTTTTCTCATTACCTACACGCTTATATTCATGAGCCTGTTTAATCATTGGATTAACACTTGTTACGAACGATTTTTTATCTTGTGCAATAACGTGTGCCAAACCTTTTTTCAAATCAACAACTTGTTTGTTATTAGGATTTATTTCTAAAATCTTATCCAAATAATCCATTGCAGACTGATAATCACCAATCACACAGTAATTGGCTGCAATATCTAAATAATCCTCTTCAATTTCATTTGCAAATACAGGTACAAAGCACACTGCCATACTCACAAATACCGATAATATAAACTTTTTCATAGTTGCATTATAACACGAAGGGACAATGTGGTAAATATGCAAAAACACTTGAATATTTATACCTATTTGTAGGATAATAAACCCTATGGAAGACTCAAATCAAAAAATAGCAGTAGTAGCCTTATCAGGTGGAGTAGACAGTTCTGTTGTAGCACTTTTGTTAAAACAAAAAGGGTACAAGGTAATTGGTTTAACTGGAAAAATGGTTAATACTCCAGCTGCTGATGAGATTTGCAAAAACGCAAAAAATGTTGCAGACAAGTTAGGTATTGAACACCATATTCTTGACGTTTCAGAAAAATTCCATAAAGAAATTATTGAATATTTTGAAGAATCATACAGAAATGGAGAAACTCCAAACCCTTGTATAATGTGCAATCAACATATCAAATGGGGCGACATTTTTGATTATGCATTTGACGTATTAAAAGCTGACATTTTTTCAACAGGACACTATGCAGATATACGTCTGGTTGATGGGGTTTATAAACTATATCCAGCCAAAGATGAACACAAAGATCAATTATATTTTTTATATCGCATAAGCCAAGAGCATCTATCAAAAACAGTTTTTCCTCTATATGAATACGAGAAAGAACAAGTTCGAAAAATTGCTTATGATTATGACTTACCACCAAAATCATCCAAAGAAAGCCAAGATATTTGCTTTATTCAAAAACCATACACAACAAAAAAATATCTGACTGAAAAATTTGGAGAAATGAAAGGCGATTTTATAGAAATCCCAACAGGGAAAAAACTTGGCACCCACACAGGATATTACCAATACACAATCGGTCAACGCAAAGGTATTGGTATTGCCGCGCCTTATCCATTGTATGTTATCAATATTGATGCACAGAATAATATTGTTTATCTTGGAAAAAAAGAGGACGATTTCCGCACAAAACTTGCAATAAAAAATCTAAACTTCTCTTACCCATTAAAAGAAAAAGAATTTGATGCGATGGTAAAAATTAGATATAATATGCAAGCTAAAAAAGCTCACGTAATAATCCTTGACGATGTTGCAGAAATCACATTCTATGAACCAGTAAACTCAATAACAGCAGGACAATCAGGTGTTCTTTATGACATAAATGACGGACATCTAATTGGTGGCGGTATTTGTATATACTAAAAAACTGGGCCTAAACCCAGTTTTTTGATTATATAATACTTGCTGTTGTAATAATTTGAGATTCTACCCTTTCTTTCAATGCGCCAGTTGGTTCATAGTATGGAGAAACCGTCATAACTTTTGCTGCTACATCAGGATAATAATATAAGAATTTCAATTCACTTGTTGTCAATGGTTTTTGAGTATGTACGTTAGCGTAACGTGCAAGTTCAAGAATGTTTCTTGCTTCATCTTCATCGTGGAACTCAAGTTCTAAATTGTTATATACGTTACGGAAACCTTTAATACCACCATATTCACCAGTTGTAATCATACGACCTGTTTCGATGATTTCAGGTTCACCACGTCCAAGTTCTTCAAAATCATACAATTCATAATTTCTTCTATCTTTTAACGCACCATCAGCATGAATTCCAGATTCGTGAGCGAAAGCATTATCACCAACTGCAGGCTGGTTGATAGGAATATCAACACCAAACGCATAAGCTGTGTATTTTGCTAATTTCCACGCTCTATCAAGTCTGATATTTTCATCAATTTTATATTTACCTTTAAATCCTGCAGATTTTAAACAAGCTAACAAGCAAGAAACCAAATCAGCATTCCCTGCACGTTCACCCATACCGTTAACCGCAGTATTTATATAAGCATCCACACCAGCATCAATAGCTGCTCTTGCACCCATTACAGAACATGCAGTTGCCATACCTAAATCGTTATGGAAATGCATTTCGATAGGCATTTCTGTAGCTTTTGCAATCTTGTAGATTCTGTCATAAGTTGTTTGAGGATCTTCAAAACCCAATGTATCACAATATCTAAATCTATACGCGCCTGATTTTTTAGCCTCAGAAGCATACTTAATTAAATAGTCTAAATCACTACGAGAAGCGTCTTCTGCGTTAACACCAACAATTTTTGCACCCTTGTCAATTGCACATTCAACAGCTTCTTTAGTCATTCTAATAATATCATCAGGAGTCTTTTTACCTTGATATTTACCGTTAATCATCTGCTCAGAAGTTGATTGTGACAAGTTCACATAACGTAAATCTGGAACATTCTTGAATGATTGCTCAACATCAGAAGCAATCCCTCTCATCCAACCTGACAATTTAGTAGTTGAAATAACACCACGTTTAACAAGTTCTAAATTACCATTCAAATAATTCAATTCGTGTTGTGTAGTTGGAAAACCAAACTCTGATTGAGTAATCCCCATATCATTCAACATGATATTTATAATAGTTTTCTGTAATTTAGCTAATCCTAATCTTGATGTTTGAACACCATCTCTGTTTGTAACATCTACAAAATAAATTCTGTTATCTGCCATTTATAATTTCCTCTTTTGAAATCATTATATCATGAAAAAATATTCATCACTGACCATATTTTTCTTTACACATTCGCCAATAATAAATTTTTCTAATTTTCCATAATTGTTTAACAACTAACCTAACAACATAAAGCATTGCATAGATATTTTCTCCAACCTCTCTATTATTAGAATTCTTTGAATAATCCCATTCTTCAAGTAACTTATACTCCAAAGACTCTAATAATAAATCTAATGACTTCAAACGAATATATAAATCAGTTAACAAATCTTCTTCCATATTCTCTCCTTATACTCAAGTACAAATTAATTATGCTTTAGTAAAAAACACTTGTATATTTAACAATGTTATAACAGGTTTATTACAAAGATGAAAAACCACACTACTAAACGTTTTTAAACAATAATTTTTTATTGAAAATTTTAAATTTTTTTAACAATATGAACATTTATACTATGGGCTTGCTTTTTTACATAAAATTAATTAAAATTATTACTAAAGAGCTTGATATGAATATGAAAAACGATACAGAAATTTTAGATAAAAAGATTAAAAAAGAAATAAAAACAGGAAATGTAAAATCAGCGATTGAATTATGCCAAATCGGCTTACAAAAAGACCCCACAAATGCTGATTTACACTTGAGATTAGGTGATTTATACTTGGCGTGGCATTTAGACATTTATTCTTCTTGCCAATATATTGATGAGGCAATTACAGAATATCAAATTGCCTTAGAAACATATATGGATTCTGCTGAAATCTATTTCAAAATAGGTATGGCACAATTCCACAAAGGCGATTTAGATAAAGCTATCAATTATTTTGACCATGCGATTGCAAAAAATCCAAAATATGCCAAAGCATATCACATGTTAGCTGAAACTTATACAAAAAAAGCAAGGTTTATTGATGCTGAAACAAATGCAAAATTGGCGATTAAATACGCACCACTAGCAAGCTCTTGCTCTCATTTTTTATTACATAATTTGTACAAGATTTCATCATTTAGAGTTTTTAAAAACAAACTCCGCTCAGCTTATCAATATATTTTATCAGGCTTAACACTACCATTTAGCCCTGATGCAATTAAAAAAGTTAAAGAATCAATGACATATATCAAATTCTTGCCAATCTTATTGAAAGGCTATTTACAGGTTCAATCAAAAGGACTTGACGAAGCAATAGATATTTACATTGATGCAGTTGATAAGGCTCCTGGATTTGTACCTTTGTATTGCTTATTGGGTGATATTTATTCATCTTTAGGACAATTTGAGGACGCAATTACAGAATACAAAATGGCAATTTGGTTGGATAATTTAAACATCCCTGCATACCGTCATTTGTGCAAAGCTTATGAGGATTTGGGGGATTATGATAACGCTATTGAAGTTTACAAAAAACTCATCCAAATTATGCCAAACATGCCTGAATTCCATTCAAACTTGGCAAACATTTTATACATAAAAGGAGATGTTGAAGGAGCTGTATCACATTTCCAAACAGCAGTTACCTTGAACCCAAGCAAAGAATGGACAAGCGTAGTTAACCAAACTTTAGGATTTGTTTTCCAAGAAGCAAAGCAAGATATTGATGCAGCAATTACATCATATCAAAGCGCATATTTACTAACACCTGAAGATATTGATATTTACATCAATTTGGGTAGTGCATTTTATGATAAAGAGGATTATGAAAACGCACTTGCGGTATACAGAAACGCCCTAGATCTTGACCCTCAAAACGCAAAAATCCACTGTAACCTAGGATTTTTATACTGGGGCAAAGGCGATACAGAAGAAGCAATTAGAGAATATGAAGCAGCAATTCAATTTGATAAAAATTATGATATTGCATACAACAATTTAGGTGTTATTTATTTAGATGATCTTGGCAGAGTTCAAAAAGCTATGGAAATGTTCAAAAAATCAGTTGAATGTAATCCAAACTATGCTCTTGCACATTTCAATCTAGCTCGTTCTATCGCAATTACAGGTGATAAAATTGAAGCTGCAAAATTATACCAAATTGCGCAGGATGTAAATAAAATTACCAATGAAATAGATCCGCAAGATATTACAGACAAGATTAATGCTTTATTTGACTAGCTAGAGGAAGTATTATGACACAAAAACTCATTATTTTGGGTATTTTAATTTTAATCACAACAATCTTGTTGCAAACTAAAAAAGATATAACTGATGGGGTTTGCATGGAAGAATTAGGCTGTTTTAAAAAGATTGCAGGGGAATACACTTGGGATGTCGCAGCAAATAAATGCAAAGCTGAAGGCATGATTTTACCTGATATGAACACAGTTCAGCAAATAGACCAATTAACCCTTCCAAAAATAGAAGAATATCTTGATGAATTATACACAATTGAGATGGCAGACAATTACAAATACAAAAACACATCACGACAACTTATCAAGAAATTTTCATTCTTCTGGACAAGTGATGCACTTAATGAAAAAGACGGTTATGCTTACAGCCCAACAGCGGCAAAAGCATTAACAACCCCAACCGATAAAACAGAAGAATTATCAATCATTTGCCTTAAAAAAAGATATAGATAAACTTATACTAAGTCATCTTCAACGCAATCAAGCTTGGATAAATCCACAGGAAGAGAAAATCCAAAGGTTGAACCTTGACCAACTTGAGATTGAACAAAAACATTACCATAGTGATGTTTTTCAATAGTTGTTTTTACCAAATGTAATCCCAATCCAGTACCTTTTACGCTGTGTGTTTTATTTTCCACACGGAAAAATCTTTCAAAAACTTTCTTTTGATGTTCTGGAGCAATCCCACAACCTTCATCTTTTACAGTAACAGTAACTTGGTTTTTATCAATTTCATTAAACAATTTTACTGTAATTGTAGAATCTTTTGGTGCATACTTAATCGCATTAGACAAATAATTAGTTAACGCTCTTGCAATAGCATCATAATTGAACATCAATAATGGGAATTCATTATCTTTTTGAATATCTATTTTTAAATTATTGTCTTTCAACAACACTTCGACTTGAGAAACACAAGAATCAACAAGTTGCGAAATATCATTTTCAGATTTTTCTATTTTTGCGTTAGAATCCAATCTTGAAAAATCTAAAATATCATTAACCATTCTATTTAAACGAACAATTTCAGTATTGAGAGTAGCAATAAATTCTTTTTGAGTTTCCAAATCAAACTCTTCGCCATAATTATACAAAGTATCGATATAACTTCTCAAAACAGTAACAGGTGTTCTTAATTCGTGAGAAACATTTGAAATAAATTGAGATTTCATCAAATCCATTTCTGTTTCACGAGTGACATCGATTAAGACAATAATATATCCAACATAATCGTGGTTTCTTGTGTACATTGGAGAAATAATTGATTTCAAAATTCTGCCACCAATAGTTACATTAAATATAATTGGCTTAGAGGATTTTTCTTCCATAGAAAGATTTTTATATTCATCAATTTTTTCAGCAAAACAATATTCACCTTCTGTATCAACATATTGTTGAATATTAGTATTCAGAAGTTCATCTCCTTCAAGCTCTAATAATTCTTTCGCATGCCCATTTAATAAAACGACATTATCATTGTTGTCACAAACAACAACACCATTAACAATACTCATTAAAACAGCTTCTAATTTGTTACGTTCAAGAGTAATTTGTTCGATATTTTGCTCTTCATAAATATTTAATCTAGCAGACATATCATTGAAAGAGTCAAACAATTCTTGAACTTCGTCACTAACATTTTCCCCTTCAATTTTATACCCAAACTCTCCAGATGAAATCTTATGAACTCCATCACGAAGAATTCTCAATTCTCGTGTAATTAAATATGTATTTATAAGAATTACAAAAGCAAAAACTAACCAAACAATAGTAAATACAAACAAAATAGAAGCTCTAGTTGTTGATGAAACCTTACCCACAACAGAGCCTGATAAACCAACAGTTACAGAACCAATATTTGTATTATCAATAACATTTGTCATAGGAGAAGAAAATGCAATACTTGGACGTTTTGTATTTTCATCATTTTCATTTTTTGCCTTGTAAATCAAACTACCATCTTCTGCTCTAAATTCAATAAATACAATATCTTCGTTAGATTTCAAAATTGAATCAGAGTGAGATTTTAAAATATCAAAAGTTTGAGTTTTAGAGGCGTCTTTAGTAATTTCAACACTTTCGATTGCCAAAATTTTAGAAATCACTTGTCCAAAATTTTGATAACTTTCGTTTAAATTTTTCTGAATATTTACAGTCGCAAAGACAGCAATTGCCATAATCAGCAATGTACTAAGAACCAGCCCAAAAATAATTAAACGATTTTGAGTCGTAAAACTCATCTTTTGATTATTACTCATAAGTCGATTATACCACTACAAATAATATTTTCCAATAGCTATAAAAATTTAATTCATCTGATCGTAAACTCTGCGGACTTCTTTAATATCTTGCCACATCAACCATTTTGGAGAACCTTTTTCTTTGCTATCATTTCTCAACAAATAAGACGGATGAAATATTGGCATCATCTTTGAAAAATGAGGACCTTCATACCATTTTCCTCTAAGTTTGGTAATTCCCAATTTTGTATCAATAAAAGAATTTACCGCAACTCTGCCACATAACAGAATTATACGAGGTTGCAAAATATCAACCTGAGCTTTTAAATATTCCCAACAAGCTTCTTTTTCTTCAGGTAGGGGATCTCTATTTTCAGGTGGTCTGCATTTTAATGTATTGCAAATATAAATATTTTCTTTCCTTGAAAAACCAACACAACCTAAAATTTGGTCAAGCAATTTCCCTGCTTTACCAACAAAAGGCTCACCCTGCTGATCTTCATAATAACCAGGAGCCTCACCAATAAGCATAATTTTAGCATTTGGAACTCCTGCAGAAAAAACCGTATTAGTCTTTGAATGACAAAGCGAACATTTTTGACAATTCAAACATTTTTGTTTAATTTCGTTCAATTTATCATCAAATTCTGTTGGCATACTATCCTCATCATAATTCTCAACCACAAACTGGCGAAGATTCTAATATATTTACCCCTATCCCTCTGGTACTAATACAGAAATCACTGCATTATCTAGCGATAAATATTTGCGAATAGCATCATTCAAATCTTCAACCGTAATACTATCCAAATCTGCCAAATACTCTTCAACTAACGCCAAATCATCACACACAGTCATGTAATAACCGATAGTTTCTCCAATTTCCGAAACAGTTTCTGCAGCATATGCAAAACGGGATTTTATACGTTTTTTAGCCTTTGATAATTCTTCTTCAGTAATTCTTACATCCAGCAAATTAGCCAACTCTTGTTTAACAAGTTCAACTGCCTTTTCCTTACTATCAGGGTTAAAGTTAGCCTGAATAAAGAAGTTATTACCATCTTTAAATTGATAATGTTCAGATCCTATCATATTAAAGATTTTTTCAGGAAGCTTTTCAATCAAATTCTGTTGCAAACGAGAACTTGAGCCATCACCAAAAATTATACTAACCAAATCTAGACAAATTGAAGCTTTTAATTCACACGCTCTTGGACCTAACCAACCAAACATCATATATGAAGTTTGAACATTAGCACTTGTTTCAATATATTTTGTTTCAGTAATTGGGCTGTCAATTTCTTTAGCTTCAGTTTCTGCTTCAACTCTGTTAGGGAATTGAAAATTATCACAAACAATTTTTAAAACTTCTTCGTGATCAAAATCACCTACTACAATAGTTGTAACATTCTTTGGCGTATAGAATTTTCTATAATACCCATCAATGTCCTCTCTTGTAACTTGTGAAATAATTTCAGGAGTTCCGATTACATCACGTTTGTATGGATGAGAAGTGTACATATTTCTATTACATACGTTATAAACCTTTGTCCAAGGCTGATCTTTTCTCATTCTAATTTCTTCAATAACGACATGTCGTTCACGTTTATCCGTTACAGTAGAATCATTTATATCAAATGGAGCACCAAGTTCTTCTGCAGGAAAAACAGGATCCATCATCATATCTGCATGCAAATCAAGCGCAAGTCTAAAATCTTTACCTTCAATCCCTTTTGGTAAAGTTACATAATAAAATGTATAATCTTTCCAAGTCGCAGCATTAACAATTGCTCCTTTTGATTCTAACATTCTATCAAATTCGCCAACTTTATAGGTATTTGTACCCTTAAACATCAAATGTTCAAGAAAGTGTGAAATTCCATTATTTTTATCATCTTCATTTATTGAACCAGTTTTAACCCAAGAAGATACATTAACCATATCACCTTCTTTATGTGCCAAAACAATCTTATGACCATTTTCTCTCTCATAAATTTCAACTTCTTTTGTCAGAAACGGATATTTCACTAATGTTTTATTCATAAATCTAATTTCCTCATATTTTTTGCACAAGATTCTTCGCTTTTGTCATTCTGAGGGTTTAACCCGAAGAATCTCTTGTTCAGAATGACGATTAATTTTATTATACCATAATGCAAAAAGTTTTGTTTAATATATAATTTTAAGTATGAATAATGTCGTTAATAAACTAAAGGGTATGATAGTGGTTTCAGTACAAGCAATGCCGTCTGAACCTCTATATTTAGAAAAATGTATGGTCGCAATGATGAAATCCGTTGTAAATGGCGGAGCAGGAGCGTTGCGAGTGGCTGGAGTTAGAGATGTAAAAAACGCTAAGCGTCTATTCCATATTCCAGTAATTGGAATTACAAAACCAAACGTCATTCCAAAAAATTGGAAAGAAATCGTCTATATCACACCAACAGTAAAAGATGTTATTGATTTAATCGAAGCTGGCGCAGATGTTATCGCACTTGACGGAACCCAAAGGAAACGTCCAAACAACGAAAAACTCGCAGACTTGATTAAATATATTCATATAAATAAAAGAGTTGCAATGGCAGATATTTCAACTTTAGAAGAAGGGTTAAAAGCAAAAGATGCAGGTGCAGACATTTTATCAACTACACTTGCAGGCTACACCTTAGAATCAGCAAATTCACCTGCTGATGGACCTGATTTTGAACTACTAAAACAACTCGTGGAGCAAACAGGTTTGCCTGTTGTTTTAGAAGGAAGAATTTGGGAACCTGAACAAGTTAACAGAGCATTTGAACTAGGTGCTCATTGTGTTGTAATTGGTTCTGCGATAACAAGACCACAACTTATCACAAAACGCTTTGTATTTAGAGATAAGGGGTAAATGAAGATTACCAATAGATTTGTAATTTGCAAAATTAACGAAGGAAAAAGATGAAAAAAGCATTAGCAATAGATGTCGGCGGAACTAAAATTTACAACGCCATTATTGATGAAAAAGGTAATATTATTGGAGAAATCGAAAAGCATTCTACTCCAAAAACTTTTGATGAAATAAAATCTATATTCAAATCAATTATCCAAAAATACGAAAACGAAATTGATGTTATTGCATTTTCTACTTGTGGTGCTGTTAATAACCAAAACACAGGTATTGTAGGCTCTACAGGTAATATTGCAAAAGAATATCCAACATTAGATTTTCAAAGCCTTTCAACAAAACCAGTTTTTGTTGAAAACGATGCGAATTGTGCGGCTTGGGCTGAATATAAAATTGGGGCATCCCAAAACACAACAGTATCCGTGATGATTACACTTGGAACAGGTGTTGGTGGCGGAATAATAATAAACGGACATCTATTAAAAGGACAAAACGGAGCTGCTGGTGAAATGCATTTTAAAATGCGAACAGATAATCACAGAAAGTGCACTTGCGGATCTTATGACTGTTTTGAAATTTATACATCAGGCACAGGTTTAAAATTAACAGCAGAAGAAATGACTGGCAACAAAGAAATTACAACCTATGATGTGGTTGAAGGTGCTCAAAATTTAGATTCTAAAATGTTAGAAATTTTAGATAGATGGCACAACGACTTAGCTGCTGGGATTATTGGACTTGCAAACCTTTTTGATCCAGATTGCGTAGTATTATCAGGTTCAATGGCAGAATTTGTTGATACAAACAAAATTGAAACCGAAGTTAATGCTCAAATTGTTACAACTCCAACAAAAATCGTAAAAGCTCAAGCTGGAAACTATTCAGGTATGATTGGGGCAGCATTACTAGCTCTTGAGGTAAATAATGGGTAAATCTAAATCAAGAATATTCAGAAAAGGTATCAATGATCAGTTTACTAGAATGACTAGAGAAACTGCAGTATTAGAAACTGCAAAATTTCTTGAGGCCAGAAATATTACAGAAGCCCACAATTTAATTACAATGTTTGGATTGACTGCTGAAGAAATTCTTGAAGCAGGCGCAAGCTACGAGTCTGTTGTCGCAATGAAAAACATATTCGAAGGATAAGGGTAATGTTCAACAAGATCTCATTTTGGTTAAATAATGCTAGAGTTTATTCCCTACCAATTACATTACTAAATTGCTTAGTAATCTTTATTTTCGCATTAAAACAAAATGGAAATCCCTATCTTGGTCTGCTTGCAATACTTGGAAGTGGCTTAGTTCATATGGCAACAAACCTAATTGATGACTATTTTGACTATAAGATATTGATAAAAGATGAAAACTATATAAACTCAGCCCAAAACTGTAAATGCCTATACCTAAAATCAGGACAAGCAACCACAAAAGATTTAAAAGTCGCAATTTGTACATTCTTAGGAATTGCAGCAATAATTGGGGGAATTTTATTTTTTACTTCTGGATATTATGTTGCTCTCTTAGCATTAATTGGGCTTATAATAGCTCTAACTTATCAAAAATTATCATTAAAAGGACTTGGTGAAGTCGCAATTATAATAGCTTACGGTCCACTTTTATACGAAGGAATTTATTATGTTATGACAAGTAAATTTTCTTTGGAAGTTTTATTTTTATCATTAGCTTGTGCATTTTTTACAAACACAATTTTATATGCACACATGCTTATGGACTTTGACGGAGATGAATGTTCGCATAAAAAAACATTGTGTAGATATTTGGGAAATAAAACAAATGCCCTTAATTTCATCTTATTCTTCTACATAACAGCCTTTATTTTAATTTCGTGGCTATCATACAAAACCAATAATTATTGGTATCTTTTGGGACTTTTAACAATTCCACAAATAATTGATTTATACATATCATTAAATCAATTTAATCAAGATAAAACTAATGTCCCAAAAATTTACCCATGGCATTATCCACTTGATAATTGGAAAGAAATTTCACAAACCCCTGATGCACCATTCTATTTTAGATTTTTCTATTCAAGAAATATCGTAACTAATTTCATGCTTTTAATCTGTATTGCAATCCTAGTAGATTAGATTTGTTAAGAAACATTAACATAAATTCAATATCTAAAACGCACTAGAATCAACCTTTTTCAAAATTAGTATATATTTTTTAAATAAAAAAGAGCACTTTTTTATATACCAAATCCTTTATATATATGTAAGCATTTTGACATATCACAGAGAAAAGGAGAATATATGGCGAGAGTATTGATTTCAATGCCGGAAGACTTTTTGAACAGAATTGACCAAGTTGCAGACGGTGAAAATCGTTCAAGAAGTGAACTTATCCGTGAGGCACTAAGAACTTACATTTACAAACAAAAAATCAAAGAATCAACAGGTGCGTTGCAAAATGCTAACTTGTTAGAAACGTTGTTGAGTTAATCAGTGGTAAGGAAAAGGCGAAAGATTTGGGAAACGATATATAGAAGCCCTCGAATAATCGAGGGCTTTTATTTGCATAAAAAAAGACGGGAAATAAATTCCCGCCTTCTTAGTATTGAAATAATTATTCTTTAACGTATTCTGCGTCAATAACATCGTCATCACTGTTAGAAGATGATTCAGAAGATGCACTTTCAGAATTTGCACTTTGAGCAGCTTCGCCTTCTTTTTGAACAGCTTCATAAGCTTTTTGAGAAATGCCAAACATTGTTTGTTGTAATTCTTCAGATAATTTTTTCAATTCTTCTGTAGATTTGTTTTCATCAAGAGCTTTTTGTAATGAAGCTTTTTGTTCTTCTAATTTTGATTTATCAGCAGCATCGATTTTGCCTTCGAAATCTTTAACGATTCTTTCAGCAGAAGCGATTAAACTTGAAGCATTGTTTTTAATTTCAGCTTCTTCTTTTTTCTTTTTATCTTCAGCTGCGTTAGCTTCAGCTTCTTTAACCATTTTATCAATATCATCATCAGAAAGATTAGATGAATTAGTGATAGTGATTTTTTGTTCTTTGTTAGTAGCTTTATCCTTAGCTGAAACGTTTACAATACCGTTAGCATCAATATCAAAAGTAACTTCGATTTGAGGAATACCACGCATTGCAGGAGCAATACCTTCCAATCGGAACATACCTAAAGATTTGTTATCTCTAGCCATTGGTCTTTCACCTTGAAGAACTTGAATATCTACAGCTGTTTGGTTGTTTTCAGCAGTTGAGAACACTTGTGATTTATAAACAGGAATTGTTGTGTTACGAGGAACTAATGGAGTCATAACACCACCTAATGTTTCGATACCTAATGTTAGAGGAGTTACGTCTAACAATACGATGTCTTTAACTTCACCAGCTAATACCCCAGCTTGAACAGCAGCACCAACTGCTACAACTTCATCAGGGTTAACTGATTGGTTAGGTTCTTTACCTGTGTAATCTTTAACCAATTTTTGAACAGCAGGGATTCTTGAAGAACCACCAACAAGAACAACTTCATTGATTTCAGATTTAGAAATACCAGCATCTTGAATAGCTTGTTCAACAGGTTTTTTACATCTTTCCAATAAATCATAGCAAAGATCTTCAAATTTAGCTCTTGTTAAAGTCCAACCAGAAATGTGTTTTGGACCGTTAGCATCAGCTGTAATAAACATCAAATCAATAGAAGTTTCAACCATAGAAGAAAGCTCACATTTAGCTTTTTCAGCAGCTTCTTTAATACGTTGCATAGCTTGTTTGTCGCCTCTTAAGTCGATACCTTCTTGTTTTTTGAACTCATCGCACATCCAATCCATGATTTTTTGGTCAAAGTCATCACCACCTAAGTGAGTATCACCAGAAGTTGACAATACTTCGTGTACACCATCACCAATTTCCAAAATAGAAACGTCGAATGTACCACCACCTAAGTCGAATACTAAAACTTTTTCAGCTTTTTCTTTTTCAAGACCATAAGCCAAAGCT
>JAFUPZ010000030.1 GCA_017472545.1 bacterium | reverse complement strand
GGCGTAATGCCACAACGCTTAGTTGATATGGGTTGCAGAACCGATAATTGCGATGAGTTTCATTTAGCAATTGGAATGAGAGATAGAAAACAAAAAATGGATGAGATTTCTGATGCTGTAGTGGCTTTAGCTGGGGGGTTTGGAACATTAGAAGAACTAGCAGAAATGATTGTTCAAAAACAACTTGGATACAATAAAAAACCTATCGTTATCTTAAATACAAATGGTTTTTACGATAAACTTTTAGAATTTTTTGATGTAATTATTGATGAAAAATTTGCAAACAGAATCTCAAAAGAATTATATTTTGTCGCAAAAACTCCTCAAGAAGCAATTGATTACATCAAAAATTACAAAGAACCAGAAAGAGTAGTGTCAAAACACGACATCTACGCAAGGGGATAAATATAAAGGGTAATATAACAAAGATTGCTCAACGACAGAATGTTCATGATAAAATAAAGACAAATAAGGAGATATATAAAAATGGATCAAGAATTAAGAGACAAATACGAGGTGGTTATTGGTTTAGAAGTTCACGCTCAATTGAAAACTAAATCAAAAATTTTCGCACCTGATAAAAACGAATTCGGTCAAGAACCAAACACACTTACAAGTCCTATTACATTAGGTATGCCAGGTGTTCTTCCAGTTCTTAATAAAGAAGTTGTAAATATGGGTATTTTAACTGGTTTAGCTCTAAACTGTGAAATCCCATCACGTTGTAAATTTGATAGAAAACAATATTTCTATCCAGACCTTCCAAAAGGTTATCAAATTTCTCAATATGATGAGCCAATTTGTGTAAACGGTTATTTAGACATTAAAGGAAAGAGAATCGGTATCACTCGTGCTCACTTAGAAGAAGATGCGGGTAAACTTGTTCACGCAGGCGCTGACGGTTTAGCAGGCTCTAGCTACTCACTTGTAGACTTAAACAGAGCTGGCACACCATTATTAGAAATCGTATCTGAACCTGATATGAGAAGTTCTGAAGAAGCTAGAAACTACATGGAAGAACTTAGAAACATCGTTAGATACATCGGCGTTTGCGATGGTAACTTAGAAGAAGGTTCAATGAGATGTGATGCTAACATTTCAATTATGCCAAAAGGCTCTAAAGAATTCGGTACTCGTGCTGAAATCAAAAACGTAAACTCATTCTCTGCACTTCAAAGAGCTATCGAATACGAAATTGACAGACAAATTGACATCGTAGAAGAAGGCGGACAAGTAGTTCAAGAAACAAGACTATGGGATGACAACTCACGCGAAACACGTTCTATGAGAGGAAAAGAAGATGCTCACGATTACAGATACTTCCCAGAACCTGACCTAATGCCTCTAGAAATTTCTAGAGAATGGGTTGATAGAATTAAATCAACAATGCCTGAACTTCCTTCACAAAAACGTGAAAGATACCAAAATCTAGGCTTGAGCGAATACGATGCAAGCGTAATTGTTGAACAAATGGGATTAGCATTATTCTTTGATAAAGTTCTTGAACTTGGTGCAAATCCAAAAACAGCAGTTAACTTCATTATGGGTGAAATCGCAGCTTACTTAAAAGAAGCTAAAGTTGAAATCTCTGAAACTAAGTTAACTCCTGAAAACTTGGCTGAACTAATTGGCTTAATTGAAAAAGGTACAATTTCTAACAACATTGGTAAACAAATCCTTATTGAGGATATGATTACAAATGGTGAAAAAGCATCCGCTATCGTTGAAAGAAAAGGTTTAAGCCAAATTTCAGATGAAGGTGCAATCAAAGAACTTGTTCAAAAAGTTATTGATGCTCACCCTGCAGAAGTTGAAGCTTACAAAGGCGGTAGAACTAACCTATTAGGATTCTTCGTTGGTCAAGTAATGAAAGAAACTAAAGGTAGAGCTAACCCTAAAACTGTTAACGAATTAATCAAATCAATTATCGGATAAAATTATCATTATCATGTCCTCCCCCAATAAGGGAGGACTATGATTTTTGATTTCAAGGAGTATATATGAACTGGAAATTCTGGGAAAAGAAACAAACTTGCATGGAACAAGAAATTCGCGAACAAGCCCAAATCGCGCAAACTATTCTTGACACTTACATCGAGAAAGATGGTTCCGTAAATATTGAAACACCTGAGAATATAAATAGGATTATTCTTGTTGCAAGTGGCTCATCATACCATTGTGCGCGATATGCTGCAGAACTTTTCGGTTCAATTTCTAAAATAGAAGCTCGCGCGATATACTCTAGCGAATTCTTGTTAGAAGGTACAATCGCTCATCACGAAGGTCTTTTATACATATTCATTACGCAGTCTGGTGAAACTACAGACACCAATAATGCTCTAGAAAAAGCTAAAGAATTTGGTGTTAATACCCTTTGTATTACTAACAAAGAAAATTCAACAATTTGGAATGCTTCAGATTATCAAGTAGCTTGTCACGCAGGCGAAGAAAAAAGTATTGCTGCTACAAAGTCTTTCACATCACAGCTTCTTTGCGCAACATTACTTGCTCTAAAATTTGCACAAGACAAGGATATTGATGTATACGAACACATAATAGAATTAAAAACAATTCCAGGCTTCATTGAACAAACATATACCCTTGAACCTAGAGTTAAACAACTAGCAAAATTCTTATCTAAATACAAAAATATTGTTATGACTGCAGATGGACAATCCTATGCATTAGCAAAAGAGGCTTCTTTAAAAATCAAAGAAACATCTTATTTATACACAACATCAGCTATACTAGGTGAATTTATGCACGGTCACGTTGCGGTATTAAATAACAAAAACACAGTTCTATTATACATTTTAAACGATAATATAACTTATACTGCAATAAAAAACCTTGATAAAATTAAAGAAAGCTACAACCCACCTATTTTGGTTATCGGTAACAGAACAAACCACGTAAAATCAACTTACAATCTTAATATCGATTGCGATAAACCAATCATCAAAACTTTCTGTATCGCGGTAATGATTCAGATGTTAGCACTTCAACTAGCATTAAGGCTAAACCGCAATGTTGATAAACCTCACGGATTAAATAAAGTTGTTAAATAATAAAAAAGGGCGGAGCCATTGGCTCCGCCCTTTTAATATTATATTAGATTTGTTTTAACATTCCTGAATTTTCAGTTCTTGAAGAACTTGGAGCAGACATTGTAACCTGTTTAGTTTCTTGTTGATTTTTAGCTTTTTGGAATTTGTTTTTCAAGAATGGTAGGAATACTTTTTGTTCCTTTTCTTTTTTTAATTCATCGTGACCAATTGCCCATCTAAAACCTGCAGATAGAGCAACACCATTTCTTCCGCCATTTTGAACCATTGCTTGACCGTATGCCATAAAGTGATCTTTCATACGTTTTTGAACACCAACACCATATTGAACATAAGGTTTTATACTCATACTCGGCAATTTAATTCCATTTGCAGTAGCACTAGAATCATCTAACAAGTTCCAAACCATACTTACACCAACATAAGGCTGCCAACCGTTTTTCAAGTTTCCAATGACTTTAACACCTGGTGCCAATTGCAAAGCGTGTAATGGGTCAGATTCAATTCTTGCACCTGCAGCATTTGTATAATCAAAAGTATTCACGAAAGTATATGATACTAACATACTTGGTTGTAGAATAACTTTACCTTCTTTAAACTCAAAGTTATAACCAGCTTTGTTACCAACACCAGCTAATAACATACCAAAGTTTTCGTGACCATACATATTATTACTACTTACAACACTTGCGCCTGTAGAAACAGTTGTTGCGTTGAAGAAATTACCTTTATATAAGGTTAATGTACCACCTAACAAACCTCCGTTTTGATAAGAATCTACACCAGAATATCTTTGAGAAGCACCGTTATATCCAATATAACCAGTAAATACGCCATCCCAACCTTTTCCAAAGGATTTCATATCTGTGTCAAAACCAACCAAAGTACCATAAGTAATATTTGAAACTTTTGGACCATTGCTTAGATCTACACTTTCAAATGTTGCATAAGGTTTAACCCAAGCACTACTTGTTTCTTGTCTTGTGAATAGTGGAGAGAAAGTACCAACATCTGTTGCATCACCAGTTGGAGATAAAGCTACTTTGTTTCTATCTCTAATTGCAATACGTTCTAAATAAGGAATATTCATAAAATTATCCGCATTTTGGAACGCATAATTGAACGTTGTTGTCATTGTAGACATCGCACCAGCAGTAGAAGCAACACTTGAGCCTAATACAGATGGGTTGTACGCACCGCTATTACCTAATTTATCTCCACGAGCAAATATGAAATAACCTGCATCATCTCTATTTTCATATGTTGCATTGTACTTATAAACTGGGGTATAGAATGTTGTTTGAACACCTTCAGATGGCATTGCAACACTTCCTGCTACATTATCCTTCAAGCCTTGTTCAGCAAACATAATTTCTGCAGAATCTTTACCTTCTTGCATATCAGAAATCATATTTAAACCAACAACATTTAATTCTCCTGAATGCTGACCGTATTCTTTCGCACTAAATCTATCCATCACTTCGTTACGCAAGTCAACATCAGCAACCATATTAACATTATCAGTTAACGCAAATGTATTAAACTCATAAGTATGGATATTATTATTTACTGTATCTAAATTAACTCCACCCATAATAACGTCTGCATTTCTAATATCATTGTGAAGATAGAAAGTACCAGTACCATCACCAGTGATATTTACATTGTAACCCTCAGCTGGATATGCTGATAAAGTTGAATTAGTCAAACCATCAATATTATCTTTTAATACAACATTACCTTTATTTTTAAGTTCAAAAGTCAATGTTCCATCTATATTATCCATATAAATAGCATTATCATCTCTAACTCCAGCAGATTCAGTATAGTTACCTTCAATTAAAGTCGTGTAACTATCAGTTGCAACAATTCTAGTATCAGACATTGTATAAATAGCGCCACCTTTTGCTTCACCATTTTCAGCAATTGCTGAGTTATTTGTAAATGATGAATTTATAAAACCTGTCTGATCATTTGTTATAACAGAACTAGAAGAGCTAGCCCCGCTATCATCAGCTGGAGCAACTCCAGCATCAGGGTTGTAAATACCGAACTCCCCCTCATTAAATACTGCGCCACCTTTTGCTAACACTTTACCTTGAGCTGTGTTTCCATTGAACTTTCCGCTAATTGAATTAATGTAACCAAAATTGGCAATAGCACCACCTGAAGCAATTTCGTCAGCTAAAGCAGAGTTATCTATAAAATCACCATTAACAACAGTTATTTTTTCAGCATTGTGAATAGCTCCACCATAGGAGTTTACACTCCAGTCTTCAATACCTTCACCTTCAGCTAAAATAGCTTGAGCTTTATTACCTACAAAATTACCATTAATTTCTCCAATATAAGCAGATTGACATTCCCCATAATAGAAATGGGAATTACTAATAGCTCCGCCTTCAGCATATATACCACTTGCGGTGTTGTTATAAAAATCGGCATTTATAGAATTTATATTACCTTCATAATTTTCAATAGCACCACCGATGGCCTCTCCAAGTGTTGTTTCCAGTTTATTATTGACAAAATCACCTTCTATAGAACCAATTTCACCCTTCCAACTTGAAATTGCTGCACCTGTAGCTATATCATCATAACTATCTACATTATCAAGAATGGTTATAGTATTTCCAACAAAATTACCGCTAATACTACCTATATTACCTTCATCTAGGAATATAGCACCGCCTTTACCAATATTGGACGAGTTATTAATGAAATCACCATCAATACTGTTTATATCTCCAGAACTGTATATTGCACCACCGCCAGACCAATAAGTTGCTTGATAGCCTTCTACAGAATTACCAACAAAATTTCCGTTCAATGCCTCAATTGAGCCTTCATTATAAATAGCACCACCTGCAGTATAACCACCAGTAACTGAGTTATTTACGAAATCACCATTTATAGTACCAATTTCTGAATAGTTTGCAATAGCACCACCATAAGTATCTGAATTTTCAGCATAAGCCAAGGCTTCATTCGAAATAAAATCACCATTAATTTCTGTTAATGTACCGTAGTTTTCTATAGCACCACCATAAGCATTACCGTCGCCAGAATATGCTAGATTACCAACAAAATCCCCTGTAATTTTATCTACGGTTGAAAACTCAAAGTTTGAAATTGCACCACCAGAAGCATCTGATGTACCAGATTCTGAAGTATTATACAAGAAATCTCCAGTAATTTCGTCAATTTCAGCCTTACCAATAGGATTTCCAGATGCATCTAATCCTGAATCATTTATAATCGCACCACCAGCAGCTAAATAAGATTCAGAATAAGCATAGTTTCCAATAAAGTTACCAGTAATCGATGTAATTGGAGATGAGTTACAAATAGCACCCCCAACACCATAACCCGCATTTTCATAACTACTGATTGCTGAGTTATTTACAAAATCACCAACGATAGTACCAATACCACCATTGTTAGTATACCAACCATCACTTGCAATAGCTCCACCTTTTGCAGCTGTAGTATCAGTTTCAACAGTATTACTGATAAAATCAGCAGTTATAGAACCAATACTACCAGCATTATAAATTGCTCCACCATAACCTTGGTGATAATTGTATTTATTACCATCCGCATAGTTAGAATAGTAAGTTCCTGAAATAGAATCCATCGGACGACTAACTGTAACTGGAGCTTTTAAATTTGCGACATCACCATCTATTGATGAACCGGGATAATAGTAGTTACCACCGTCATCAGTAGCATTCATAGGTCCCTTAAAATCTCTATCATAATAAACTGTAACTTCATCAAAATTAGGAGTCATTAACATTACTTGTTCTGCATACTCAGCATTTGTTTCGCCATAAATCTTAGTGTCCAGAGAAATATCGTATACAGCATCTGTAACTGTTTGCGTTTCAGCATCATAAGTTGAATATGTAAAAGTAGCACTTGAATCAGCACTTGATGCACTAATCTTATAACCTGCATCATCACCTAACGTTGGAACTGGCGCCATTACAGTTTCTGCTTGAGCCGTAGTCCCAGTTGTAATTGCACAACCTGCCAATGCTGTTGCTGATAAAATTTTGGTTAAATCTTTACTACTTTTTGACATTTCAAAATTCCTCATAATTATCCTACATTACTTTCAGTATATGACTTTAGAGGATTTTTTCATCATTTAAAAATATGAAATTATTTTTAATTTTGCAAAACAAAAGACCACTCTTACGAGTGGTCTTTTTGAGTCTTTTCTTAAATTATAAATTATAATTTAGAAGCAACCATTTTTGTAGTTTCAGCTAATCTTGTAGAATAACCCATTTCGTTATCATACCAAGAAACAACTTTAACCATATTTTCGCCCATTGTCATAGTCAATGCAGCGTCAACAGTTGAAGATTGAGATGAACCGATGAAGTCTGAAGATACTAATGGTTCTTCAGAGTAGCATAATACGTGTCCATCAGCAGCTTCTTTAAGAGCTGCGTTTACAGCTTCAGCTGTTACAGGTTTT
>JAFUPZ010000029.1 GCA_017472545.1 bacterium | reverse complement strand
CTTTTTCATACATCACAGGCAAAAAAATAATTTGTTAAGTTCTCTTTTTCATACATTTTTGCACTATACTTATATTATAAAGTTTGTGCTATATCTCTAAAACTATGTCATTTATATCTAGTTCCAGTGTTTATAGCATAAACGACAAGAGAGTATTTTTCTATTACCCACATGGATATTTATAAATATTTACAAAAGTGGTAATAATTATCATTTTATGCTATAATTAAATTAAAACAGGAGATAAAAGTAATGTATAACACAAAAAAGATAACAGAAAATTTATTTTGGGTAGGTGCAAATGATAGAAGAATTGCACTTTTTGAAGGCGTTTACCACGCACCACAAGGTGTTTCATATAACTCATATGTGTTATTAGATGAGAAAACAGTACTTCTTGATACAGTAGACAAAGCAGTTACACATCAATTCATGGAAAATGTTGCACATGTACTAAATGGACGTAAACTAGATTACTTAATAATCAACCATATGGAACCAGACCATTGTGCAGAAATCCCAACAATTTTGACAAAATATCCTGAAGTTAAAATTGTTTGTAACGCTAAAATTAAAACGATGATGGAACAATTCTTCGATTTTGAGATTTCTGAAGAACAATTCCAAATTGTTAATGAAGGAGATGTTCTAAACACAGGTAAACATAACCTAACTTTCTTAATGGCACCAATGGTTCACTGGCCAGAAGTTATGGTTACTTATGATACAACTGATAAAATTTTATTCTCAGCAGACGCATTTGGCTCATTTGGAGCAATTGATGGAAACATCTTTGCAGATGAGGTTGATTGGGAAAATAGATACTTAAATGAAGCAAGACGCTATTATACAAATATTGTTGGAAAATACGGTCCACAGGTTCAAATGTTATTAAAAAAAGCTAGTGGAATTGAAATAAACATGATTTGTCCACTTCATGGATATGTTTGGAGAAAAGATTTAGGCAAATTTATTGATTTGTACCAAAAATGGTCAACTTACACCCCTGAAATTAACTCTGTCATGATAGCTTATGCTTCAGTTTACGGCGGAACTCAAAACGCTGCCGAAATTTTAGCAACTGAACTTGCAGATTTAGGTGTAAAAGATATTAAAATGTTTGATGTTTCAGTAACACATTCATCTTATGTTGTATCAGATATGTTCAAATACTCACACATTGTATTTGCTTCAACAACATATAATAATGGAATTTTTGTTGAAATGGAAAACCTAATCCACGATATTGTCGCTCACAATATTCAAAACCGTAAAGTTGCAGTTATTGAAAATGGTTCTTGGGCTCCACAAGCAGGAAGACTTATGAGCGAACTTTTATCTCAAATTAAAAATACAGAAATTATTGGTAGTGGCGTTTCTATCAAATCTGCTGTAAAATCAGAAAAAAGAGATGAGTTAAAAAATCTGGCAAAAGCAATTGTTGAAAGCATGTAATAAAGGAGGCATATTATGTTAGATAAAAAATTAGAAGCAGCATTTAATGATCAAATCAATAAGGAATTATATTCTGAATATTTATACTTAGGCATGAAAGCTATTTTTGCTGACATGAATTTACCAGGTTTTGTAAACTGGTTTGATGTTCAAGTTCAAGAAGAAAGAGCTCACGCTATGGGTATGTTTGATTATGTACACGAACGCAACGCTCAAGTAACTTTAGAAGCTATCGCAAAACCTGAAATCAAAGGTTCAACTCCATTAGAAATTTTTGAACAAGTTTTAGAACACGAAGAATATGTAACATCAAGAATTAATGCCCTAATGGATGTAGCGGAAGAAGTTCGCGATAGAGCAGCTTTATCTTTCTTAGATTGGTACGTGAAAGAACAAGTTGAAGAAGAAGCAAATGTTGGCGGAGTTTTAGCAACATTAAAACTAATCGGTGAAGATAAAAAAGCTTTATTATTGCTTGATAAAGATCTTGCAACAAGAACATTTGTTGCACCTGTAATCGGTTAATTAAATATTATGAGATAAGGAAGCGCGGGTTGGAAATCCAACCCGCGCAACTTTTTGCCCTTACCCAAAACTATAACATAACTTTATTGTATCGCGGTTTTTAAAAATACATTTTATCTTATCTTTTATAGATAATGTTTTGAACAATTTTTTTACTATATTTTGTTCAATACCCAAATCACTAAGGCGCATTTCATCATATTCCAATTTCGTCGCCAAATATGTTACCGTAACCAAATTATATTTATATTTTTCCTTTTTACTATTCTTTTTCAAATATTCATATATATCTTCAAACGTATAATTTATATTTTCATTAGCCAAAATTGACAAAATTATATCAACTGTTGTTGAGCCGTTATCTTTTTCATAATACTTCAAACTGTCTGCCAACAATGTATCCAAAGATGGCTGATTAGTAATTCCAAGAGCTTTGAGCGCTTGTGTTGGGACATTCATTTTTGTATTTTTGTTTTCATTAACGTCCCAAACCTCTTTGCATTTTTTATTCAAAAAATCCTTTGCTTTCGCAAACTCTTTTGTATCTTGATATTGTTGCTTTATACGCTTAACCTCAGATACATCGTTTTTATCAATGGCATTTGCAAGATCTGATGTAATCTTGAGGGTCAATTTATCAGACATATCATCATTAATTGAAACCGCACCAGCACAAATACTTGATATTCCATATTTGTAAGTTCTTGCACGATTAAGGTAATTTATGTGAGAAGATAAAGTTTTAGGTTTTGTTGATTTTTTGCAAGATAAATCAGCAAGACTATTTGCGACATTTTCTTTTACAGAAAATACGCCGTCTAAAATTTCAGAACCCATTTGTCCTTGTAAAACTTTATCCATGTGTTTTATTTCCCCTATATATTTATAAAGGAAATTTCTGTTGAAAAATTGACTAGAATCGATAAATTGTAAACAAAAATATTAATTTAATGCTCTACAAACCCCAATAGCTTTGGCTTTTCTTGTACCAAAAGTTGGATTATCATAATCAATAGTAGATTCTGAAATATATTCACCTGTTTCACGGTTTATAGACGCATTAGTTATTGAAATATAATCATCAGTCATTGATTGGAGCCTAAATTCAATCTTATCAGCTTCATAATAGAGAACTTTATCAATCGGCTCACGTCTTAAATAAATTCGTTTGTATTCTTCTTCTAGACTATAAATTCTAAACAAATTACTTTGCGAAACTTCACT
>JAFUPZ010000028.1 GCA_017472545.1 bacterium | reverse complement strand
TATTAGTTGTTCTTCTGTCAAAAATCCAGAGTTAATTAAGGCTTGTCCGATGTTGATGTTTTGAGCGTTTGCGATTTCTTCCGCTTGTTCAACAACTTCGTATTGGACAAGACCTTCTCGAACTAAGTCATATTTTAATGTTTCAAGTGTTTTATTTGTAATGATATTCATCGTTTTATTAGACTTACCCTTCTAGGTATTTTTGAACAATTTTTACTACTTCATCAAGATCAAATGGTTTTGTAATGTATTCATCAGCGCCAGTTTCTTCACCAATAAGTTTGTCTTCTTCTTGAGAACGAGCTGTAATCATTAAAATTGGGATGTTTTTGTATTTTGCATCAAATTTTAATAATCTGCTAATTTTGAATCCATTAATTCTTGGCATCATAACGTCTAGGATGATTAAATCTGGAACGATTTCTCTGGCAAGTTTTAATCCGTCTTCGCCGTTATACGCGCAATAACAAGAATAGTCACAGTTTTCAAGCACAAACTTTAGACTTTCAACAATATCTTGTTCATCATCTACTATAAGAATTTTTTTCATACTTTCCCCTAATCCTTCTGTGTTTACAGTATAGCATATATTTGCAAATGGTGTAAATGATGTTACAATTCTTTTTAAAGGAGAGAGTTATGCTTGAAAGAACATTGGAGTTAAAAAGAAATTCGTTTTTTGTTTTTGTGTTGTGTGTACTTCCGATAATTTTTTGGGGTGGCGTTGTAGCTATTTGGGCATTTAGGGCTTTTGATTCTGATGTTTCAAAGTATTTAGCTTTCTTGTTTTTTGTTTTTAGTATAGTTATGGGAGTTTTGGATTTAAAAAATAATTCTAAAATACTAAAATTTTCAAATGACGGAATATCAATATTAAAAAAGAAAAAAGGCCGTTTTGAAGTGGAAAAGTTTATTGCTGTTGACCAAATTTTAGATGTTGAGTGTTCTGAAAAGTCAAAGAAAATAGTTTTGGTTTTAGAAAAAGGTGTTCGTTTTGATTTATTAAAATATAATTCAGCAACAATGTTGGGTGCTGAAAAGTTTTTTGTTGTAAAAGCTGAATTATGTCGATATTTCCCAAATAAAGCTCATTTATATATTGATGATGGGGTGAAAGCTTATATTGAATCTGGTGTGGTTAGTGAATTTGTTAAATCAAAAGAGCAAACAGGTAGGGCGCAAGCGGGGGTGTTGTTGTTTGCCGAATTAGTATTTGCGATTGTCCCACTAGGAATTGCGCTTCTTGCGTCTGCTTGGGTTTTTGTAAAATTGTTATATTGTTTATTGAGCGGAATTATTTTTATTCTAGACAGCTCATTAAAATTGTTTAATTAGTTCTTGTGTTTTTATCCTAATTTCTTTATCAATTGCAAATATTTCGTCAATTGAAGGGGATTTTATAATATTGTGTTGAGCCATTATTTTTTCTGTAATTGTATAAATATCAAACAATTTGATTTTATTATCTAAAAATGCAAAAACAGCTTCTTCGTTTGCGGCATTCAAGCAAACTGTTGCGCTTCCGCCTTCTGTGCCAGCTTGGTATGCAAGTTTGAGGGTTGGGAATTTTTCATAATTTGGTTCTTCAAAATCAAGGCGTGCAATTTCAGAAAAGCTAAAACTTTTTGATTTGATGCCTTCGTAGCGTTCTGGGTATGTGATTGCGTATTGGATTGGAATATGCATACTAGGAAGCCCAATTTGTGCTATCACGCTACCATCAACGTATTCTATTGCAGAGTGAATAATACTTTGTGGATGGATTACAACTTCGATTTTTTCATAAGGCATATTGAATAAATGATGAGCTTCAATTATTTCTAAACCTTTATTCATTAAAGTTGCAGAATCAACAGTAATTTTGCGCCCCATGTTCCAACGTGGGTGGGCAAGTGCTTCTGTTACTGTGCCGTTTTTCATCTCATCTATAGATTTTCTCAAGAATGGACCACCGCTTGCTGTGATTATAAGTTTTTCTACTTGAGAAATGTCTTTTATGCATTGGTGAATTGCGCAATGTTCACTATCTACAGGAATAATATTAACACTGGCTTCTTTTGCTTTCTGCATAACAATATCGCCTGCCATAACAAGAGTTTCTTTGTTTGCTAAAGCTATATCGATACCATTTTTAATAGCTGTTAGTGTCGGTTTTAATCCAATTTTTCCTGATACGGCAACAAGTATAATATCATTTTCTTTATTTGAACATATTTCTTCTAATCCTTCTGACCCTTGTAGAATTTTTGCGTTATGTTTGCCTTTTAAGTCGTCAGGTTGGCAGGTTGCGCAGATAAATTTTGGTTGGAATTTTTCAGCTTGTTGTTTTAAAAGTTCAGAATTATTTCCACCTGCTAATGCTATTATTTCAAACTTATCTTGTAGTTTTTCAATAACTTCAAGAGCTTGTGTGCCAATAGAACCGGTAGAACCTAATATGCTGATTTTTCTCTTTCTTGTATCCATATTTTAATTATATTACAAAAGTTCTTTTTGGATTGTTTTTCCTTCGATAGTTTCTGTGGTTACAGGAAGTGCAAAGTGGAAGCTTGAGCCAATATTTTCTTCGCTGTCGCACCAAATTGTACCTTTATGTGCTTTGATAAGTTGTTTTGCAATAGGTAAACCTAATCCTGTACCTCCAACTTTTCTTGATAGCGAATTTTCGATTTGTGTAAATTTATCAAATGTTTTTATTAAATCGGATTCTTTGATACCGATACCTTCATCAATCACGCTAACAATAATATAATTCCCTTCAAGTGTTTTTAATTCGTTTTCAAAATGAGGGTTTGCAGAAATTTCATTTGCGTTTTTAAGTTCAGATTTAATGGTTATATTCTTACCTTTAGGGGTGAATTTAATTGCGTTAGAAACAAGGTTTGTTAAAACTTGGCCTAATCTTTGTGAGTCAGCATAAATATCTGGCAAGTTTTCTTGCTCGTCTGTATTGAATAATATTTCGTGTTCTTTTGCTACGCAATCAAAGTTGGTTTTAACGTTTTCTATGACGGAATGAATATTCATTAATTTGTAATTGAAATCCATTTTCCCAGCTTCAATTTTGTTAATATCAAGAATGTCGTTGATGATATTTGTTAAGTTTTCAACGTTTCTTTTTGCCATATCAACAAATTTCATAGCGTTTTCTTCGAGTTGGCCGCATCTTCCACTAGCGAGTATACTAAGTGCATTTTTTATTGGGGTAAGAGGGGTTCTCAATTCGTGTGATACGATTGATATAAATTCAGATTTTACTCGTTCAAGTTTTTCCAATTCTTCGTTTTTGTGAATAATTTCTTTGTATAACCCTGCACTTTTTAGTGGTAGTGAAACTTGTTGTACTATAGTTTGAAAATATGTCGCATCATCTGTTGTGAATGGGTTTTCTTTAAATATTTCAATACATCCAAAGAAATTGTCCCCTAAGTCAATTGGAGCGAACATGTTATCAAATTGGAAAATTGTGAAGGTAAATTTGTTATTTGGGTTTTTGATATTTTTGATGATTTTGAGGTTTTTATCATCAATTTCAAATGGTGGTTGTCCATTTTCGAACAACGATTTGTAATTTAGGATTGCACGAAGTTTTAGTGCGCTCATGATTTCTTCAGAAATATCATAAAGAGAATTGATAATAAGAACTGGTTCTTGTTCAAAACCAAAAGATAATGTACAGGTTAAGTCAAAGCTTAAAGATTTGTCTAAACCTTCTATCATATAGTTAAGAAGTTCTTTAATATCAAGTGTTCCTGCAAATTGCGAACTTGTGTTATATAGAACGTTAAGTCTATATAAGCTGTCTGCTAAATCTTTGTTTTTTCCTGATAAAATATCTAGTTTTTCTTTGTTTTTAAGATGAGAATTTATTGTAGAAATAATAAGGTTATCAGAATAATTTTTCAGAATAAATCCGCTAACAAGTTTTGAAATTTCCTCATCTATATTTTCCCCGTTTGTAAGTAGTAATATTTGGGTGTTTTCTTGTTTTGATTTAATTCTTTTTATTGTTAAATTAAGATTTAGGTTTTCAGTTACCTCGTCAATAATAACTGCATCTATAGGGGAAATTTCGATTAAATCAAATATAGACGTAGGGGTGCAACAAGAATTGAAATTATAGTTTTCAGTATCTAATAATTTCTTGAACTTGTTAAAAGTTTCATCATTTTCGCTAATTAGTAATATATTCCCCATAATCTAATTGTATTATGCCTAAATTAAATGGCAAGTTTTTAAAATAATGTATAAATTATCCGAAAATATATTGTAAAATTTTGTAAATGATTTAAGTTAAAATATCTTGGAATTTCTTTTGTTAGAATATTTTTCAGCTTTGTCAAGTCCGTAATTTTACGTACGTAAAAATACGGATTTTTTTTATAAAAAAAATAGTTTATTCTGTGTATGTAATCAAACGGAAGAGGTTCAAGGCTTTTTCAAATGGTTATATAAAATCAAGAAAATGTGTTATTGGGATATTAAATTTATGAAAAAGTTCTAATAGTTAGTGAAAAGATTTTATTTACTATTCATATCTATATTATAAAGCTCTCTGCTTAGACTAAACCTAGAGAGGATAAGGATTTTCCCTATCCTAATTTGTGTAAATTATCCTCTCTTATTTTTTTAGGTGGAATTATTATTAAGTTTTATAATAAAGCTTAATGTAATATAAGTTTAATAAAACTGTTAGAGGTATTAAATGAGACTATCCCCAAAGAAGGTACAAATTTTAACTCTAGTTGCTAAAGGTTTTACAGATAAAGAAATATCTCAAAAGTTACAAATTTCAGAGCGAACAGTACAAACACATCTTTCTTCAGTAATTCTAGCATTAAATGCCAGAAATAGAGTAAATGCAGTCGCATTGTACAAACATTATCATCCGAGGTGGGATGTATTATGAGGTGTGTATATGGTCAAACGTATAGTTTTACATTGGAGTGCAGGTAGATATTACCCTAGCGAATTTGAGAAGAAATATTATCATTATTTAATCGATGTTGAGGGTAATGTTTATCAAGGTGATTTCCTACCAGAAGATAACGAGAATTGTTGTGATGGTCATTATGCGGCACATACAGGTGGAGGCAACACTGGAGCTATAGGTGTTTGTTTGTGTGGGATGTATGGTTACAAATCAAGTATTAATTGTGGAGATTTTCCTATTTCAAAAGTACAGTTTGAAGCTGCAATGAAATTTGTTGCACAACTCACTCAAAAATATAAATTAAATGTGACTCCATTAACAGTTTTAACTCATTATGAGTTTGGGAAAAATAATCCAAAAACGACTAGTTTTGGAAAAATTGATATAACGTATCTACCAGCTTATCCGTGGGTAGCAAAAGATGATATTGGAAATTTTATTCGTTCAAAAGTTCGTTGGTACAAGGAAAATTTAAGGGGTTAAATTATGGATATTAATTATTTTGATTTATCAGGTGGAATTAATCAGGCAACTACTAAAACGGAATTGGGTTTAAATCCTAAAAAAATCTATTGGGCTGATTCTGAAAATATTGAAATTTACAACAATAAAGGTATTGTTAGACAAAAAGGTAATCGTCTAATACTTGAATTACCAGAATCTGAAAAAATTATTGGTTTATCTGAAATGTGCTCAGATGATAACTACAAGTTAGTTATTATAACAGAATCAGGAAAAATTTATATTTATGATGAAAATTCAGAGGCGTTAGTTTTATTAGATAAGGTATTAACTGGATCAAAGCCAATTTTTGCTCAATTTCTTCGTGGAATTATTGTTGCAACTGAATCAGATGCGATGTTTTATATCAAAAATAATGAAACTTTTGATATAGTCGATTGCAATTTGAAAGATTTAAGTGGAAATATTTGTTATCCGAATTGCATAACTGTTTATAAAGGGCGAGTGTGGTGTTGCGATGAATCTACAATATATTATTCTGCACTAGGAACTTATAATGATTTTGAAACTGATGAAGATGCAGGATATATCAATGATTTTCATACTGATACAGCAGATATTGTTACGATGAAAACCTATAAGGATTATTTGGCAATTTATAAAAGGGATAAAGTTTATCTTTTGACTGGTTCAAATCCTACAGACTTTGCAATAACCCTTTTTGCAGATAAAGGATCTATTGCAAGAAATGCGATAGTAAATGTTGATAATAAACAGTATTTTTTAAGTAATGGAATTTATGCATTAGAACAAGTTGGCGAATTAAATCAAATCCGTTTAGGCTCTGAGATTTCTCAAAATATCAAAGAGGAATTTAATAGGTTTGATGAATCAAGGTTAGATGATACATTTGTTTTGCATTATCAAAATAAGCATCAGGTTTGGTTTTTCTTTCCTTATCTTGATAATGAAAACTTTTCTGTAATTTGGATAAATGATTATTACAATAAAGCTTGGTTTAAACGAGTTTTGCCTCAGAAAATTACCTCAGCTTGTACTTTTAATTCACACATTTTTACAGCTGATGTTGATGGCAAAATCTATAGGGAAGATTTTGGAACCTCTTTTAATGGAGAAGCTATAAAATTTATGTGGAAATCTCCGTTTTTGGCGCTAGGTAATGTTCTACATAGAAAATTGGTAGATGAGTTCTATTTTGTCTTAGATGATATTCACGATAATAAATTCAAATTTTCTTTATTCAAAGATTATGACAGTGAATATAAAGATGATGTTGAATTGATTTATGCAAAACATTACAGTCACTTCGTTTGGGCTGGAGAAGATACTCCAAGTACGGCTGAATATTGTTGGTCTGATGGAGAGTCAGAAATTCCAGTTTGGCCAATAAGTACTAGTGCAACAGAAAAAGCGGAAATTTGTGACAGTAATTATTCGATTCAACTATGTATAGAAGGTAATGATTTGACCTGTAATTGTGCAATTGTAGGGCTTCAATTCAGGGAAATCTATAACGATGATTAAATAATTTAAAAATCACCACTCAAAATAAATATTGTGTATTTAGTTATGAAAATGAAAGGATCAGAAAATGTCAGAATTACAATCTAGTTATTCAGCTTTTATTCCACAATTGTGGAGCCAAAAATTAAGCAATATGTTGGACAAAAACTGTGTAATGCTTCAATGTGTAAACAGAAATTGGGAAGGTGAAATTAAAAATCAGGGTGATACTGTAAAAATTATTACTCCAGCAGATGTTACAGTTTCAACTTTAACTTCTGATAATATTGAATATGCAGCACTTACACCGACTTCTCAAGATTTGGTTATTGATCAGAAAAAATTCTTTGCTTTCAAGATTGATGATGTTGCTCAAGTTCAATCAAATGGCGATATTATGGAAGCTCATTTGGGTAATGCTAAAAAGGCTATTGAAGAAGTTCAAGATTCTTATTTATTGTCATTACATACTGATGTAACCGAAGATAATACTGTTGGTACTGAAGAATCTCCTATTGCTTTAGATAAAACAACTATCTATGAACAATTTGTAAAATTATCTCTAGCTTTGAAAAATTCAGATGCAGTTCACTCTGGTGTAAAACCTTGGGTTGTAATCAATCCTAATGTTGAAGCTTATCTATTACAAAGTCCTGAATTTATTTCAGCATACAATGTTGCAGATGAAACATTACGTGAAGGTTCAATCGGTAGAATTGCTGGGATGGATGTTTTAGTAAGTACAAATTTAACAGAAGTTGATGGCAAGTATTATGTTTTAGCAGGTACAAATGATGCTATTACTTTTGCTTCTCAATTAGCAAAAATTGAAAGCTTAAGAGATAAAGATAGTTTCTCAGATTTAGTTAGAGGCTTATATTTGTACGGTGCTAAAACAGTACAACCAAAAGCTTTGGCTAAAATGATTGTTTCTGCAGCATAGTTTTTGGGGTGAATGTACTCCTTCGAACTTCTTCTACCCTTACTTATTTTTCGTGGGAGTACATTTTTTTTAGGAGATAAGTATGTTTTCGAATGTAAAAAATAAAATTAAAGAATTGGCAAAAAAAGCTGTAATTTTTGCAGAAGCTGAGTTGGGATCTGGTAAAGGGCAAGAAAAGAAACAACTTGCTATCAATTATATTGTGAATAGATTACCTTTTGCTCCAATAGTTAAAACAATTTTATCAATTTTGCTATCTAGTTTCATTGATGATGTTGTTGAAATTTCTGTAGATTACATGAATTCATTGCCAGAAATAAAAGGAGAATAGTTATATGCAAAATCAAATTGGTGCAATGCCACCTCAAAATGGGATTTCATTGCCTGCCGTAAATCCTCAGGCAAATCCAAATATTGGATATAAAGATGTTTATTATCACTTAGAACAAGTAATTGGAAATGATGTTCAAAACGTCAAAAATCTAGTTGCGCAAGGGTTATTATCACAACAACAAGGGCAATATCTGTTGGCACAGTTATCTCAGAAAGTTCAGTTACTCAATGCGTATAAAAATGCGCAAATTCATTCTCAAACACCTTTGCAAAATGTTCAAGCACCTACAGCACAAACTCAAAATCCTATGGATTTGTTCAATCAAGAACGTCCAGGCTTTTTTGAGGCTGAGGGGCGTGGTGATGTATTGAATTATATCAAAGGATTTGACATGGACAAAGATGAAATCCTTCGAATAGCTCAGCTCGTTGAAGGTCTGGAAAACTCAGCGGTTGATGGTTATTTGAAAAAGACTGCTTACGAGAAATCATTGAATGACGAGAACGCACGTGCAAAGAGTAAGTTGACAGCTTATGCTCAAAATACTCCTTCTGACACAAAAATGAATAAGGTATTTACTCGTGAGGACATCGGCAAAATGAGTGGTGAGGAATTTGCTAAAAATGAGAAATTAATCATGGAACAAGTTAAACAAGGATTAATTAAGTAGTTTTGCAATTTCAGAAGTGAAAGCTCGGGCGAGAATGCTGACTTCCCGTTCGGGCTTTTTCAAAAAGGAGAAAATATGAATTATTTACAACTTATAAATAAATGTTTACTCGAATTAAATTATAAACAGGTTAATACGTTTTCTGAGCTTATTAAAAATGATCACAAGCGTATTATTGGAATTCTTAACACTATCAATAAAGAATTATGTGCAATAGAAAACTGGAATTTTTTACTAAGAAGGACAGGAATTTTGTTGCCCGCAGGTGTCACAGAAATTGAAAATGAGATTTCTGGACGAATTTTGTATTTGTTTATTGATGGTAAAAGATATGACTTTACCGACGATGTGGAATCCTTTATGGAGGGAAATCCTAAGTCTGGGACATATAGTTCATTTGCTGATAGATTACTATTCCCAAAATTTAATGAGGATAAACTTTTAGATGTTATTTATTTTACAAAAAATTGTGTAGTGGATGATGCAGGCATGGAAAAAGTTGATTTTGAAAAAGCTGATGATGTTTCAATGATACCAATGCCATTTGTGGAGCAGTTATTGGTTTACGGCACATGCTTGAGATTGAAAGCAAACCCTCAATATTTTAAGTTTCCATATTGGATGAGCATGTATAAAGAAGCTCTTGCAAACCTCAAATCTAAGACTGCCGCATCTGTTCAAAATGCGCCTGTAGTCAAGATGTTTCGGAATTAAAGGCAAAAAAAACAGGAAGTCCTTTTCATTCCCCCCTGTTAAGATTTACACTAGCCGAAATATAAATAGCATGTTCATTATACAAGTTATTCGCGAAAAATACAAATTATGATAAGAAATGTAAAGAGATGAAACAAGTAACACAACAGCAAAAAAAGTTTGTAACGGAGTATATCAAGACACTTGACGGTGAGCAAGCCGCCAAAAAAGCTGGTTATAAATGCAAGGATTTGAAATCTTTTGCATCTACTTTATTGGAAAAAGACTATGTCGTTCAAGAAATAAAAGCTCAATTAAAGCTTCAAATAGAGTCTTTAAGCGTCCAAAAAGGTTATGTCATTCAAAAACTCCTTCAAATTGCAGAATTTTCATTAGAGCAAGAGGAGATTTTGGATAAGGATGGCAACTCTACAGGAAAGCGTAAGCTTCGCGATTCATCTGCAGGTTTGAAAGCGTTGGAATCTTTGTGTAAGTATTTAGGATTTTCTTCGCAGCAAATTGAAGGTGAGCATCATGAGGCTAAGATTATTACCATTGCAAACTTAGATGATGAAAAAATTTAATTTATGAAAGGTGTAACCTATGAATAAAAATAAAGATATTGAAAAAATATTACTCAATGATGCGTCTTATGACGAAATTATCAGAGCAAAAGTAGAGCAGGATTTTGTTCAAGAATTGGATAAATCAAAATCCGAAAAATCTGGTTATATTACAGAAATTTCTTCCGCACCTAAGGATAGAATTTTTACAAAATTTGCGACGTATGAAGTAATTAATAAAATCAGTAAGACAAAATCTTATATAAACGGAGTTCAAGCTGAAGGGTTTTTGGGTAATAAAACTGCCGAAAGAGAAAAGCTTTTAGCAGGTACCATAGATTCTTTTGTTTCTGGAAATATATTTGTTAAATTTGTCAAAGTAAAAGTATAAAATGTGTAAGTTTAGAAACCTATCATTATTTACCTTAGAATGTTCTTCAAATTTGCACTATATCCCTTTAGTTGAAAAGTGTTGGCATAAATATTCCAAATATATTCAAGATGATTTTGCCAAGTCAAATCACGTAAATATAACAAATGTCATTATAAACACCTCCTTTTGGCTCATTTTGGATTATGAGGAAAATTTTATGGGGTTTGTGTTTCTGGATAATTTTGTCGGCGATGAAACTCAATTATACAGTGCAGAAATAACAACATGTTTTGATAAAAAGGCTTGGGGTAATTTTACTCGATATAGTGCAAAGTTTTTTTTGAAGAAATGCTTTGATGAATTTGGTTTTCAAAAGCTAAAAGCTCAAATATATCCTGATAATTTCAGGGTTCGAAATTTTTTAAAAGATTGTGGATTTGAGTATGAGGCCACTTTGAAAAATGAAACTTTAAGAGCCGGAAAGGCTCAAGATATAGAGGTTTACTCAATATATAGAAGTTACTATTACAAAAAATGAGGTTATTATGATTAGCGAAAATTTAGATAAAAATTTTTTGGATAACGTTGAACAGCAGTATCTGCTTGGCAACATTATAAAAAAATACGATTACTACGAAGATGCAAGATCTTCTCAGTTAACAGATAACAGGTTAGTTAAGTATGCAATATATGATGCGGATATTCCGAAGGTTAATGCTTGGGATTGCAATATTCAATTACCTGATATTTATGAGTTAGCACAAACTTTAAAATCACATCTTGTGCAAAATTTGTATTCTCATCCTGATGGGATGTTTGATGTTGAAGGTAAAGATTTTGAGACTCAAAAATTTGCTAATAAGCAAAAAGCAATGTTAGTTTCGACATTTGAATCAATGAAAATTGAAGATGAAATGGAAAAAATTATTGATTCTGTTGTAGAAACAGGAGAAGTTACTTTATTTATTGGCTGGGAAACCAAGACAAGAAAAACAAGACGTGCAATTTCTCTAAAAGAACAGCTCAATAAAAATTCGGATGAAACTTTTGTCGTTGAAGATAAGATTGTGTACGATAACGCGAAAGTTAAGTTTATTAATTATGAGGATTTTGTTTTTGACAGAACAGAAGCTGGGAATTGGGATTCTTGTGCAAAAATTTATAGAACTTATCAAACTATAGATGAGATAGTTCAGAACAAGTCAAATAATTTGTTGGATATTGAAAAGTTGGAAATGTTAAAAGGAGTGGTGGCAAAAAATTCTAAAAAGAACAAAATGAGTACCTATGAAAGAAAAGTGGAATTACTTGAGTATTGGGGAGATATAGAGCTTTCAAATGGTGAAATTTTAAAAAATAAATTGATAGTTGTTGCTGGTCGTTGTGTTTTAATTAGGTTTGAGGACAATCCGTTTGTCATTAATCCATTTATTCACGCTAATATTATTGAATGTCCAACAACTGGACGCGGAATTTCTCCATTAAGGGTTGCCCTAATTTTAAATAATATATCTTCAACTATTTTAAATAAACAATTAGATGCACTAGCATTGATGATGAATCCTCCTTATTTAGCCCCAAAAGGTTGCTTTAAAGGGGAGCAGGATGTTCGTCCAGGCAAGATTGTTGAATATGATGCATCTTTAATGACGACTCCTCCGACCCCTATTTCTTTTGATAAAGCAATGCAAGGTTGGGAATTTCTGAATTATTTTAAATCGACAATAGAAAGTGCGACAGGTATATTCAAAAATATGGCAGGAAATCTTCAAAGTTCTGAGCGTACGGCTACCGAATTGAATTATTCTGTTGGTGGGCAAGAAGCTCGATTGAATATGATTTTAGAATCTATAAATAGAAAAGTAATTATTCCAATGGTCGAAAAAACAGCCGAAATTATTTCTAACTTTAGATTAGGTAAAGAATCTGTATTAGCAAACGATAGAGGAAAAGTTTTTCTTGTGGAAGTTGATGACAAGGTTCGAAATGCGGATTATATCTATCGTTATGGCGATAGAAAAGCTTCTTTTGAACGAAAAGTTCGAATGAAAGAACTTTTTGAGGTTGTTCAATCATTCTTGCAAATTGATGTAGTGAAAAATCGCATAGATTGGCTTGAATGCTTCAAGTTTGTAATGGAGCAGTACGGTGTTGAGAATGCAAATAATTTTCTAACTGAAAATAAAATTGAAGAATAGTATTTAATTATAATTTTCGAGGTGTCTATATGAAATACAAACTATTAGACGCACAGAGAAAGTTTTTAGAGATTCCACACGATTATTCCTTGGACGTTGCAGTATACCAAGGCGGCTATGGCTCCGGTAAAACATTTGCCGGAGCCTTGCTGGGAATTCTATTAGCTTTGAAGTTTCCTGGAATAATTGGGCTTGTGGGTGCTCAAACTTACACTCTTGTGCGTGACACAACTTTAAAAACTTATTTTGAGCATCTGGATAATATTGGTTTTGTCGATAAAGTTGATTACAAGTGGGTTAGCGCTGAGCAAAAACTTGTTTTCAAAAATGGGTCAGAAATCTTATTTCGACATTTTGATGAACCAAATAAATTAAAATCATTAAATCTGGGGTTTGTAGAAATCGAAGAAATGTCAGATGTTCCTTATGATACGTTCAAAATGCTTTTAGCTAGAATGCGTCAGCGAAAGCGTGCTTGTTGGCATAATTTTACTTATAGAATTTTTGGACATACAAATCCTGAAGTTCAAAAAGGGTGGATATATAAAACTTTTTATGATAATCCTCCATTGAATTATCGTTTGATTTGTGCGCCAACCACTCAGAATAAATATCTTCCTGAGGGGTTTTGTGAAGAGTTGAAAAAGCTTTATGACAAGAGTTATTATGAGATTTTTGTATTGGGTAAAGCTGGGGATTATAGTACAAATCTTGTGGTAAAAGATTTTACGGATGAAAATGTTCGCGATATTCAATATCAAGCGGATTTGGATGTTCATATAAGTTGTGACTTTAACGTTGATCCAATGGCTTGGGTTCTGGCTCATAAGACCGAAGATAAAGTTTTTTATTTTGATGAGTTGGTGCTAGAGAACACTACGACTGCAAAAACTTGCGAAGAATTTTATAACAGATACCCTAACCATAAAGGTAAAATCATTATAAATGGTGATGCTTCAGGAGATAATCGTAGTTGTACAAGTGAATATACAAATTATGTCATTATTAAAAAGAAATTAGAGTCTTATGGGTTTGATGTTGAAATAAAAATCAAGGGATTTAATCCTCCGATAAAAAATAGAGTGGCAGCATTTAATGCAAAAGTTAGGAATGCCGATGGAGAAGTGAGTTTGTATATATCTCCAAGATGTGAAAAGTTACTTTATAACATATATAACTTACGTTATATAGAAGGTACATCCAAAATTGATATTCCTACATATACACAGATAAAACAAACAAAAGAGTTAAAGTTTTTGTCTCATCCGTTTGATGCTGCATCATATTTGGTAGATTTTTATTGGCCGATTGTGCTTTAGAAAGGAAGGAAAAGTTATGGATAATATTATTTATTATGCGCCTGTGATTGTAGTAGTGCTGATGTTTTTAATTCACGAAAGGATTGTTGTCACACCTGAGCAATTGGAGAAAAAACATCGAGAAATTATAAAAGAGGTTGAGTGTCGATTCGCAACAATTGATAGTTGTGAAGATTTAAAAAGCCAAATTAGTGAAATGAAAGATAAGATAGACAAGATTTATGACTGTCTAATATTGAAGTGAAGCAAAGGAGAATAAAATGAAACCGAAATAGATAGATTATGTTTTTATTTATAATGTCGAAACAATTAAAAAGAAAATATATGCAAATAAATTAAGACAACCAACTAAAAAGCCTAAATGAAAAAATGCCAAGTGTAGGTATTTTTTGAATTTATTTTTAAAATGAATATTGAATAATTTTTTAGGATTTGTTTTTCTGATATATGTTTCGACGAAAAAAATGCTTACAGTTAGTAGTAATGTGTAGATTAAGAGTGCATATAGTTCTATCGATTTTTCAAGTGTTAAATATAGGATTGGATGTTGTATAACAATTCGATTTTGTATTAAACAATACAGAAAAAGAAATATAAAAAAATAAGAAATTAACGAAAATAAATTTAGTGAAATATATTTGTAAATTTTCATACAACATTAATAACATAAGGAGATTTAAAATGAAACAAAAAAGAAGTAATGTTAATATCTTTAATTATCCAGCTAAAAAGTACAGTAGTTGGATGTTTGATGAAACTTTAAAGTATCAGAAACAATATGGGTTTGATATTGGGCGTGGAGAACATGCTACTTGGAATAATGAGGCGGATGCATTTAAACATGTATTCATGCAAGCTCATTTATCATTGTTATTTGGTAGACATGCTGCAAAGTTTGTTGGTGATTGGCATGAGCGTGATGGTAATTTAAAAATGGGACAAACTTCTGGGGAATTTTATATGGATAATTGGAACAATGCTCAAGGTAGAGAAATTGCAAAAGAGATTATTCGAGAGTATGGGGTTGGGGCTATCGTACCTTCAGAAAACTTAAATAAGCTTATAGTACAAAAAGTAATGCAGAGAATGAAAGATGGTAAATTGATTACAAATCCAAATGAGTGCAAAAAGTTTCAACAAGGTCGGTCAACTGGTTTTGCCGCGCCAATAGTTCAACCTCAAAACCAATACCAAAAAATTTTTACACCAGAAGAAATAGGCAAAATGACAAAAGAGGAATTTGCTCAAAATGAATCAATAATAATGGAACAGGTTAGAAAAGGGTTAATTACTAATCAACCTCCAAAATTTGATTATGGCTCATATAAAAATCCTGAAAGTGGTAAGGATAGAATTTTTACTCGTGAAGATATTGGCAAAATGAGAGGTGATGAATATACGAGATATGAAAAGGAAATAACGGCTCAACTTAATTCTATTGGGATTCCGTATGAAAAAGATTTGCCTAGTAATATAAAAACTTATGAGAAAGAAAAATCACAACGTATTAATTCAGCAAATCCTCAAGATGGTCGATGGGTAACCATTAACGGTAATCATGTTTTTATTGAAAAAGATTAAAATCTATGACTGTCTAATGTTGAAATGAAGTAAAGGAGAACAAAATGAAACAAAAATAAAGGACTAGATTGATAGTGTTGACCAGAGTAAATTAGTAATGAAAATTTAATATTTTTCAAAAGGATTGGATTTATTTCAATCCTTTTGAAAACTTGCATTTTTTTTATCTAGGTAATATAATTACTCTTGTAATATAGAGGAAAATAACAGGATGAGTGAGTCGAGTCTGGGAATAATAATTTCTAATTGGTTAATAGTTTTTATACTATTACTTGTAAATGGATTTTTTGTAGCAGCTGAGTTTGCTATTGTTAAGGCTAGAAGAACTAAAATTGAACAACTTACCAAAGACGGCAACGTTGATGCGAAATTAGCTTTGCGTGCGTTAGAAGATATGAACTATTTTATCGCAGCTGTTCAATTAGGTATTACCATTGCAAGTATCGGTATCGGTTGGTTTGGTTCTCCAACTGTTGAAAAAATGTTAGCTCCTGTATTGGCTAACTTACCTGCAGGTTATGGTCATTTGGCTCATATAATTACTGCTGTTGTGGCATTCTTTACTGTAACTTTATTACACGTAGTTATTGGTGAACAGGTCCCAAAATGTGTTGCGCTACAATATCCTGAAAAAATTTCTTTATATGTTGCAAAACCTATGGATTTGTTTATGACAATTGCAAAACCGTTTGTGTGGTTATTGAATGTGTCTTGTAACATAATCTTGAAAATCTTTAAAGTTCCAACAAGTTCAGCAAGAGTTGTTCATACTATTGAGGATTTGGACTTGATGGTGGATGCAAGTTTTGATGAAGGTGTTTTAAACGAAACTGAAAAAGATATGATTCATAACGTATTCCAATTCTCTGATTTGACAGCAAGAGAAGTTATGATACCTAGAACTGATATGATCTGTGTTCCAAATGATATGTCTTTTGAAGATTTGAATAAGCTTGCTGCAGAAAATCAATATACTCGTTATCCTGTATATGATGGCGATATTGACCACATAACAGGTTTGGTTCACGTAAAAGATTTATATTCTTTAGCATTAAAAGATGAAGTTCGTACAGTTCAAGATCTTCAAAGAAATATTATGTTAGTTCCTGAAACCATTACAATGGATAATTTGGTTAGAGAATTCAAGAAAAACAAAGGTCAAATGGCAATTGTTGTTGATGAATTTGGGGGAACCTCAGGTATTATCACATTAGAAGATGTTATGGAAGAAATCTTTGGTGATGTACAAGATGAGTTTGATGAAGAAGCAGAATTTGATATTAAAGAATTGAAACCAAATCATTATTTGGCAAATGGTATGATGCGACTTGATGAGTTGGCTAATTTCTTTGATGTGCCTGATGAAAAACTTGAAGATGAAGACGTTGATACCATTGCTGGTTTAGTTGTGAAAGAGCTTGGACGCTTAGCACAATTAGATGATGTCGTTAAGTATCACGAGTTCACATTTACTGTTAAAGAAATCGATGGTGCAAGAATTACTAAGCTTCTTATTGTTCGCGAAGAACTTCAAGTTGAAGAAGTAATTGCCGAGTAATTTTTCATATAATTGTTGGGTTTACTTTTTGTGTAAATTCATTATGATATTTATATGAAGAGATTTTTGACGGCTTTTATGTTTGTATTGTTCGCGTCTTCTGTAAATTGTGCGTTTGCAGATGATGTTGACTTGCCTGCAAGTGGTGATTTGTGGGATAATTATGGCGCAAGTCAAGATTTCTATGGTCAGGATAAAAAAGGTGTTTCTGATGAGGAATTTGATAAGGCTATTGAACAAATTAAAGACAAACAAAGTCGAGGACTTTTTGGTAGAAAAAAAAGAGATAAAAATATACCAAAAGGGGAAGAGTATAGACAAAGTAATGAATCAGAAGTTTTGAAGGTTCATTCTGACAATTCATTTTTCCCTGTAGTAAGTTTGCCTGTTGAGATTGCAGTAGGAGAAGGTGTTCTGCCTGTTGGTCATTATCAAATTCAAGGTGAGCGAAAAGATAATGGTGAGATTGTTTTAAAATTTTATCAAGCTCATACTATGTTGGCACAATTTCCAGCTGTAGAAACAAAAGATGATTATGATCAAGAATTAATAACATTTGCCTTATGGTTTCCTGAAGGAGATAAGCAGTTGAAGATTGTTTATGGATCCTTAGATTTTAATGCTTATACCATTGTTAATATTAAAGAATAGTTATGTAACGAAATGTTACAAACGAGAGCTAAAATCTTAAAGTTTAGCGAAAAAATGCCGTAATCATGATTAAGCGAAAAATGACCACATGTCGAAAGGATTACGAAAACAATGGGATTGGCAGCTTCACAAGCTAGATTTTTATGTATAACAGCAAGAAAGGCTGACTGTGAATACAGATCAACAGAACTTGCTCAGCAGAAGCTTGATATCACAAAACAAATTAGTGATATTTCGACTCAGTATGCTCAAGCAATGAATGCTACTAAATTGATTTGGTCAAATGAAGCAGTAGAAAATGATTTTGGGTTAACTTATAGTTTGTTGATGATGCCTTCAGCAGCAAATGATTATAACCCATATATGGTAACATCTCCATCAGGCGCAATCGTATTGAATTCTGAGTATGCTGCAGCGGCTAAAGCTGCAGGTATTTCAAAAGCTGGTGGTGTTGGTTCTCAAGTTTCAAGAGATAAATTTATATCAGCATTAGCTTATGGTGGTATTGTTACCGAAGAAACAGCTAAGGCTATTACTGTATATGATTATGAAGTTTCTGGTAAAGATGCTGTAACTGGAAAACTTGAATTTAATGATGTTGAAAATCCTTCAATAAGTTCTATTTCTTGGAATCCTGCAGCAGGTATGGGTTCTGAACCTTTAGATAAATCTTCTGTAAATGCAATGACGCTTGAAGATTTATGTTTAAGTGAAACAATGGGTAAGCAGCTTGTTGACTGGGCAAAAATTCTTCTTGATGGTGAAAACCAAATAACTTCTCTTGAATATTCTAGAGAAGAAGAAAGGTTAAATGATTTATTATCAAAAGTTTCAGGTTTTGGCACTAAAAAAGTTGACGATGATGTTGTTAACCAGTTAAAAGCTGATTATAGAAACCAAAAGAATAGTGTTGTAAATCCTCTTGCTGATCCTGAAACTCTTCGTTTAGAGTCATTGGTTGACCAAGCTCAACATATTTATGATGTAGATCAAAGAGATATTGATGGTGATGATAAATTAGAGACTGTGTTAATTAATCCAGCTACTAATAATCCAATTTTAGATCATAATAAACAGCCAGTTACTCAAGATGCGGCTTTTGAAGCAATAAAAGCTCAGCTTCAAGCAGATTTGGATGCTCATAAAGCTTTAAAATCTACAATAAATGTTGAAAGTATTCAAGGTGAGTTTAATACTTCTGTTAACTCATTAAAAGGTACTAATCAGCTTGATGATGATGGAACTACACAAATTACTTCTACTTATTCAGTTGTTCAAAACGGTGTTATTAACCATTATCAGGCGGAACTTCAAGAAATGACTATTGGAGATATTTTAACTGGTAATATTGTGTTGATGGCAAATAACAATCTAGCTGGTACAAGTTCTGAAGAAAGATTAGAAACATTTGTTTCAAACGTTACTAAATTATTAGATTCAATGGTTGCAATATTTGGTTATTCTGAAACTAAAGATTTGTCAGGTCAAGGATTGAACGTTGATGATGCTTCTTCTTCAGCTTTGTCATTTGCTTATAATATGGTCAAGAAAACTTTCTTGAGTTTGAACGATGCTGTCGGAACAGGCTCTAGAACAAATAACAAATCAATGGTTGATAACAGCGCATATCTAAATGCTGAAAATTATAACCGTGTAGGTTATATGACTGATGGTGCGGAATATTATGGTGTTAGTTTGACTAATATGTTACGCTCATTCTTGACATATTATGAAAATGCTCTATCAGGTGCAAATTCAGATTATGTTGTTGGTAAGGGTGTTGACTCAACTATTTATGTTACTGATAACTTAAGCTATGTATACATCGGTCAAGCAGAAGAAGATGCTGTTACTGATATGGAAGCAAAATCTGCAGACTTCTTTGATCAACTTTACAATAATATTTTAGAGTATGGCTGGAGAGAAGATGCAGCAATTGATGATTATGAATATTTAGAAGCAGCATTGAAAGATGGACGTTATTCAATGAGTTCATTGAACCAAGATGGTTATTATTATCAAACTAGATACAATGAAACAGGTTATATGGTCGAAGTTTCTGATACTGACGCTATAGAAAGAGCTGAAGCTGAATTTTCATCTAAAAAAGCAGAATTAACTTATAAAGAAGATTCAATCGACTTAAAAACTAAGAAATTAGATGCTGAAATTTCTTCACTTTCAACTGAATATGACACAGTTAAAAACCTAATTTCAAAAAGTATTGAAAAAACATTTGCTCTATTCTCAAATTAGGAGTAAATAAATAGATTTGATCCCATTAAGGGTATCCGAAGGACAGAAGGGTGTGCTCTACTGTCCTTTAGTGTATTTTCTGTTTGCTAATTCATCAGGTAAGAATTGTTGTTCAACCTCTGGCGCTTCGTGAGAATACACATATCCAATTCCAAAACCGTATTTTGACGCATCTTTGTAGTGAGCATCTCTTAGGTGCATTGGTGGAGGAAAATCTTTTCCACTTGTTATATCTGATATTGCAGCATCAATAGCACATACAGTTTCATTAGATTTTGGTGCGCGAGCAACGTAAATTACAGCTTGAGCAAGAGGAATTCTGCCTTCTGGTAGTCCTAATAATTCCACAGCTTTATAGGCGTTTAGTGCGATATTTAGTGCATTTGGATCTGCGTTTCCAACATCTTCTGCTGCGCAAGTAATTAGTCTTCTTGCGATGAATCTAGGGTCTTCTCCTGCAACAATCATCTTTGCTAAATAATAGATTGCAGCATCAGGGTCACTTCCTCTTAGGCTTTTTTGAAATGCTGAAGCGCAATCATAATGTTCTTGTCTTGAGTATCTAGTATTGCGTTGTTGGCAAATTTCTTCAATTGTTTTTACGGTTAAAAGTCTTTTGTTGTCTTTTAAGTCGCTTGCAAAATATGCGTTTTCTGTAATATTGAGTGCGTATCTAGCATCTCCTCTTGCAAGATTTATAATGAAATCTAGAACTCCACTTTCACATTCCATAGGTGTGTAATTTGTCGCCAAGTAAGAAAATCCTTTTTTGATAATAGAAGCCATACTCTCATCATCTATAGAATTTAGGCGTATAACTTGTAATCTTGACAATAATGCCGGAACAACTTGGAATGATGGGTTTTCAGTTGTAGAACCGATTAAAAATAATGTCCCATTTTCAAGATGTGGTAATAGAGCATCTTGTTGGGTTTTTGAATATCTATGAATTTCATCTATAAATAAAATTGTTTTTTGTCCTGCGCGTAGATTTTCTTTTGCTTTGTCTACGGCTTCTTTTATATCTTTAACTCCTGAGGTTACAGCGGAAATCTCAATGAATGCAGCATTTGTTTTTGTTGCAATCAGTCTAGCTAGTGTTGTTTTACCACAACCTGGAGTACCCCATAAGATTAATGAGAACAATCTGTTAGTTTTTAATAAGTTAAGTAGCGGACTATGTGGCGAAATTACATTACTTTGTCCCAAAAAATCTTCCAATGTTTGAGGTCGAAGAGTTTCAGCCAAAGGTATTTGTTTATTTTGTTTTTCAAGTTCCGTAAATAGATTGTTCATAGTATAATTATATCAGGGCGATGTATAAAATCAAATGGGGTAATTTTGAATAAGCTATTTTACGTGATTATCTTAACAACATTTATATTCTTAACAAGCTTGTTATTTATTTTTATGAAACCAACAGAAAAAGATAACGAGGTTGTCTTTTGGACACTACAAATGTCTGATTTTGCACCGTATATAAATGATGTTATTTCTGAATTTGAAGCAGAAAATCCTAATATAAAAATTAAGTGGGTAGATGTACCGTTTTCAGAAGGTGAAAAAAGGACTTTAGCATCTGTTTTGAGTGACAATCCTCCTGATTTGGTGAATTTGAACCCTGATTTTTCTGCAACTTTGGCGCATAAAGGTGCATTGTATGAAATTAATGATTCTGAGTTAGGGCAATTTAATCAAGAGATTTTAAATTCATTGCGCTACAATGGTAAAATTTACTCAATACCTTGGTATGCGACAAGTGCAATTACGATTTATAACAGAGATTTGTTGAATAAAGCAGGGGTTAGTGTTCCTAAAAATTATTCTCAAGTTGCTGATTTTGCACCTATTGTAAGGGAGAAAACAGGGGCTTATATAATGCTTCCTAATATTACTGAAAATGATACAATGTTGAAAATTTTGAATAAATATGGGGTAGCAACTTCAGTTTCTGTTAATTCTGATAAGGCTGTAGAAGTTTTAGATTTGTTTAAACATTTATATTCTAATAATTTGATACCAAAAGAAACTGTGACAATAACATTACAAGAGTCTTTGGAAAAATATATGTCAGGCAATATTGTAATGATAGGTGCTGGGGCGAATTTCTTGAACATGATTAAAGAAAATGCGCCTTCTACTTATAAAAATACTGATGTTGCGCCACAAGTTACTGGGGAGTTAGGGCAGAATGATTTTTCGTTGATGAATTTTGTTATTCCATTAAGAGCAAAACATAAAAATGAAGCGTTGAAGTTTGCTTTATTTTTAACTAATGATAAAAATCAACTAGAATTAGCAAAGTTGACAAATGTTTTGGCAGTTAACGAAAAGACCTTGAAAAATGAATTTTATACAAATTATGATAAAAATGATTTACAGGCAAAAGCCCGTGTTATCAGTGCAAGACAACTTAATAAAGTTCAACCAGTATACAGAACGAAAAAAGGTCAAAAAGATATAAATAATATTATGAATTCAGCCACGCAAGAAATTTTGCTTGATAAATCTAAAACAAAAGATATTCTTGATAAAGTTGCAAAGGATTGGAAAAGTATAGAGGAATAAGGAGATATAAATGAAAGCTGTCGTATTTGATAATGAATTAAAACTTGTTAATGATTATGAAAAACCCGTTCCAAAAGAAGGTGAAGCTTTAGTAAGAGTTACTTTGGCAGGTATTTGCAACACTGATTATGAGATAACAAAAGGTTATATGGGATATGTTGGTGTTTTGGGTCATGAAGCTGTTGGTATAGTTGAAGAAGTTAATGGGGAGGACAAATCTTTAGTAGGAAAAAGAGTTGTTCCAGAAATTAGTTATGGTTGCAAGGAGCCTGATTGTAGTTGGTGTGCAGAAAAAATGTATCGTCATTGTCCAAATAGACACACTTTAGGTATTTGGAGGAAAGATGGAGTTTTTGCACAATATTTTACTATGCCTACAGAAGTTTTATTCGAAGTTCCTGAAAATGTTCCTGATACTCAAGCTGTGTTTGTGGAACCACTTGCTGCAGCATTAGAAATTACAGAACAGCGTCATATAAAACCTTTTGAAAAAGTTGTAGTTTTAGGGGATGGAAAACTTGGGTTAATCACAGCATTAGCATTAAATGCTCAAAATTTGGATGTAACCTTAGTTGGTAAACACCAAAACAAACTTGATATTGCAAAAGCTCAAGGGGTAAAGGTTTCTTTATTGAACGATTTTGTGATTGAGAAAAAATATGATGTTGTAGTTGAAGCGACAGGTTCTATTTCTGGATTTGAAACAGCATTAGCATTGACAAAACCTCGCGGAGTTTTAGTTTTGAAAAGTACAGTTGCGGCATCTAAAGAATTTAATTTGGCTCCAATTGTTATTGATGAAATTACAGTATTGGGTTCAAGATGTGGACAATTCCCAGCAGCTTTGCGCTTGTTAGAATCAGGTAAAGTTGACTTTTCTCCGTTAATTTCAGCAACTTATTCTGTGGATGAGGCTTTGGATGGGTTTGAAAAGAACAAAGAAAAAGATACTTTAAAAGTTCTTTTGAAATTTTAATGATACATAGTCCCTCTAGACTTAGCCTGAAAAATACGTTATAATTTGTCTATACAAAATAATTATGAGGATAAGAGCAAAGTGTTTAATTTGAATAAAAAATCAGGGTTTACCTTGGCAGAAATCCTAATTACGTTAGGCCTAGTTGGTGCAATATCTGCATTGACTATTCCAACTTTGGCATATAACTACAAGTCAAAAGTTTTGGAAGAACAGTTTAGATCTACTTATAGTGATATTAAACAAATTGGTGCCTATTTTAACTATGAAAAAGGTGATGTTGGAGATTATGCTAGACGTTCGGCTTATACAGAGTTTTTCAAAGAGTTTATGAGTAAGGTATCAGGTGGGAACTCATATCGTTCAACTACTGACTATACAAAGGCTGCGACATATTTAAGAGAATTATATCAATCTGATCGTGCGCCACATCCACCATATCGATTTAATCGTCAGGTAGGGCGTGTTTCTGGTACTGTGTTTTGTGATAACTATGGTGCGTGGATTGATTCAAAAGGTAGAATTTGGACATTTAATGCTGAATCTAGAACTATTTGTGTAGATATTAATGGTTCTGCAAAGCCAAATACTTATAATATTGATATTTTTGCGTTTATGCCTATGAGGGCTCGCGATGTTGCTGAGTGGATTTATAACGATGCAGGTAATGGAAATGATTACTCAGGACAGATTGTTCTGTGCGATGCGGATAAGTTGGCTGCTAGTAATATAAATAATATAGATTGGTCAGACCAAGTTTGTCAAAAAGGTAATGGTTGTGCTTATGATACTTGCCCATATAATTATCCTGTAGAAAATATTGCACCTGCAGGAAAATCGGCAAAAGGTAAAACTGTTACATCGTCGAATAATTATTGGAATGATTACATTGATTACAAATAAAAAACAGGCCTTGTGCCTGTTTTTTTATATCATTATTTGTGTTGCTAAAATTATTTTATGACTATCAGGTCTGCTTTGGTTATTACAGAATACGTAGTTAAGAATCACTTTTAGGGCTTGTCCTCTTATAAACCAATTTAAGCCAACAGTATATTCTCTTTGTAGATTATTTGATACATCTCTATTAGGGTCAAATTGGTCGATTCTTCCAATAAGTTGTAAGTGAGGATTAAATTTCCAACCGACTGTAGCTGCGTAACCGCAAGCTTTATTTGCACTAATTCCCCTAGAACCATTGTAACCGTCAGCGATTGCAACTTCAAAATTTGACCATAATTTTTTGTGGTGGTATCCAACATATCCGCTTAGAATTGAGTAATCAATCCTGTTATGACCTCCGTTAAAGCCTCCACCAATTGTTATTTTCCCATATTTTTTGCTTTTGTTGCCAAGTGGTTTTAAGTTTACCCAGCTGTTAAATTCTGCACCAGGCATTCCGCTTGTAACATATCTTCCTGCGCTTCCTACTGAAAAGTTATAGTCAATGTATTGGTAATTCCCAATAACTTTTACGGCTAGTGAACGAGCGCTTCCAAAATTTCTTGCAATTTGTGAGCGCGCTACAAATGGCAAAATGTAAGTAGAAGTACCACCTTCAACCCCTGTTTGAACTCTTGAATAACCTGCTACGATTTGATGATTTGGAATTTGTGTATTAACAATATAAGCATCTGAAATAAATCTGTCCAAATAGTTTGTTCCACTAGTAGGAATTGGATTTACCGCAAGTTTAAATTTGTAATTTGGGTTTCTAAATTGTCCATACATACCAAATTGAGTTGTTAAATTATCATACTCTGTTGTGTAGTTATCTTTCATCCACCAAGAATTTAGAGAACCTCTATAGCCTCCATATGTTTGAATTCTGCTTACAGGTCCTCTTTCAAATTTAAAAGTTAAATCATCTTTGAATAAGTATGATGGGACGTCTGTTCTTCGGATTTTACTATGAAGAACTTTCCCAAATAATGTATCTTCGTCGATTCTTCCGTCTTCATCTTTATCTTGATCAAATAATTCGAAGATTTTGAAATCTAACTCGGTGTTATCCAAAATGTCATCATTGTCATCGTCATCATTTGGATCAAAATTAAATAGTTTTTTTCTAACAGGTTCAACTTTATTTTCAGAATTTTCTTCGATTTCAATAGCAATTTTTTCGTTCTCAAAACTTTCAACTCCTACATCTGTAGTTTTTGATGAAGAAATGTTACTATTTGTGTTGAGAACAATTTCATCTTTGAACTTTGTTTCAAATAGGTCTTCAGCTATATCATCAGCGGCTTTTGCCTGTGTTGTTGGGATAAAACAAATCGCTGAAATTAGTATTAATCTCAAAAGTTTTTTCATTGTGTAAAGATTATAGCACAAATTTTGTTATTTTTGTAGTTTTTGTAGTATATTCATATTATGCTAAACAAAATTAAACGTAAAATTTACACCAAAGTTAAAGCCCCGATTGTTGATGCTTTAAAAACTACATATAACAATCCGACTTATCAGTTTCACATTCCAGGTCATACAAAAGGTCTTGGTACTCTTCCAGATTTCAGAAATTTGGTAGGTAAAAAAGCTCTAATGGTTGATACAACTGATGAGTTTGATAATTTGGGCACATTAACTCCTGCTACTGGTCCGATAAAGGAAGCGGAAGAACTTGCGGCATTGGCTTTTGGTGCAAAAAAGACATTTTTCTTACTTAACGGCTCTACAGTTGGTAACCTTGCTATTGCTATGGGTTTAACCAAAAAAGGTCAAAAAGTAATTGTTAATAGAAACTGTCACCGTTCAATTTTAACAGGTTTAATTATCTCAGGTGCTGATCCATTGTGGGTTATTCCTAATAAATTAGACAATTGGGGTATCTGGGGTAATATTGATGCTGCTTCTATCGAAGAATTATTAGTTGCAAATGATGATGTTTCAATGGTTTGGATTACAAATCCGACTTATGAAGGTGTTGTATCTGATATTGCATCAATTGCAAAAGTTTGTAAAAAGTATAATATACCTTTAATTGTTGATGAAGCTCATGGTTGCTTGTGGAATTTTAATGATAAACTTCCTACAACTTCATTAAAATTAGGTGCAGATATTGTTGTACATTCTCTTCATAAAACTGGTGGAAGTATGAGCCAATCTTCTATGCTTCATATAGCTGAAGATTCAACTATTTCAGCTGAAGATGTTGAAAGAGCTTTGATGCTTTTACATACAACAAGTCCTTCATTGATGTTGTTAGGTAGTTTGGATGCAGCTCGTGCTAATTTGCAATCTCCAAGAGGTCAAAAACAATTATCAAGAGCTATTGCAAATGCAAAATATTTACGCACAGAAATTGATAAAATGAGTAGAATTCATCAGTTAAAAGCGGATTTTGGATACAAAACTGATGTTACTAAAGTCTTTATCAAGGCAGATGGTTTGTCAGGTAAACGTTTAGAATACATTTTGGAAGTTGATTTCGGAATTGAAGTAGAAAGTGCTTCTGATCAAGGTATTTTGATTTTATGTAATATTGGTAATAAACGTTCAGATTTTGAGTACTTGGTAAAATGCCTTAGAAAGATTGATGAAAGCGATTATAAAGATATTTATTATCTTGAAAATAAAAAACATATGCCAATGTTGACTCCAATTATCGAAAAGAGTCTTAGAGATGCTTATTTTTCTGAAAAAGAAATTATTCCTAAGGAGCAAGCGATTGGAAGATTATCTGGAGAGGTTGTGGCTGAATGCCCTCCTGGTATTTCAATTTTGCTTCCAGGTGAATTGATTACAGAGGCTCATTTACCATATTTGGCAGATTATGATGTTATTGAAGTTTTAAAGAGGTAAGTATTTACCTCTTTTTAAATATTTGCTAAATTATATTGGCAAAACTCATGAAGTATTCTTCAATTACGTTCATTAGCATTGGTAAAATCCAAATCATAATTGCAGCACCAAGAACTGGTTTAAATAAGAAGCTTAATTGGAATACGTTAACTTGAGGTGCTGTTCTTGAGATAACCCCCAAAATAATGTCTTGGGCTAATGTTGCCAAAAGAATAGGGGAGGCGATTTGGAGTCCCATATATAATGTGTTTGAAGACATTTTAATTAGCATATCCATTTTTATAAGTTGTGCTAACGGTACGGCTGATGCATACATTGGAAATATTTCAAAACTCCTTATTAAAGCTTTGAATAGCCAATAAATCCCACCCAAGTGGATAAATATCAAGATTCCCATAAGTGAAATCATTTTTGTAAGTATTGATACTTGCGAAGATGTTGTAGGATCTAATGCTGTAGCAGAAGACAAACCCATTTGCATGTTTATCATTTCTGCTCCACAATCAATTGCAATGGTTATTAATTGTGCCATATAGCCTATCATTGCACCTACTACAATATTTAATAATAGTGATAAAACAAATGAATCACATTCTGTTAAACATTTTTCAGGTGATAAAAACGGAACGATAAAAACCGTTACGATAAGAGCAAACGGAACTTTTACTAGTGGTGGAATATCTTTTCTGTTAAAAATTGGACAGAATCTGAAAAAACCTATCATTCTTGCAAATACTAATGCACCTGCCATCAGGTAGGTGTTTATTTTAGGGAACATTTGCATTAGTGCTACAAAGAATTCATTCATTTATTATCTTCCGAGTATTCTTATTGCCTCAACTTGGTTTGGTCTAGGACTTGCAGTTTTTGCTGCAGGAGTATATCTTTCTCGTTTATAGTTGTCGATATATGGAACTTTTCCTGGATTTTTCATTATCTCATCAATTTCATCGATGTTTCTAAATTTATCTTTCATTTCATACTCAAAAGGAGTCGTATATTTATGATAATTAGCGTCTAGCACGAATTCTTGGTTTTGTGGAACGTGTTGGAATGCTAAAACCATACCTTCTTGGAATAGATTGGTTAATAATTTGATAAAGCCTACTCCGCCAATGATGATTACTAAAAATACGCCTAAGATTTTTGGAGCCGCTGCAATTGTTTGTTCTTGAACTTGGGTTACAGCTTGCAAAATACCGACAACCAAACCAATACCTGCGGCAACAAGTACGCAAGGCATTGAGATTGCCAACATCATTAAAAATCCTTTTGCTAAGTATTCTAGTAACGCTTCCATTTAGGTTCCTTTTTGTTAGTTATAACTTGAAACAAGTCCTTGTACTATTAACGCCCATCCGTCAACAGCGATAAATATCAGGAGTTTGAACGGCATCGAAATAATCGTTGGCGACAGCATAAACATCCCCAGAGCGAGCAGGATATTTGCTACAACCAAGTCTAAAATGATAAATGGTACGAATATAATAAAGCTTATTTCAAATGAGGTTTTTAGTTCACTTATGATATATGCTGGTGCAACTTCCCATATTGAAATATCATCAGGGGAGGTTACTTGTTGCTTTTTATGCGAAAGTTCTAAGAAAAAGTCCAAATCTGATTGCCTTGTTTGTTTTAGCATAAATTCTTTTAAAGGTTTTGAACCTTCGTGAATCGCTGCAATCATGTCTTGATTTTTTTGATAAGGAACCGAACCCATATCATACATTTTTTGGAAAGTTGGACCCATTGTATAGAATGTTAAAATCATTGATAATCCGATAATAACGATTGCTGGAGGTACTTGTTGAGTACCCATTGCTGTTTTTAACATTGCAAAAACTACAACAAATCTTAAAAAACTTGTCATACAACAAAATACAAAAGGTAGTAATGAAAATAATGACATTACTATCAGCATTTGTAAAACGGGATTAAGATTTTGTAGTTGATCCATATTATATTAGTCCTTATAGTTCGTTAATTTTCATAGCCATTTCTTTCATTGTTGAAAATCCATGGTTTTTTGGTGTGTCAAAATCTAAAGTTACAACTTTTTGACCTTTATTTACTTCAATATTACTTGATACTCTTCTGTCTAAGCCTCTTCTTGTTGGAGCTTCAGGATTACGTCCTTTAATTGGCTCAAGATGAACTTGTTGTGGTAAGATTTGAAGTTCTTCTTGGAAGTTTGGAACTTGTTGAGGTTGTTCTAGTTCAATATTTCTAAATCTATTTAAGTTTTCAGTTTTTTGAATAGAGTTAGAGCTTTCAAGTTTTGAGATTAGAGTTGTTCTATCAATATCTGATGCGATGAGGAATTTTTCGTTTCCAGCTCGCACGACGTGTAGTGTTTTTCTAGGAGAAAGGCTCATAGATTCTTCTACGTTTAAAAATTTTGAACTGCTACTTCTCATTGTGCCGTCAGTAAATTTTTTAAACACGAATACAGCAAAGCATATTAAGCCAAGCATTGCCATTGTGTATACTGTAAAATTAACTATATATCCGCCCATAAGTCTGTTTGTCTCCCCTTACTTAATAACAATTAGGTTATTAAATATTTTCGTCTTCTAGTTCAAAATCGCTGTAATCAAATTCTTCATCGTCACTTCCTGAGTATGATTCTTGAACTTGAGGTGCTTCTTCTTGGTATTGTACTCTTTCTTCTTGATGAGGTACTTCTGATTCAGCTTGTTTGCTTGCTCTAGGCATCGTAGCTTCACCAGAATCTGCGATTACGTTGTTTATTTTTACACCATATCTATCGTTTACGATTACTAGTGAACCGCTTGCGATTGGTTTTCCTTCAACTTTTAATGTTACATTGTTGTCGTAAAGTGATGTTAAATCTACAACAAGTCCATCTTCTATATTTTTTAGTTCTCCGAGGGATATTTTTACAGCATCAAATTCAGCATACATTTCAACTTCAATGCTGTCCCATATATTTTGCTGAGTATTACTCATAATCTCTCCTCCGTCGTTATCTTCAGGTATTAGTAAATCCATATTTGTGTTTAAACTTACCGCTAAATCTTGTCCGTTGATTGTTAGGGTTAATTTTTCAATATCGCTGTTTTCAAACACAACAACATCACCATTTTCAAGATGTTTTAAATCATATAGTGAAAATTTTGTTTTTCCGACAAATACCTTTGCGTAAGTGTCTGTGTTTGGGAAATTTGTTTCGTTAAATTTTTCGCCACTTGAGGTTACAACTTCTGGATGTAATAGAGATAATGGTAATGTAACTATCACTTTTCCAGCTCTTTGGTTGTATTCTTCAACTTCTTTTATTATGAATGTTAAATGTATCAAATCGAAGTTAACTCGTTTGATTTCATTTTGTGGGGGTGGGTTGAGAACTCTTTTTATGTTCCCAAACATAAAGTCGTTAAAAGATGTTATAACTTTTGCTTCTAATTCTGATATTTTATTTATATTGAATTTGTTTTTAGACTCACCTAAGGCTTTGTTTAAAATTAGCGCAATTGCTTTATCTGTTAATCTAAAATACATATCGTATTCGTGATCAATTCTAACTTTAGTTACAAAACAAGATTCATTATCAATCAGACAGTTAATATTTTTGCTAACACCAATAAGTTCAAGCTTGAATTCAGGATTAAAAAACTCATCATAAGATTCTTGAATGATGCTTGGGAACACGTTTTGATACCAATGGTACTCTTTGTACAATTGGTCAGTTGATATTGAATTTTGTAATCTGTCTTCCATAACGACTATCCCTTGTTTAATCCCCGGAACATCTGGACAATATTCCCCATAACTACAATATTACATATTTGGATGGATTACATCAATCTTTTAATGGATTTTTATGTAAAGTCAATGAAATAAATTCCGCTATTTTGAAATGGGTTTGGGTTTTTAGAATTTTTAACTTTAAATATCCAAGCCAGTAAACATTTCTAAAGCTGTTACATTTTGAAGTAATGGATAATTATCAAGGTTGTGTGTTTTTACAAAATCAATAGCTTCGTTTCTTGCTAATTCTAATATTTTTGCATCTCGAACTATGTCTGAGATAATTAAATCTGGCAACCCACTTTGACGAGTTCCTAAAAATTCTCCAGGACCACGAAGTTGCAAATCTTTTTCTGCAATGACAAAACCGTCGTTTGTTTCAGTCATAATACTAAGTCTTTCGCGAGTTTCTTGAGAGCGAGAAGATGTTATTAAAACACAATATGATTGTAGTGAATTTCTGCCGACACGACCTCTCAATTGGTGAAGTTGTGATAATCCAAATCTTTCAGCGTTTTCAATAACCATAACTGTTGCGTTTGGAACGTCAACTCCGACTTCTACAACGGTTGTTGATACTAGAATATCGTATTTACCGTCTTTGAAGTCTTTCATTACGGCATCTTTCTCGTCATTTTTTAATTTGCCGTGTAAAAGACCTATTCTAAATTGTGGGAATACTTCAGTTTGTAGTCTTTCAGCCTCAATTGTCGCAGCCTTTGCAGATAGAGTTTCACTTTCATCAATTAGAGGGTAAACAATATAAGCTTGTCGACCTTCTTCAACTTGTTCTTTTATTAAATTCCAAACTGCCTTATGTGAACCTGTCATTGTTGTCTTGATAGGTTTTCTACCTTTTGGAAGTTCATCAATAATTGTCAAATCCAAATCTCCATGAACAGTTAGGGCTAATGTTCTTGGGATTGGCGTTGCTGTCATTGTTAAAATTTGTGGGTTTTGGGATTTTTTCTTTAATACATTTCTTTGTTTAACCCCAAATCTATGTTGTTCATCGACAACTATTGCGCCAAGGTTGTTGAATTCTACATTCTCCTGAATAAGTGCGTGGGTTCCGACAGCAATGTGAGTTTGACCATTTTTCAAATCTGTTTCGAATTTTTGTCGGATTTTTTTGCCGTGACTACCTAAGAATAAACCTACACTTAATCCCATAGGGGTTAACCATTGGATTAAGTTGTTATAATGTTGTTGCGCCAAAATCTCTGTTGGTGCCATCAATGCTCCTTGATAACCATTTTCAATTGCCGCAAGTAACATTATTGTTGCTACAACAGTTTTTCCACTACCAACATCCCCTTGTAATAATCTTTGCATTGGGGTGTCTGAATCCATATCGTTAAGAATTTCGTTTACTGCTTGTTTTTGTCCTGAGGTTAGCTCGAATGGTAAATTCTTGATGAATTGTTGGACAATTCCGTCTTTGTGAACCTTTAAGGCATAAGAAGAAATATTTTTTGCGGTACTTTCTCTTAATCGAATTAGTTTCAATTGTACTAAAAATAGTTCTTCAAAAATCAAAGAAAATCTTGCGTGCTCCAAGCTATTCATTGATTCTGGGTAGTGAATTTGTTCAATTGCAACTTTCTTGTCTAATAATCCTAAACGTGTTCTTATTTCATCTGGAATAATATTTACGATGTCGTTTTTGTATAGTTCAATTGCGTTAAAAATGGCACGTCTTAGAGTTTTTATACTTAACCCTTCGCAAACTGTATAGATAGGAACAATTCTTGCTATGTTGAGATTTTTACTGTCAGAATCTTCCATAAATTCGCCTGTCATAATTGAGTATGTGGGTTTATCCATTGTTAGTTGGTTGTTGTATGAATTCATTTTTACAACACCAGAAATCATAATGCCTGCATTTGTTGGGAATTGTGCTTTTGTACGTTCAAGCATATATTTATTTCCTTTTGATTGGAAAAAGCTTAGCTCAAACTTACCACTTTCATCGGCTATGACAACTTTTATTACTGATAAATTGTTTCTTGTATTAAATGCTGAAACAGAACGAATATATCCGAAAACGGTTGTAGTTTGTCCTTCTTTAAGATTTCGGATAAGTGTTCGTGAAGAATAATCAATATGTTTTTTAGGAAAATACATCATTAAATCTTGGGCCGTAAAAATCCCAAGTTTATTTAATTTATAAGCAACTTTTGGACCAACACCTTTGATATACATTACATCAACTTCTGATGGATGTTTTTGACGTTGAAGTTGCATGTTTTCTTCTTCTTGTTGTAATTCTTTTTCTTGCTGCAATTCAGCTTTAATTGTTCTGATTAATTGTTCGATTGATTTTCTACGTTCAGGAACTGATGCATAGGGGTAAACGTCAAATGCTTCGATTAGCACTGCCCAACGTGGATTTTTTTTTGACTTTTTATAATTTTTTTGCGCTTCTTGCTTTATGAAACTTGAAAATTTTTGCGTTTTTCCGTGAATATCGATGTATCGATATTTTGTTTCGATTTCTATTGCCGCTTTAATCTTCTCCAAGTTCTCAATCATAGTAGTAATTCTACATCAAGATAGAGGATAAGACAATTTGTGTAGTTTAGTTTTCTAAAAAATAATCTTCACCAAGTTCGTTTTCAAGTTCAAGAATAATTTTGGATAGTGGAACGTTGAGAGCCTCTGCCATTCTCCAAATTGTGGTTAATTGTGGATCGCGATTTCCAGCTTCAACATTAGACCAAATTGATTTGGTAAGTCCAATTTCATCAGATGTTTTTGTCATCGAAAGTTGTAAATTTTGTCGATGTTTTTTAATAATCTTAGCGAGTGAATTCTGAAATTTTAATTTTTTGTCTTGCATATTACTCATTATTGTTCTAATATGAGAACTACATGTTCTCAATCGAGAACATGTAGAATTGCAAATATTGCCTATGTGGCGAATGGTATGTTTATTTTCTTTTGAAATAATTGATTGGAATAAACGTTGTCAAGATATTTGGTGTTGTGATGGATAAGATAATTTTGATAGGTGTTGGAACTTACAATCGAAATGAATTATTGGATAATTGTTTGAAAAGTATTGCTAATTTGATGGTCCCAAAAGATTGTCAAATCAGGGTAGTCATATCAGATAATAATCCTGATAAAAGGGCATATCAGATTTATGAGAAGATTAGAGAGATTTTTCCATTTGATATTTATTATGAACATGAATCTAAAAAAAGTATTGGGGCAGTTCGCAATGTTGTACTCAAGAAAGCTGTTGAAATTGATGCTGATTATGTTGCGTTTTTGGATGATGATGAATACCCAACACCTGTGTGGCTTGATGAATTGTACAACACAATGATTTTGTTTGAGGCAGATGGAGCAACAAGTTATCCGACCCCTGTAATTGATGGGGTTAAACAAATTATTCCAAGTAATTACAAAAGAAGAAAACAGGGTTCTGTTAGAAAAGTTTTCTGCACAAATAGTGTGATTTTTTCGACAAAAATAATGAAAGACTCGGATATTTGGTTTGACGAAAATTTTGGTTTGATGACAGGGGAGGATATAGATTTTTCATCTCGTGCCAGTGCTAAAGGGTATAAGTTTGTTTGGTGTAACAAGGAATTGTTATATGACATAATTCCATCAAATCGTGAAACTATGGAATGGAAAATAGATAGAGCAGTTAACAATGGTTATTTGAAAATATTTTTAGCTAAAAAGAATGGAAAAAATCAATTTGATAAAACTTTGATAAAAATTATTTTTGACCAAATTGTATTTTCAGTGTTGGCATTGTTATCTTTATGGAATGTGGATTTGAAGAATAAGTGCATTTTAAAATTTATGGACTGTTTTGGAAAGATAAAGTCCATATATTCAACTAAAACTTATGAGCACTACAAACGTTCTTAATTAGAACTATTTTAGAACAAACTTTGTTGAGCTGTGTTTTTCGTTTTATATCCTAAGTGTCTGTAGGTAGCAGGAGAAACTTTTCTTCCGCGTGGGGTTCTTTGTAGCAATCCTGCTTGTAATAAAAATGGTTCACAAACATCTTCAATTGTTCTAACATCTTCACCGATGGCTGCTGCAATTGTTTCAACCCCAACAGGTCCACCATCATATTTTTCAATGATTAATTTTAAAAGATTGCGGTCTGTTGTATCAAGTCCAAATTCGTCAATTTTTAGAATATCGAGTGATTCATTTGCGATGTCTTGAGTTATTTTCCCATTATATTTTACCAACGCATAATCACTTACACGTTTGATAAGTCTGTTTGCGATACGTGGTGTTCCACGAGATCTTCGAGCAATTGCGTGTGCACCTTTTGTATCTATCTCAATATTTAAAATTCCTGCAGTACGTTTAATTACTTGAGCTAATTCTTCTTCTGAATAAAATTCAAGTCTATGAATAATTCCAAATCTATCTCTTAATGGTCCAGAAAGTTCGCCAGCTTTTGTTGTCGCACCAATAAGTGTGAATTTTGGTAGTGGAACCCTCAATGTTTTAACTGTTTGGCTTTTACCTGTTGTCATGTCAAGGTAAAAGTCTTCCATTGCAGGATACAAAATTTCTTCTGCAACTTTATTTAATCTGTGAATTTCGTCTATGAATAAAATTTCTCCGCCCTGTAATGACATTAAAATTCCGATAATATCACGAGGTCTTTCAAGTGCTGGAGCTGAAGTTATTTTTATATCAACACCCATTTCTTGAGCAATTACTCCTGCTAGAGTGGTTTTCCCAAGTCCAGGTGGACCATAAAATAATAAGTGATCAAGAGGCTGTTCTCTTTTTTTTGCAGCTTCAATAGTGATTTTTAGTGTATCTTTTAACCCTGATTGACCGATATATGTATCGAAAGATTTTGGACGAATACAGTTTTCAAAGTTTTTGTCCAAATCTATTGCTTCAGGTTTAACAACAGGATTTTTTTTATCTGTTGTTTTTATGCTTTCAAAATCATTATCGTCAGCAATAATACTCATATCTCTCCTCTATCTATTTGTATCATAGCATAAACGATTGGGGTCTGTAAAGTTTACCGCTTTATTATCCCTGTTTTACTTTTTTAAGTAAGAAAACTAGTGGTAACACGCAAACAACAATAATCGCATAAGTTCTATATGATGTCATAAATGCGCTTAATGTAGCTTGTTGCATAAGTTGATGGTATATAGAAATATATGCCATTTTTTCTGCTGTAATTACATCATGACCCATCTGTACAAAAGAACCTACCATTGCGCTAAGTTTTCCTGCAAATGATGAGTTTAGGGCTGTCATTCTATCTACCAAATAAGTTTGGTGAATTTGTGAAAATCTAGAAACAAAAACCCCAACTGAAGATGTTCCAACTGCGCAACCTACGTTTTTGATTAAGTTTTGAACACTTGATGCGTTTGTCATTTCTGTATTTTTAACAGTTGAGAATAAAATGGTAGTAGTTGGAATAATTACCATTGTTAAACCTGCACCAAGTACGATGTTTGGAATAATTACATTGTTAATTGCAATCGCCAAGTTTAATTCTGAGAACATAAAACATCCGATTGCAAAAATGGATAAACCAAGAAACGTTTGATGTCTAAGATCCATAATTTTCGTTGTTGCACCAGTAAAGATTACTGCCATAACTGATCCAACACCCATTGGTCCTGCGGCAAGTCCGCTTAAATATGAAGTGTATCCCATTAGTCTTTGCAAGAATTGAGGTAGTATCGCGATTGTTCCATAAGCAATTGCGAAGGTTATTGTCAAAATTATTGTACCGAAAGTAAAGTTCCAATTTTTGAATATTTTTAAATCAAGTAATGGACTTTTTGCTCTCAATTCCCACCAAATCAATGCAATGAATGCGATTAAACTTGTTATTCCTAATTTACAGATATAGCTTGAGTCAAACCAACCATTTTTTTGACCGTTATCAACCATAACTTGGAATGATGCAATCCAAATTATAAGTAAAATTAAACCTATATAATCTATTTTATGGAGTCCAATAACTTTTAAATATGGAGGATCTTCGATAAACATAGAAATCATAATGAATGCAGCTATACAGAATGGTAAACTGATAAAAAATACATAGTTCCAAGAGTAATTTGTGGTTAACCATCCTCCGACAATTGGACCAATAATAGGTGCAATTGTTATCCCTGAAGAGAAAATAGCCATTGCTTTTCCGTGTTCACTTTTTGGATAACTTTCTAGAAGAATTGCCTGTGATAATGGGATAATACAACCCCCTCCAAGACCTTGAAAAATTCTACCTATAATCATTACTTCAAAACTTGGAGCCATACCGCAGACCGCAGCAGAGATTCCAAATGTTGCAACGCAAAGTAAAAAGAATTTTTTTCTTCCGATTACTCTACAACACCAGTCTGTCGCAGGTAATAGTACGCTACATGCAATCAAGAATATGGTGACAATCCACAAACTTTCATCATCGGAAATAGAATAACTGCCAGCGATACTTTTTAAGGCTACGTTTGCAATTGATGTATTTAAAACTTCAACAAATGTCGCAATCATAACGGCAATTGTAATCATTGCAAGGCTAGCTTTGGGTTTCCATTGTTTTTCTTCGACTATCTTTTCCATATCTCTTCCTAAGGGTATGATTTAATTTTAAAGTTAAAATTTTTTTGTACAAGAAAGAAAGCAAAAATTTTTACATACAGTTAAGCAAAAATTTTTTTTTCGAATATCCTCTTTTTGAATTAGTTTAAAATTACCTACCTATGCTATAATTCAGGTATGGAATGTCCAAAATGCGGAGCAGAGATAAATAAAAATGCGATGGTGTGCCCGAATTGTAAGAAGGTACTCAAAATCGTTTGTCCTGTTTGTAAGACTGTAAACTCAAAAAATACTTGTAAAAAATGTGGTGAAATTCTTGTTACAAAATGTTCTAAATGTGGCAAGATAAATTTGATGAAAAATCAAAAATGTATCAAGTGTGGTTACAATAACGAGATTAGTGCAGTTTTAGGTGAGTCTAACACAGATAGTTTTGCTGTATTAAGAATAGATTTTCCAAATAGTGATGTTGTAAAAGCTAAATTGGGTTCAAATCAACTTTATCAAAAATTTAGAACAAATTTGGATGCCTTGATTGCAACTTATGTTCAATCTCTAAATGTAAGACGTCAAATTATAAATAATGATGTTTATATAATTAGGTTTAACAAAGATTATACTTTGTCTGCCTCTGCTAATTCTGCGGTATTAGCAACTATTGAACTTTTAAATATAATTACAAAATTAAACGTGAAATTATTGAAGAAAAAAGGGGTAGGGTTAAAATGTAACTTTACTATCATGAAGCGAGATGCTGATAAAAACCCTTATGACATAGATACAAGATTTCACGCAAATATGGTTTACCAAAGTGCTTCAAAAGAAATGAAGGCTTTGGATTCATTCCAAGTTATTACGGATGAAAACTTCTATGATTTTTATAATGGACATTACAAAATGGAATCTTTGAATTCTGCACTTGTTGATGGTGTTATGAAAAGATTTTATGAGATGGATTTAAAAGAGTTTGTTAATATTGGGGATATTTTACGTAACGAGGCTCTTAAAGATCAGGAAGCTAATAGCGATGAAATTGAAATTCCAAACTTTGTACAAACAGCATTGATGGATCAAGAAAAAATTACTCAAGATGCATTACATAAAGAACATGGACTTTCTGATGATGAAATTTATGATATTGAGATGATTAATTTTGAAGAAATTAATTGCTCATTTATTAAGACTGAAAGTTTTAATGTCTTGGATTGTGTTGTGCAAACTCTTCAACAAGTTCCAAAAGGAGTTTTGGCATTAAAAGCTTCTGCTATGTATCAACCTTATACGCTGAAACTATTATCAGCAGTTGATGAAATGGGTATTTATGACAATATCGTTCCGATAACTTGTCATGATGATATGAAGTATTCTCCATATTCATTCTTTAGAGAATTAGCGTCATCAATTTTTGAGTATACAATTTCTCAAAAGCTGTTTGATACAAATGATTTTTCAATGTTTGCAAACGTAGATAAAGCTGGCTTGATGAAAGATTTGATTAAATTAAGCCAAAGACCAATGCAAAATATAGAAGATACAAGAGAAAATTATTGTAATGTGTTTTTAGCTTTATTACAAGCTATTCCTAATACATTGATTTATATTGAAAATTTTGAAAAAATTGATTCAAGTTCATTGTTTGTTTTAGAACAATTGTTTGACCATTTTGATGAATTAAATATAAGTTATTTAGTTTCTTATGATAAGGAATTTTCTCTTCATAAAGGGGCTCATTTCTTACTATCAAGACCTTATTATACTGAAGTTACACTCACTCCAACTCCGTTTGAAATTATCGTTGGAGCGGATGCTAATTTCTATAAAAATATAATGACAGATTTTTATTTCCAACGTATTGCAAAATATGCGTGTGGAAGTACGTTATTCTTAGATTATGCAATTCAATATTTGGTAGAATCTGGAGTATATGAATATACAGAAGATTCTATTATGATGGTAAATCCAAAAACGATTATTATTCCATCTGGTTTGGAAAAATTGATTATGCGTCGCATAAATCTATTGAAAGATGAGGCTGATACTATTCGATTCTTGACAATGCTTGTCTTGTTGGGAACTAGAGTAGATGAAAAAACAATCAATTCTTTGGGTATAAAAGATTGGCAAAAAATTGGTGAAGAATTGGCTAATATGGGCTACTTGTATTCATTCAATAATTGTATTTATTTCCCAAATTATGGAATCTTAAGAAAATGTTTGTTAGAGGTGATCAAGCCTGAAGATTTAGGAGCTGTGGCAGAAGATTTGTTTAGATTGGTTTATGAAGATTCTATGCCAAGTCCTGTTAAAGCTTATTTGTATGATTTGTCAGGAAATACTCAAAAAATAATTTCAGAATGGGAAAAATTAGCTAATATTAACTTATCAATGGGAGATTTTTCATCATATTTGAATTGTTCAACAGAGATTTTGAAATCATTAGATAAATATGCTTCTAAATGGACAGATGATGAGTTAGTAAAATATAAGTTATCTTTATATGAAAATGTTTCAAATAATATGTTTGAATATGACCCAAGTAAAACAAGAGAACTTGCGGAAGAAACATTAGCTAGCTTACAGAAAAACCATAGCTTAGATAAATATATTATGCTCTGCACTAAAATGATTCAAGGTGCAATGGAGCACGGTGATTATTTATATGCGATGAATTTAACTCACGGAGTTTTATCATCATTAGATAATGCTTCAATAGATCCAGCATCTCCAGATTTTGATTTGAATTTCTTGTTGATGTCTATAATTTATGTCAAAATTTTGTTCAATATCGGAGCTTTTGATGATTGTTTAGATATTGGTTATAACGTATTAAATGTTTTAGATAATGAGAAAATAAATTCAATAAATTACGTTGGCATAACTCAAAATGAATTCAAATATTTAGTTGCTGAATGCGTTGGCTATATTGCAGTTGTAGATGTAATTACAATGAAGGAAGATGTTTCTGAATTTTTAAATATTTCAGGAAAATTATTAGATTTTATTCCGCCAAGTTATTCTATATTTAATCAGTTACAAGACTTGGTATATGGAAAAGATGTTAAGGTTTCTGAAAAT